>JBBIUU010000076.1:7422-13789 GCA_037440125.1 Acidobacteriota bacterium
TTCACGAAGGCCGAGGAGCCCAGGGTGCCCATCTCCTCGCCCCCGAAGGACACGAAAAGGAGGTTGCGGCCGCGCCTGGCTTCCTTGGCAAAGCCCCGCGCGAGTTCCATGAGGCCCGCCGTCCCGGAGGCGTTGTCGTCGGCGCCGGGGTGGACCTGGCCCGGCTGGGCTGCGAGCGATCCCTCGATGCCCAGCCCCAGGTGGTCGTAGTGGGCGCCGATGACCACGCACTGGTCCGTGGGCGATGTGGCCGGGAGCCACGCCACCACGTTGTCGCCCGTGGCCTTCTCCCGGTTGAGGCGGCAGGTCACGCTCAGCGTGGCGCCGGGGAGGTCGAAGGCGAGCGCCCCGGAGGGTTTCTTCGCGTCGGGCAGCGCCTTGCCCGCGGCCTTCGCCCAGGGCTCGAGCACCGAACGGAGGGCGCTCAGGACCGGGATGCCCGTGGCGCCGAAACCGCGGTCCGTGCGGAGCTTGATGATCTCGTCGTCGTCCGGGGTCGCGCCGATGACGACCAGCGCCGCGGCCCCGGCCTCGCGGGCGATCATGGCCTTGTAGCGCAGCGGGTAGTAGAGGGAGAACTTGCTCTTGGGGTCGTCGCCCTCGGGGCCGTACTTGTAGATGAAGACGGCCTTGCCCTTCACGTCGAGCCCGGCGTAGTCGTCGTACTTCAGGTCGGGCGCCTTGATGCCGTAGCCCGCGAAGACGATGGCGGCGTCCTTCACGTCGGCGTCGTCGGAGAACCCCGTGGGCGTGTAGTCCTTCTCCGGCTGGTAGGGGGTCGCCTTCCCACCCGAGGCGATGGAGAGGGTGTTGCCCTCCGCCAGCGTGACCTTCGCCGTGAACTCGAAGGGCTGGAAGAAGGAGGTCATGCCGGGGGCGGTGGTGAGACCTGCGGCCTTCAGCTGGTCGGACACGTACTCGGCCGCCCTGCGTCCCTCGGGCGTGCCCGTGAGGCGCCCCTTGAGGTCCTGCGAGGCGAGGAAGTAGACGTCCCTCTTCACGCTGTCGGCGCTGATGTCGAGGCCCGCCGGCGTGGGCATCGGCTTGTCGATCCAGTCCGCCACGAAGATGTTGGTCTCGTGGGGGACCTTGCCGTTGCGGTTGCTCGCGAAGGCGATGCGCTTCCCGTCGGGGCTGAACATGGGGAAGCCGTCGAAGGTCGGGTTGGCGGTGACGCGCTCCAGCCCCGTGCCGTCGAGGTTGATGAGGAAGAGGTCGAAGTTCCGCCCCTGGGGGTCGCCGAAGTTGGAGGAGAAAATGAGGCGCTTCCCGTCGGGCGTGAAGAAGGGGCAGAAGTTCGCCGCGCCGTTGTTGGTGACCTGCCGCAGGCCCGTGCCGTCGGCGTTCATGACGAAGAGCTCCATGTGGGAGGGCCGCACGAGGTGGTCCTTGAGCAGGGTGCGGTACTCCTCGAGCTCCTTCGCGTCCGTAGGGTGCCAGCCGCGGAAGCAGATCGTCTTCCCGTCGGGTGAGAAGAAGGCCCCGCCGTCATAACCCGGCAGGTTCGTGAGGCGCTTCAGGTTCTTGCCCTCGAGATCCATGATGTAAAGCTCGAGGTCGCCGTCCTTGTCGGAGGTGAAGAGGACCGTGGCGCCGTCGGGGCTGAGCGTGGCCTCGGCGTTGTAGGCCCTCCAAGGCGTGAGGCACTTCAGGTTCTTCCCGTCGGCGTCGCCGATGTAGATCTTGTACGTGTCGTAGACGGGCCAGACGTACCCCTGGCTGTAGTCGGGCTTGGGCGGGCAGTCGGGGGAGGCCTCGTGCGTGGAGGCGAAGAGGATGCGCTTGCCGTCCTTCGTGAAGTAGGCGCACGTGCACCGGCCGCTGCCCGTGCTGACGAGCTTCCGGTCGGCGCCGTCGGCCTTCATGGTGTAGATCTGGTCGCACCCGCCGGGGGCCGTGAATCCCTGGTAGATGAGTTCCGTCCCGTCGAAGGACCAGTAGGCCTCGGCGTTCTCGCCGCCGTCGGTGAGCTGGCGCAGGTTCGCCAGGTGCGGTTCCGGCGCCACTGCCTGGGCTGGTGCGGTCTGGGCCATGGAGGCCACGGCGGCGAGCGACACGAGGGCGGTGACGAGACAGCGGAAGAGGAGTCTCTTCATGGGGGGTCTGCTCCTTCGACGCGTCCCCGGGGCAGTTCTGAACCCGGACGCATTAAGCCAAAACCATATCACGGAGATTCGCGTGGGACCAAGGTCCTGCTGGAAGGTGGAGCGCGGACCTTAGCGGAGGCCCACGGAGATCTTGGCGTCGGAGGAGGTGGCTCGGAGGAAGGTCCCCGTGCCCACCTGTCGGGCGCTCTCCAGGCCCTGCTCGAAGAGGGGCCCGAGGTCCGACTCCGCCTGGAACCCCGCGGCTTTCATGACCGTGTTCCCGAGGGTGGCGGCCCCCACGAGGGGGAGGAGGAGGTTCACGGGGGACGCGCCCTGGCGCTGCATGTCGAAGGCCAGCATCATGGGCGTCCCGTCCCGGGCGGGCGCCCTCTGCGGGACGGCCCGCGCGTAGAATCCCATGCTGCCGGCGTCGGTCTGGCGCGTGAAGAGGAGCGACTCCTTCGACCCAGGAGGGACGTCGCGGAGCATCCTCAGCAGACGGTCCGCCGACATCCTCACGGGCTTGCCCTGGAAGTGGCCCAGGGGGAGCGTGGCTCCGGTGGGCTGGTTGGCCATGGCGCGGACGAAGGCCCTGGGGGCCTCGACGGTGATGTCCCCGCCGGCCTGGTGGACGCGCAGGACGACCCACTCCTCGTCGCCGCCCGCCGCGCCGAGCGGCGAGGCGAGGACCGCGGCCGCCAGGAGGATCGCCCAGGCTGCGAAGCGGCGATGGGCCCTCACGCGAGCGCCTCGGGCCGGACCACCGAGATGAAGGTTCGCCGGAAGGGGTAGAACACGGGCCCCGCGGGCCACAGGGCGCGGAGCTTGCTGCGGAAGACCTGCATGAAGTACTCCCTCATCACGTCGTCGAGACGCTCGAGGTAGGGGACGAGGGTCGTGCCCGAGAGCCAGTTGGAGAGGGCGTCTGCGCTGTCCATGACGTGAGGGTAGACCTTCTCGAAGATGCGCAGGTCCTCCGCGCCCGCCTCGTAGAGGATCTCCGCGTAGGCGGCCACGGGGAGGATGGGGTAGGCCCACGTCCAGCCCCCGAGCGCTGTCTTGAAGGGCTCCTGCGCGGCGGTTTCGAGCACGAGCTTGTGCGCCACGTGGTGGTGGTTGGAGGGGAACTGGAGGGCGAGCTGGCCCTCGGGCGCGGTGTGCGCGAAGAGCTTCCGGATGAGGTTGTGGTGGTCCTCCACCCAGTGGATCGTGGCGTGGGAGAAGACGAGGTCCCAGCGGCCCTCCAGGTCGCGCAGGTCCCTCTTTTCGAACCGGAGTCCCGGGCGCTCGAACTCGCGCGCCTTCTCGAGCATCTCTTCGGAGGTGTCGATCCCCACCACGTCGCTGTCGGGCAGGCGCTCGGCGAGCCGCCGCGTGAGCTCTCCGGTGCCGCATCCCAGGTCCACGACCTTCATCCACGGGCGGACGCGGATGAGTGGCAGGAGGTCCTCGAAGGGTGCGAACCGCTCCTTCTTGAAAGCCAGGTAGCAGTCGGGGTTCCAGGGCGCCATCGGGCTCCTCTCTCGTCCGGGCGAGCAGGCAGCCACTCTACCCCTATCGGCGCCCGGGGCCAAGGGCGCGCCGTCGGCCGCGCGCGGAGCTGGGCCCCATTTGTTATAGTGGCGCGGGGCCGCGGGTGGCCCCCCCGAGGAGAGCGGCATGCCCCTCCGCGCCCACGCCTGGACCGTCGGCCCCACGATCCTTCACCGCCTCGCGCGCAGGCCCGAGCCGGCGGCCGAGGTGTGGGGCACGACGCTGCAGGACCCGGTGGCCGGCACCGTGCACCTGAGCGGGCGGCTCGGAAGATCCGGCGCCTCCGGGCGGATCCTCGTCATGGTCCACGGCCTGGGCGGGTCCCACGCCAGCTTCTACGCGGTGCGGACGGCCCACGCCGCGGCGCGCGCCGGCCTCGACTGCCTGAGGCTGAACCTGCGCGGCGCCGACCGCACGGGGGAGGACTACTACCACGCGGGGCTCACCGCGGACCTGCGTGCGGCCATCGCGAGCGAAGCCCTCTCGGGGTACCGCGAGATCTTCCTCATGGGCTACTCCCTCGGCGGCCATCTTGTCCTGCGCTACGCCACCGAAGATCCCGACCCGAGAGTTAGGGCCGCAGCGGCCGTCTGCGCCCCCGTGGATCTGAGCGGCTGCTGCGTGGCCATCGACCGGCCCTCCCTGTGGGTGTACAGGACGTACCTCCTGGACGGCCTCAAGCGGATCTACGCGCGGGTGGCCGAGCGGCGGCCCGTGCCCATCACGCCCGCGCAGGCGCGGCGCATCACCACCATCAGAGGTTGGGACGACGCCATCGTCGCTCCCCGCCACGGGTTCGCGAGCGCGGAGGACTACTACGCGAAGGCCAGCGTCGGACCTCGCCTTAGGGACCTCAAGGTGCCCGCGCTCCTCGTTTCGGCGGCCCACGACCCGATGGTGCCGTGGGAGACGGTGAGCCCGTGGGTCGCCCCGTCGCCGCCCCTCCTCACGGCGAAGCGCGTCCCGGACGGCGGGCACGTGGGGTTCCCCGGCAAACTCAACCTGGACGAGGACGCGGAGGCCGGCCTCGAACCCCAGGTCCTCGCCTGGCTCCAGAGATCGGCCCGCTGAATTCGCGAAAATGCCCGAGCGCTAGGGCTGGCCCGACGTTGGCGTCGGCGCCTGCTGTGCCGGCGGCATGAAGGATCTCACCCCGAACTCGTGGACGAGGCGCCCGCCGTTGTGGGCCGTGTTGGCGAGGAGCAGGGCCCCCCCGGCGTAGAGCGCGAGGAAGACCGCGTAGGAGGCCAGCGCCAGCGGGCGCTTCATCTCCCGCTTCAGGACGAGCGGCAGGAAGAGGAGGACCGCGAAGAGCACCGTCAGCCCCGTGAAGACGAGGCGCGTCCTGTCGGCGAGGTGCTGGTGGTGGCTGAGGACGGGGTTGATCTCGGGGGATCGGTCCGCGAGCTCGGCTGCGGCCTCACCCGACTCCACGGCCACGTAGGCGGCAGCCGTGCCCAAGGCCATGAGGACGAGGGCCGCGAGCAGGAGCCCGAAGGCGTGCTTCTTCCAGAGGGCGCCGAGGACCGCGAGGAGCGGGGCCACGAGGAGGAGCCCCACGGGGAAGTGGATGATGAGCGGATGGAGACCGTCCCAGCTCGGGATGGGCGGGAATTCCATGGCGGGCTCTCCCAGTCTGAAGGCTGATCTTCTGAGTTCCGGCGCTGCGATCGCCGGGCGTCCTTTCCTCAATGAGCGCCCCGCCCGCCGGAGGGGAATGCCCGGCGGGCGGGGTCGTCCCATCGAGCTACTTCACTTCGATGTACTTGTCCTTCGGGTTGAAACACGAGGGGCACTTGTCGAAGTCGATCTTGGGCACGGTGTACCCGCAGATGGTGCAGACCCAGTAGACCTGCGTCTTGCCCTTGAGGCCGGCCAGGTCCTTCAGGTCGGCGCTGTACATCTTGGCGTGCTCGGCCTCCGCGGTCTTCGCGTAGTTGAAGGCCTTCAGGGCTTCCTTGTTCCCCTCGGCCTTGGCGGCCGCGATGAACTCGGGGTACATGACGTCGCGCTCGTAGGTCTCCCCCTTGATGGCGTCCTCGAGGTTCTCCTTGGTGGTTTTGACCTCGGGGGTCTTGATATCGGCCTTGGGGGTGCCGCCCATGGCCTTGATGACCGAGGCGTGGGTCTCGGCGTGCACCTTCTCGGCGGCGGCGGCGGCGCGGAAGAGGCTGGCCACGCCGGGGTAGCCGTCCTTGTCGGCCTTCTGGGCGTACGCCGTGTACTTGGCGCTGGCGTTGCTCTCGCCGTTGTAGGCGGCCTGGAGGTTGTCGAGGGTCTTGGCCGGTGCGGCCACAGCGGCGACGGACAGTGCGAGCATCGCGGCGAGAAGGATGGCGATCTTCACGGACTTCGTCATGGTTCGCGTCTCCTTTCCTCTCTCTCGGGCCCGCCGCACCGTGCGGCGGGGGACGTGTGTAATGCATGGATGTCGCGGGCGGGGGGGGGGTGAAGTGGGTCCGTGGGCGTGGTCCGCCCAATGCCGCGGCGGGAAGGGCGACCGCCGCCCCTCGGCCCGCACTCCACAATCTCGAAATTGTACCGAACCCCCCGTGCCGCGAGGCTTAGATCCCGCAGCAAGGACAATATGAGGCATCCTCGGGCGCACCGCAAGACGGGGTACCCGCGGGCCGGTACCTGCGGTATGTTAAAAGGCTAGACCCGAGGAGGTCTCATGGACGAGAGGTCGAGATCGAGCCTGCGCATCCCCGTGAGCAAGCACCGCCTGGACAACGGGCTCACGGTCC
>JBBIUU010000077.1:0-13564 GCA_037440125.1 Acidobacteriota bacterium
CGCCGTACCTCGCGAAGCGCTTCGAAATCGCCTGGACCAACGGCGCCTTCACGCTCTGGCACCGGCGGGCGGGTTCGGCAGGGAGTCGCTGATTTCAGTTTCATTCCTCAGCGCCAGAGTTGATTCAGGAGCTTCCGGTAAAGGCGAAGTCTCCCCAGTTCACTCACGAGGGGGCAGAGGCGAGTCCTCAGGGGAACAATCTGGTCCAGTTTTATTAAACGGCACTTCCGGGATCGACGAACCATGAGATTCGGGCTGCAGAGATTGGGCCACGACAACTACAACCCATCGTCAGCGGGGGTACTCTAGGGCATGCGAGCCCAATTCGCCCATCGGGACAAATCGTCGCGGCGACATGAATAGGTGCGAGCGAGGGGTCGGCCCACTCCCGACAGACACTGATACAATAACTGAGTCAGGCAGTTATGGGAGGGCCGGACGATGATCGGAGGCAAGAAGCTGGCGGTGGTGATGCCGGCCTACAATGCGGAGGCAACTCTCCTCAGGACCTATGAAGAGCTGCCGCACGACCTCATCGACGTGCTCATCCTGGTGGATGACCAGAGCCGGGACAGGACGGTCGAAATCGCCATGAGACTCGGCGCCACCGTGATACGGCACCAGAAGAACCTCGGCTATGGGGGGAATCAAAAGACCTGCTACGCGGCAGCCTTGGGACACGGCGCCGACATCGTCGTCATGATCCATCCGGACTACCAGTACTCCCCAAAGCTTTGTGGCGCCATGGCGTGGATGGTTGCCTCGGGCGAATACGATCTGGCTCTGGCCTCGAGAATTCTGGGAACGGGCGCGCTCGAGGGCGGAATGCCGATGTGGCGATACGTGCCGAACCGCTTCCTCACGGCAGTTGAGAACATCTTGCTGGGCATGAAGCTTTCTGAGTACCACACCGGGTACCGTGCCTTCTCGAGGACCGTGCTCGAAAGCATTCCGCTCCTTGAAAACTCTGATGACTTCGTCTTCGACAACCAGATGCTGGCCCAAGCCGTTGCGTTTGGCTTCAAGATCGGGGAGATATCTTGTCCCACACGCTATATGAGGGAGGCATCTTCCATCTCCTTCAGCCGGAGCTGCACGTATGGCTTTGGCGTCCTGGCCACGGCGCTGGCTTATCGGATGATGCGCATGGGGTTGAGAGATCCGAGTATCTTCAGGCGCGATGGCCGAAGGCTCAGCCCGGGTGATCTGCGAGGATTAGGACAGGTCGTCGAAAGCTCCCAGGCAACACGAAGCGGTGCGTCAGCCTAAGTGTCGACTGTCGCCAAATGAGCCGGTGGGACCGAGGAGCCCATATTGACTAAGCTGGCGCCACGGAGCGGGTTCAATTCGCTCAAGCTGCCCGTGAGTCCGGTGGCCCGAGACTTATTGGCAGGGAGCTTGCTAGTCCTGGCCACGGCCGCGGTTTATGGCTCCCTTCTGGGTGCGGGCTTCGTCAACTTCGATGACAATGCGTACATCACACAGAATCCGAGAATTCAGGCGGGCATCACCTGGGACAACGTCTGTTGGGCCTTTACCACGACATCGCTCTGGTTCTATTACCCGCTGACGCTCCTGTCGCACATGTTGGACTGCCAGCTCTTCGGGCTATGGGCCGGGGGCCATCACCTCACCAACCTCGTGCTCCATGCGGCCAACTCGATCATGTGCTTCGTCCTGCTGCGGCGAAGCACTCGGCGTTACTGGCCCAGCCTGTTTGCGGCTGCGCTCTTCGCGCTCCATCCGCTTCACGTGGAATCGGTGGCGTGGATCTCGGAGCGCAAGGACGTATTGAGCACGTTCTTCCTGTTCCTCGCCCTGCTCGCCTACGTGGAGTACGCGACCCGCCCTAGCCTGGGGCGCTATACTCTCGCCTTCGTCCTGCTTCTCTCGGGCCTCCTGGCCAAAGCCATGCTTGTCACCGCCCCCGCCCTCATGCTCCTCCTGGATTACTGGCCGCTGGCCCGAACACCTATGAGCTCGGACGCCGAGCATCGGCGCACCTGGAGGGAGCTTGTCCTCGAGAAACTGCCGTTCATCGCGCTCAGCATAGGTTTTGCTGCAATCACCCTTTCCGCACAAGCTCGCGCAGCGCTCGGCTCCCTGGCCTCGTTCCCGCTGGCAGTGCGCCTCATGAACGCCATCCTCTCCTGCGCCGTCTACATCGGCAAGACTTTCGTGCCGGTTCATCTCGCCGTCTTCTACCCGTATGACGTGCAAGACATGACCCTAATCAAAGCGTTTGCCGCAGCGTCGCTGCTCCTTTCGGTGACGGTGCTCGGCGTGAAGCTGAGACGCTCCTATCCCTTCATACTGACCGGCTGGCTTTGGTACCTCGTCAGCCTTCTGCCCGTGATCGGAATCATCCAGGCCGGGAGTCAGTCCTCCGCCGACCGGTACACCTACGTGGCCTCCATCGGACTCTTCGTCATGGTGACTTGGGGGGCGGCGTCGGTGCCGGTCCGCAAAGCTTGGGTCGGCGTCGCCAGGGCGGTGACTGCCGGGCTTGTAATTCTGACGCTTTCGTCGGTGGCGTGGTCTCAGGCGGCCACCTGGCACGACAGCGTCACGCTCTTCGCTCATGCGGCGCGCGTCACGGAGCGCAACTACCTGGCCCACACCCTTCTGGGGACGGCGCTCCAGGAGCGTGGGGATACGGAGGGGGCGAAAGCTCACCTCAGGCAGGCCCTGGCCTTCGCACCGGACTATGTGGACGCCTGGGGGGACCTGGGCAACCTGCTCAGGGGCGAGGGGAAGCTGGAAGAGGCCGCGGCCTGCTACCGGAGGATCATCGAACTCTCGCCCGGGGACGGCAGGGCCTACAACAACCTCGGGTTAACCCTAGAGCGCCAGGGGCGGCTCACGGAGGCCGAGGCGGCCTTCGCGCGAGCAGTCGCGCTCGATTCAAACTATGCGGCCTTCCGGACCAACTTCGGGCGCCTCCTCGCCCAGCGGGGTGACTTTGGGGAGGCGCGGACCCAGTTCGAGGCGGCCCAGCACCTCGATGCGCGCTCCGCTGCCCCCGCCTATTACCTCGGCGCCCTCGAAGAGCGGGCTGGTCGATTCAAGGAGTCGGAGGCCGCCTACCGCCGGGCGGCGACGCTCGACCCCGAGTGGGAAGCGCCGAGACAGAAACTGGCCGCGCTCGAACTGCAGAGTGACCGTTCCGGGGACCCGCGCAAGCCGCCAGCCGCCCGCGAACCTTCGGAGTGCGGCCCGTGAGCGCGCAGGGAGGCAGACGCCCAAAGCAAGAGGAGCGAAAGGAGAGAACCGGCTGGTTGAAGACGCAGTTCCTCCTCCTCGCCGCCACCGGCTTGTCCGTACTATGCCGCGGGTACGCGTTCGGGCGGGAGGACCAGAATCTCTATCTGCCGTTCGTCCTCCGTTGGCTCGATCCGGCGCTCTTTCCCCATGATCTGCTCCTTTCGCAGACCTTCGCCAGGAAATCGATGACCTGGATGGTCCTGGGCTGGTTGTCGCGCCGGTTCGACCTGGACGTCCTCTGTCTTGTCCTCTGGATGGGGGCCAGCTACGGGGTGCTGTACCTGACCTACAAGTCCGCGCTCGCCTGGTGGAAGGACGAGAGGGCCGCGTGGGTTGCCGTCGCGCTGTGGATCCCCACCTATCCGGTGCCCGGCGTGGCCAACCCGACCTTCGACGACTACTTCACGACGCGCGTCTTGGGGACGCTCTGCGGCATGGGGATGATCTACGCCGTCCTGCGCCTCCGCCCGGCGGCCGCCGCCGGGTGGACCGTCGCGGGGGGGCTGGCGCACATCATCTCCGTGGCACCCGTGGCCGTGGGCGTCTCGCTTTTCCTGGCCCTGAAACGTCGGTGGAGAGGTGTTGTGGGGATCGCGGCGGGACTGGCCCTCGCGGCGATCGTCGTCATCTGGCTGGGAGGGGTGGGCCCTGGCGTTGGACCGATGGCGCGCTACACGCCCGAGTGGCTGAGGGCCGTCCTGCTGGCCGACCCGGAGATCTTCCCGCACCGTTGGTCCGCGCCCGTCTGGTACGACGTGGCCCTCTACACCCTGCCGCTTCTCGGCATCTACGCGTGGCGCCGGAGAACCGGCGCGGTCCGGGAGGGAGAGGGGACCGCGGCGTCCGTCGGCGCAGGGATCCTTGCTTGCCAGCTCCCGGGTGTCGCGGGGTCGGCTCTCGGGATCGTCCTCGTCGTGGAGTTCTGCTTTCTGCGCGCCACGCTGTTCACGATGTGGCTGCTGGCGCTCTACCTCGGGGGCCTGCTGCCTGCCGCATTGGCCGAGAAGCGGTGGGCCCCAGCGGCGGGAGCCGCCTGGGTCGCGGGAAGCTGGATCGCCGGAGCGCCGGGCCTCGCGCTCCTCGCAGTCCCCCTCCTCGCGTGGCCCAAGGTGGGCAAGGCCCTCGGGGAACGCTTCGGGGGGCGCATCGGAGCGGGCTGGGGTGCCGGGATTCTGGCGGGCGTGCTCGCGGCCCTCCTCTGGTCCGACAAGATCCTCTTCTACGCCTTCGGCCTCAACGCGCCGGAATGGTTCGAGAGCCGCGGCGCCTCCTTCAGGGCCATGGTGTTCGCCGTCGCGCTCGTCCTCGCCTGGATCATGGGCTGGACGGCCCGCGCCCGGACGCTCCCCTACGCCGCGGGTGGGGCGCTCATCCTCACCATGCTCCTCTCGCCCACGCCCGCGGCGTCGGTCTGGATCAACTCGATCCCAGGGGCCCGTTCGCTCTATGGTCCTCGTGCGGGGGTGACCTTCGTGGCGGGCGCGGCGCGGAGGCGCGGCGAACCGGAGCGGGAGGCCATGGCGGCGCTGGTGCGCGAGCAAGTCCCCCAGGATGCCACCGTCCTCGTCCCGCCCGACTGGATGACCTTCCGCCTCCTGGCGCATCGGAGCCCCTATGTCACCTACAAGGATGGGGCCCCGGCCGAGTTCGATCGCGCCTACGCCGCCGAATGGATGAGGCGGATGGGCCGCATCCGGGCCTTCTCAGGGGCAGGCGGGCTCTCGAGGCAAGACCCGACCCTCAACCTGAGCGAGGACGAGGTCCGGTCCCTGGCCAGGGAGGAGCGACCGCTCGACCTCGACTTCTTGGTCACGGGGCGCGAGTACCCCGGCCTTCAGGCCCTGGGGGAGGCGGGGGGCCTCAGGCTCTACCGGATTCCCGTGGAGCGGCCGGACGCCGCGGCGGCGGGGCCATGAGCGGCGAGAGGCCGCCCACGCCCGTGATCTGCGCCACGCTCCTCCTCTGCGCGGCGGCCTTCTTCGCGCCCTTCCTCCTGCGCGGCGAGCACCCCGTCTCCTTCAACCTGGAGCGCGCCGGGAGCACGGCGATCCCCGGCGGAGGGCTCATTCCGAGGACGGCGGGGCGCTTCCCGCGGGACAACTCCCCGACGGTGATCCACTACCCGAACGCCTGCCTCGCGGCCGAGTGCCTGCGGTCGGGGCGGCTCCCGCTCTGGAACCCCTACCAGGGATGCGGCGCCCCGGGCCTCGGCGGCGGGCAGGTCTATCCCTTCTCGCCCTTCCTGTGGCCCTTCTACGCCCACCCCACGCCGAGGGCCTTCACCCTGGGGCTCCTCCTCGGGAGCCTCTTCACGGGCCTGGGCGCATTGCTCTGGATGGGCCGGTTCCTCAGGGGATGGGCGCTGGGCCTCGGGGCCGCGCTGTGGGCCTTCAACCCCTGGACCCTGCGCTGCATCGGGTTCAACAACACGTGGGCCGACTGGTGGTTGCCGTGGCTGCTCTGGTCCTGGCACCTTGCGCTCGGGGGCGGGAGGCGCGCGCTCCTCCTTCCGGCGCTCTTCGTGACGGGCGCGGTGTACTGCGGCCACCCCGAGTCGGCCCTGCTCCTCGCTGCGGCGTCGGCGCTCTACGCGGGGGCGCTCTGGATTGTCGCCCCGAGGGAATCGCGCCCGAATCTGCCCAGGTTCGTCGCCGTCCTCGCCTCCAACGCCGTCCTCTCGATCCTCCTCTGCGCCGTGCACTGGTTGCCGCTGCTGGCGATACTCCGGGAGTCGGAGTCCTACAAGGCGTCGGGCGCCGTCGGCCGGATCCTCTACCCTTGGGGATTGCTGTTCAACCCCAACTCGGAGGTGTTCGTCGGGCCGCTGCTGTTCGCCCTCGCCATGGCGGGGGCGGTCCATCTCGGCCGTCGCAGGGAGACCCGGCCCGCGCTGGTCCTCCCGGCTCTCGGGCTCCTCCTGGCCCTGCAGCTTCCCTTCCTCGGCACCCTCCAGGCGTTGCTGTCGTTCGGTGGGCGCCTGCCGGGCCTCTATGGCCGGAGCATCCTCTGGGCGGGCCTCGCGGTCTGCGTCGCCTCGGGCGTCCAGGTGCTCCTCGAGGAGAGGGGCGCGGGGCGCCTGGCCTCGCTGCGCCTGATGGGCCTGGGGCTCGTGGTCTACGCCGTCTTCGCGTGGGCCGACTACGAGGCGGGGAGCATCGCGTGGCTCATGGCGCGGCCCTTCCTGCTGGCGTGGCCCGCCGCCGCACTCGCCGCGCTGGTCGGGGCCGCGTTCGCGGAGAGGAGGCCCCTGAATCTCGCCTGTTTTGCGGCTTCCGCCGCGCTCGTCCTCCTCGACCCGCTCGCGGTCCAGCGGTTCCGCTACCCGTCCTTCAATGACCTCGATCCCCTGGCGGGAGGGCCTCCGGCCGTCGCACGGCTGAAGTCGTTCACGGGCGAAGACCACGGCAGGTTCTGGGCGGACCCCGGGACGAACCGGGAGCGCGCCGACCTCGAGCCGAACCTCGCCACCCTGTGGCGCGCCCGGGATGCCCGGATGGTCTCGCCCCTCTTCCTCACCCGCACGCTCGAGGTGGCCCGCGCCCTGGGCACGACCCCGCATCCGTCCTTCGACACGTGGCTCCTCTGGGAGGACGTGCCGCCCGAACGCCTGGGCCTGCTGGGGGTCTCGCGGCGGGCCCTTCTCCAGGAGGAGCGCACAGCCCTCTTCGACTGGCTTCCGGTGCCGGCACCGCTGCCCCGGGCGCGGATCGTCCATGGGGTCGTCCCGGCGAGGGATGCCGCCGAAGCGGACGGGCGCCTGAGGACCGAAGCGGCGACCTACCCCGGGGGCGCCCTGAAGGATGCGGCCATCCTCGAGGGCTGGACAGGTCCGGCGCAGCGAGGCACGACCGAAAGAGGGGACCTCACCACGTGGCTTCGCGATGAGCCCGGCGACGTCCTGCTGAGGGTGAAGGGTGCCTCGGAGGGCGTGCTCGTCCTCCTCGACGCCCTGGCGGAGGGATGGAGGGCCACGGTGGATGGCCGAGAGGCCCCCATCTACCCCGCCAATGCGGCCTTCATGGGCGTGGAGGTCCCGTCGGGGGATCACGTGGTCCACTTCCGGTACGAGCCCTCGGCGGTCCGCGCGGGTCTCTGGACGAGCCTCCTCGGCTGGGTTCTCTACGGCCTCCTGACGGTGGCTCTCATCCGCTGCGGGCGGGCGGGGGGCTCGCGATGAACGGCGCCACGGTGGGAAGAGACGCGCTCCGCACTGCGGCGCTGCCCGCCCTCATCCTCGCCGCGGGAGTCGCCCTCTACTTCGCGCCCTACTGCCTTCTCGGGATGCACGCCGTGCCCTTCGGCCTCCTCCCGCCCGCGGTGACGGGGATCGACCCGGCGCACCTGAGAGTCCTACCCGGCGCGTCGCTCCCCGGCGGAGACAGTTCGGCGGTCCTGATCCACTACCCCAACGCTTGGTTCGCGGGCGAGGCCCTGCGTTCCCTCAGCCTCCCCACCTGGAACCCGTATGTGGCCTGCGGTGCGCCGGCGCTCGAGAACGGGCAGACCTTCCCCTTCAACCCGTTCCTGTGGTCCTTCTACCTCCACCCGAGCCCGTGGACCTACACCCTCGGCCTCCTCCTCGGGAGCGCTTTCTGCGCCGCGGGTGCCTTCCTCCTCCTCGGGCGCTTCACTTCGGTCTCATGGCAAAGGGCGGCGGGGGCCCTCCTGTGGACGTTCAACCCGTGGAGCGTCCACCTCGTCGTCTATTCGGACGTGTGGGCCGGCTGGTGGTTCCCCTGGGTCTTGTGGGCGTGGGGCGGCGTTCTCGAGGGTACGAGGCCCTGGTGGTTCCCGTCGCCCTTCCTCGCGCTCATGGCGATGTCGGGCCACGTGGAGGCGAGCTTCCTCCTCGCCACGGCCTCGGCGGTCTGGTGCGCCGCCGACTGGCTCGGGAGGGAGCGGAAGCGCCGCCCGCGCCTCGCCCTCTTCGCCGCGCGAACCTTGGGCACGGCGGGCCTCGCGGCCCTGCTCGCCGCCGTCCAGTGGCTTCCCGTGGCCCTGCGCCTGCGCGAGGCGGCCCCCTACAAACTCGACGACCCTTGGGCGGTCACGGTCCCCTTCTACCTGTGGTCGAGCCTCCTGCGTCCCGGCTCGGAGGTCTACCTCTCACCCCTCCTCTTCGGCCTGCTCTGCGCGGGCCTGCCCGTGCTTTGGTCGCGCCGGCAGGCGCGCCTTCCCGCGCTCTTCCTCGTCGCGGCGGCGCTCTGGGCCTTCGCGGCCGTGCCCCTCGCGGTGGTGGTGAGGACGCTGACCCTCGGAGGCCTGCTCCCTGGGGTCTACGCCCGCTGCCTGATCTGGGCAGGCGTTGTGCCCCTGGCGCTGGCGGCCTTGACCCGGTGGGAGCCGGAGGAGGTTCGCCTCCGCTGGCGGACCGCGGCGTGGTTCACGATGCCGTACCTCGCGCTGACGGCCCTGGGCTGGGGAGTGTGGCGCGGGAGCGGTCAGGGCGCCGGCCTGGGCCTTCTCTTCTTCGAGGCGTGCGGCGCATCGCTCCTGATCCTCGGACTGCTCGCCCGCGCGGCCAGCCTCCGGAGCGCCGCGCTGGCCCTCGGCCTCCTGTGCGCCTGCCTGGATCCCCTCGCGGCGCAGGGCTTCCGGTGGCCCTACTTCAACCGGGCCGACCCCCTCGCCGACGGCCCGCCCGCCATCTCCGCGCTCGAGAGCTCGGACCCCGAGGGGATGTCGCGCTTCTCGGGTCTCTGGATGGGGCCCGGCAGCGCGGCACTGAGCCCAGGCCTCGCGTCGGTCTGGAACGTCAAAGACGTGCGCGTCACCGACGTGCTCAACTCCCGGCGCTACGTCCGCCTCCACGAGATCTTGGAGCAGGGTAGGGGAGGGCGCCTCGGCACGTGGCTCGGCTTCCCGGGCGTCGCGCCCGAAGCCCTCGGGCTTCTGGGAGTGAGGGCCTTCGCGTCGCCGTCGTCCCCGGCCGATGCGGCACCCTCGTGGATCGCGGTGGGCGGGATGCCGAGGGCCTATCTGGTGCACAGCATCCTCCCCGCCACCGACGAGATGGACGCCGTGCGACAGATGGCGGAGCTCGTCCCCCGGTTCACCGCTGGCCGGTTGCGGCAGGAGGCGGTCGTGGAGGGCATGGGGACCACGACCGCTCTGGGTGCGCCTGACCCCGGCGACGCCGTGGCGAAGGTTGAGGACGGGCTGGACCGGGTGGCCCTGAAGACGCGAAGCGCGAGCGCCGCGCTCCTCGTCCTCCTCGACACCTACGCGGAGGGCTGGCGCGCCGAGGTGGATGGACGCCCCGCTACCATCCGCCCGGCGAACCTGGCATTTCGCGCCGTGGATGTGCCCGCGGGCGTCCACGAAGTGGTTTTCCGCTACGCTCCTCGCTCCGTCCAGTGGGGAGAGGGCCTCACCACCCTCGGGCTCCTGCTGCTCCTCGTCGCGGTCCTCCTCGCCCGCCGCGGAGGCCGGCCATGACGGGCCTTCCCTCCAGCCCCCGCGCAGCGCTCGGCGCCCTGGCCGCGCTCCTGCTCGTCGCCCTCGTCCTCTTCTGGCCCCTCTGGACCGGGCGGTCCCACCTCGTGCCCTTCCACGTGCTGGCTGGGGACCCCGCCCTCGAGGGCCTCGACCTGACCGCCGACCGCCCCGATTGGCGGTTCTTCGACTCGTCGCCCATCACCATGTTCTACGCCGAGAAGAGCCTGGCGGCACGGCAGATCAGATCCGGGGAGTTCCCCCTGTGGAACCCCTTCAACGGCTTGGGTTCGCCCCTTCTGGCGGACAGCATCAGCCAGCCCCTCTCGCCTTTCTTCGCCCCCCTCCTGCTCTGGCCCGGCCCGCGCGCCTTCAGCGTGGCGCTCGCGCTTCAGGCGCTCTGGGCCGGTCTGGGGATGGTCCTGCTCCTCAGGCGCCTCGGGATGGGCGCCCTGGCCCAGGCGTCGGGCGGCGTGCTTTTCGCCTTCAGCCCCTTCACCCTGAACTTCCTAGGCTATTCGGATGTGTGGGCGGCCGCCTGGATCCCCTGGATGCTCTGGGCCTTCGAGGGCCTCGCGCTGGGGATCGCGGACTGGACCGCCCCGGCCCTGGTCGTGGCCCTCACGGGGATGTGCGGGCACCTCGAGGTGGCTTTCTTCGGGGCCGCCTCCGCCTTCGCCTATGGCCTCCTCCGGAGGGCACGGGGGGGAGGCGGCCGGTCGCTCCTCCCCTGGCTGGGGGCGCCGCTCGGCGCGCTCGGGCTCTCGCTCTGGTGGATCCTACCCTTCCTCGAGCTCGTGAGGGGTACGACCTCACCCCGCTTCGCCCAGAATGTTCTCTACCCCTACCATCCCACGGCCTGCCTACTGCCGGGGTCGGAGATCTTCTGGAGCCCCGTCCTCCTCCTTCTCGCCGCTGCCGGGTGGGGCGTGGCGCGCTACCGCAAGCCCCTGCTGGCCACGCTGCCCCTGGCGGTATGGGGCGTCGCCATGATGTTCCCGTGGCCCGAGATCATCCAGCGCGCCGCGACGTTCGACTTCGCGTGCGGGCGCTACGGGCGGGGCCTCCTCTGGGTGGTACTCGTGGTGTGGGCGTCGGCGGGGCTCGACGGCCTGAGGCGCCGCGAGGTGCCCGGGCGATGGATCACCGGCGCCGGAGCCACGGGCGCGCTCTCCTGGCTCGCCATGATCGCCGTGAGGGCGCCGGCCCTGGAGGCCCTGAACGCGCGCCACCTTGTGCCGCTGACAGGCGCGCCGCCCCCGCCGTGGGGCTGGCTCAGCCTCTCCGCCCTCGCCGCGCTCCTCCTCATCGCCGCCGCTCTTTCGCGGCGCGTCTCGGCGCTGGTCACCTCCGCGGGCCTCGCGGGGCTGCTGCTCGCGGGTGAGCTGTCGCCCCACCCTGGCTTCGACGTGCTCTGGAACCGTTCGGCGCCGGCGTCGGCTCCCGAGGTGGCCCGCGCCCTCGAAGGCTTTTCTGGGCGCGCCTGGTTCCCCGAGTCCGAGCGCTGGAAGTCCCTGCCCCCGAACCTCTCGGCGGCCTTCGGCGTGAGGGACGTCCGGGCGTGCAGCCCCCTCTGGCCCCAAGAGCTCGTCCGCCTGAGCCCTTCGCCCGACCCGAACAAGGACCTCTTCCAATCCTGGGAGCCCCTGACCATGAGGTTTCTAGGTGTGGAGGTCGCCTTCGCCGGGCCGCCGGGAGGGCATCTCACGGCGGCGGTGGACCCGGGGCGGTCCGGGAGAGGGCTCTGGGTGCCTCGGGCCGTACTTGAGCGGGACGTCGAAGCGGCCGCACGCCTCGCGCTCGCCGGCGAAAGCTGGCGGGAGACGGTCTTCCTCGAGGAGGGGAGCGAAGGCGGCCCGACAGCCTCGTGGCCAAACCCTGGAGGGGGCTCCGCAAAGCTGGTCTGGGAGAGCCCGAACCGCACGGTGTGGAGGGTGGCGGCCGACCGCAAGGGTTGGTTCGTCCTGCGCGATCTATACTGGCCCGGGTGGCGCGCCACCGTGGACGGGGAGCCGGCCCGGGTGCTGAGGGCCGACGGCGTGTTCCGGGCCGTCGCGCTCGATGCGGGGGAGCACGAGGTGGTCTTCCGCTACCTCCCGATCCCATTCCTGGCGGGAAGCGTGGCGAGTGTCGCGACGGCGGTGATGATGGCGATTCGGCGGGTTCGCCGCGGGCGGCAGGAGGGCGGGCATGCCTGAACGGGAGAGCCTGGCGCGCATGACCTGGCCCCTCGTGGCGCTCCTGCTGGGGAGCGCGGTCCTCTTCGGGCCCCTCCTCGCGGGCGGGTCGCACCTCGTCCCCTTCCACGTCCTGGCGGGCGACCCCGCGCTCGAGGGCCTGGACCTCGCGGCCGACCGCCCCGACTGGCGCCTCTTCGACCTCTCGCCGGTGAACACCTTCTACGCCGAGAAGGCCCTCGCCGCGCGGCAGATCAAGTCGGGGGAACTCCCGCTCTGGAACCCCTTCAACGGCGCCGGCGTGCCTCTCCTGGCGGACGGGCAGAGTCAGCCCTTCGCCCCGCTCTTCGCGCCCCTCCTCCTCTTCACCGGCCCCAGGGGCTATTCGGCCTGCCTCCTGCTGCAACTCCTCTTCGGCGGGCTGGGCTTCACGCTCCTGCTGAGGAGGACCGGTGCGAATTCGGTGGCTTCTGCCTTCGGCGTGCTCCTCTTCGCCCTCAACCCGTACGCCCTGGACTTCATCGTCTATTCCGACTCGTGGGCCTACCTCTGCTT
The DNA here is from genome assembly GCA_037440125.1 of Acidobacteriota bacterium. Lineage (GTDB taxonomy): Bacteria > Acidobacteriota > UBA4820 > UBA4820 > DSQY01 > JAKAJA01. The sequence continues at coordinate 12,432 of JBBIUU010000077.1, forward strand.
CCCGTGGCTATTCCTCGCCGCGGACCTCGCCGCGGAGCGCCCCTCGCGCTGGTGGCTCCTCGCGCTCGCCGCGGCTTGGACCGGGGCGAGCGGACACGTCGAGGCGGCCTTCCTCGGGGCGGCATGCGCCGCGATGTACGGTACCGTACGGTCCGTGTCGCTGGGCAAGCTCCAGGGCGCGCTGGGACAGGCCGTCGCCGCCCCGCTCCTGGCCCTCGCCCTATCCGCCTGGTGGGTCCTGCCCTTCCTGGAATGGGTCCGCCTCTCCACCTCGCCGCGCTTCGCGCACAGTACGCCCTATCCCTACCACCCGTCGGCCCTCTTCATCTCGGGGTCCGAGATCTTCCTCCCGTCGGCCTTGATGGCGCTCGCGGTCCTCGGCTGGGGATCGGCCGGCCTCGCCGGCCGGAGGTGGGCCCTCCTCCCGCCGGGGCTGTGGGCGGCCGCCATGATGTTCCCCTGGCCCGAGGCCGTCCAGAGGGCGGCCTCCTTCGATTTCATGAGCGGCCGCTACGGGCGCTCCGTGCTCTGGTTCCTCGTGTCGCTGTGCGCGACGCAAGGGGTAGAGGCGCTGTCTTCGCGATCGCCGCTGGGACGCGCCCGGTGGTTGGCGCTCCTCGTCGGCGCCTGCGGGTGGTGCGCCGCGTTCGTGGTGACGCCCCCCTCGCTGGCCGCCGCGGCGGCGAACCACTGGGTGCCCCTCCTGGGCGAGGTCGAGCGTCCCCTCGGCTGGTTCGGTCTCGCCTCCCTGGCGGCCCTCGCGCTCCTCGCGGCCCCGGAGCGGAGGGTCTCCCGGGAGTTCGCAGGCGCGTTGGTGGCGCTCCTCGTCCTCGCCCCGTTGCTCGCACGGCACGACGCCTTCTCGATTTTCTGGAACCGCTCCGAGCCCCGCCTCAGCCCCGTCGTGTCGGACGCGGCGGCTTCGGACCCCGGACGCCTCTGGCTCCCGGAACGGGACCTCTGGCGCTCCCTTCCGCCCAACCTCTCCGCGGCCTTCGGCGTGCGCGACGTCCGCTACTGCAGCCCACTCTTCCCGTCCCGGCTGGCTCCACTCAACACCGATTCCCACCCCAACAAGGACCTCTTCCAGTCGTGGGACGTGATGCGCATGAAGTTCCTCGGGGTCAACACCG
>JBBIUU010000078.1:0-13412 GCA_037440125.1 Acidobacteriota bacterium
TCGCCGATGACGAACACGATGACGCCGACGTGCTCCTGCGGCATGAAGGAGACCTGCGAGTGGAACCCGTCCAGGTCGCCCCCGTGCAGCGTCAGAAGGTGCCCGCGGTAGGAAACCGTCTCGCGGCCCATGCCGTAGGCGGTGTTGAGCACCTCCCACCAGCCGCGCACCTCTCCCATCGAGTTGGGCATGGCGATGGCCGGCTCCAGCGTGGTCTTGAGGACGTCCGCGGGCAGGACCTGCTTCCCGCCGTACTTCCCGCCGTTCATGAGGGCGACGAGCCAGTGGGACATGTCGTTGAGGCTCGAGATGATGGCGCCGCAGGGGGCCATCCCCGCCGTGTCCTCGTAGTAGGGGATCTGGTAGAGCTCGAAGGAGTCGCGCCGCTCGGTGTACCCGACGCCGAAGTCGGGCTGCTTGGTCATCTCGGCCACGGAGTATAGGGTGTGGCCCATGTCAAGGGGCTTGAAGATGCGCTCCCTGACGAAATCCTCCCAGGTCTTGCCCGACTGGAGCTCGATCATGTAGCCCACCGAGGTGTACATCATGTTGTTGTAGAGGAACATGGTCCGCATGGGCTCCTTGGGCTCCATGAACCGGACCTTCTCGAAGAGCTGCTTGCGCGTGTCGGGGGCCTGGTACCAGATCGTGTCGTGGCGCGTGATGCCCGTGCGGTGGGAGAGCATGTCGCGCAGGGTCACCCGGTCGTTGAGGTTGTCGTCGTAGAACCGCATGGCCGGCACGGACTCGCGCACCGGCTTGTCCCACGAGAACTTGCCCTCGTCCACGAGGATGCCTGCGGCGACGGCCGTGAAGAGCTTGCTGTTGGAAGCGATCTGGCAGAGCGTGTCGGGCGTGAAGGGCAGCTTCTTGCCGTAGTCGCGGTAGCCGTACCCCTTGGCGAAGACGAGCTTGTCGCCCGCCACGACGGCCACGCCGATGCCGGGGGCGTTCCAGTCCTTGAGGACCTTCTCCATGTAGGCGTCGAAGCCCTGCAGCTTCTTCGCGACGTCCTGGTCCTGGGCCTGATTCCGGTCTTGGGCCGCGAGGCCGAGGGTGAAGGAGGCGGCGAGGGTCCCGACGAGGAGCGCCGCCGCCACCGACCAGAGGTTCATCGCTTTCGATCGCATGCCTTTCCCCTTTCTCCCGGAGGGCCGTCCGTCACTTGGACGGCGCGCCCTCTCCCGTGAGGTACCGCTGCATCCACTCGATGGTGTGGCCGATGGCGAGGACCTGGTTGCCGCGCTTCTGCGTGCCGTGGCCCTCGTCGGAGAAGATGATGAGCCCCGCCGGGACGCCCCGCTTGGTGGCCGCGTCGTACATCTGCACGGCCTCGCCCACGGGCACGCGCGGGTCGCTCGCGCCCTGGATGATGAGGAGGGGCGCCTGGAGGCGGTCGATGTAGCTCGTGGCGGAGAGCTTGAGGAGGGCGTCCTTGTCCTTCTCGGGGTCGCCATATTCCGAGATGCGCAGGATGCGGCGGTAGGGCGCCGTGTTGTTGAGGAAGGTCACGAGGTTCGAGATGCCCACCTCGGAGACGCCCGCGTCGTAGGTGCCGCCGAACATGGTCATGGCCATGAGCGTGGAGTAGCCGCCGTAGCTCCCGCCCATGACGCCGATCCGGGGGGCCTTGCCGTCATCCGCCCACGCCTTCCGGATGTACTTCGCGCAGTCCTCGATGTCGGTGATGACGTTCAGGCGCTTGGGGCCGTTGTCGGCGTCGAGGTAGGTCTTGCCGTAGCCGTCGCTCCCCCGCACGTTGGGCTCCACGAAGACGAAGCCCGCGTCCACGAACATCTGAGCGTAGGGGCTGAAGCCGGGCGTGGCCTGGCCCTCGGGCCCGCCGTGGAACTCCACCACCACGGGGCAGGGCTTGGGGGCGTTCTTGGGCCTGCGGACGAACATGGGGATCTGCGCGCCGTCGCGGGCCGGGTAGTATTCCAGGGTCGCGACGGAGAAGTCCCTCGTGTTGACCTCGGGCGTGCTCGGGACGACCCACTGGGTGAGCTTGCCCGTGGCCCAGTCGTAGACCCAGCTCGAGCGCGGCGCCGTGGCCGTCTCCACGCCGAGGGTGGTGAAGCGCCCGTCGGGCGTGGAGGTCCCCGCGTAGAGGTGGTCGGCCTCGGGGAGCTTGGGCAGCGCCACGGGGGCGAAGGTCTTGGCGTCGAGGGCGAAGAGCTTGGTATAGCCAGCTTCGTTGACGTTGTAGAGGATGCGCGTGCGCGCCTCGTCGATGCTGAATCCCGAGACGTCCCACTTGAGCTCGGGGGTCACGGGCTCGAACTTGCCCTTCTCGAAACGGTAGAGGCGGCGGAACTCCCCGAACTTGGGCGTGAGGACGAGGAGCTGTCCCGGCGCCGCGCCGTACTGGGCGGTGTACTCCTCCTTCTCGCCCTGGCCGAGGACCGGCGTGAGCTTCTTCGTCGCCGGGTCGTACTCGGAGAACTCGGAGGAGAGGGAGCCCGTCGCCTTCTGGAGAAGGATGGGCCCGTTCGGGCGGTGGTCCGCCACCCCCCAGAGGCCCGGCTCGGTGACGAGGGCCTCCTTCTTGCCGGAAGCGAGGTCGTAACGGTAGACGGCGTAGGCGTCGGGCTTCGCGTCGTTGGCGTGGAAGACCACGGTTTTGCCGTCCTCCGTCACGAAATCGAAGAAGGTCTGCACGTCCTTGATGTGCTGGATCGGGACGAGAGGCCCGCCGTCGGCCGTCATGATATACAGGCCGGGGTTTTCCTCGCCCTTCCGGTCGCGCTGGATGAAGAGGGTCTTTCCGTCGGGGGAGAGGCCCGCGATGGAGGTCGAATCCTCACCTCCCGTGAGCTGGATCGGGAAGCGGTCGGGCCCGTCGAGGCGCCACACCTGGCGGCTGCCCGTGACGGACCAGCCGAAGAAGACGCGCGTACCGTCCGGGCTCACCTGCCCCATCCCCGGCGCGCGCAGGTCCATCATGGACTGGATCTTGCGCGAGAGCTCGGAGGGCAGGGGCGTGGGGGCGAACTTGGCGAGGACTTCGGGAGAGACGGTGGAGGCGCCGTGCCCCGAGTAGGTCCCGGGCGAAGCCCCGGACTGCGCCAGGGCGGGCACGAGGACGAGGAGGGCGGCGGCGCCCAGGACGATCCGGCGGGTTCCTTTCATGAATTCTCCTTCTCGAGGTCACGACTCCGGGACGCCCGCGGGCGCCAAGGGCATTTCGACCTCAAGTTAAACGCATCCTGCGTGCGGATAGTTTTCTCGCCCCGCCATCTTGCAACCGGGGGCCGGGGCGTCCACATTGTGGGTGAGGAGGGGTCCTTGGCCGTTGGAGACAGGAAGGACAAGGGAGTCGCCGGGGCGCAGGTGAACGGCCCCGAGCAGGCGAGGCTTCAGTCGGCGCTGGCGGACCTGTTCGCCCTCGCCGGAAGGCAGGAGCGGGCGGTGGCGGCGCTCCGCGAGGCCATTTCCCGGTCGGGCGGGCCCGCCCACGTGGCGTCCCCTGCCATGCTGTCGCGCCTCGAGGACGCCGTGGCGGCGCTCGCCAAGACCTGCACGGCCGTGGGTGAGATCTGCGGCGAACTGGGGGCGTGGGAGGAGGGCGCCTCCTGGGCCAGGAAGGTCCTCGACATGGCCTGGGACGAGGAGAGCCGCGCGGAGGCCTCCCTCATGCTCGCCGTCATGCTCCAGCGATCGGGATGGCACGGCGAGGCGTTCGAGGCCTTCCGCGCCGCCCTGGCCCACGGCCTGGACGACCCGAGGCTCGCGGTCGGCGCCAACGTGGGCGCCGCCGACTGCCTCCTCGAACTCGGTCGGGCCCCAGAGGCCGAGCCATACTGTCACGCCGCACTCGGTCTGCGCCCGAACGATCCCGCGGCGATCTTCGTCCTGGCCCGCTGCCTCCTCTTGCAGGAGGCATGGGAACCCGCCGTGCGCTGCCTCGTGGACGCCGCCGAGGCGGGCGTCCCGGGGGCGGACCTCCAGGTCTACGGCCTGCTGGACCGGTTCCGCAGTATCCCCGAGGCCGAGTTCTACTTCCCCGAGGTCAAGGTCCTCTTCGAGGGCTTCCTCAAACGCGTGGCCCGGCGGACCGCTGGGCGCAGGAGCGACGCGTGAGCCGGGCCTCCGGCGCCCCCCTGAACGGCGGGTTCGCTTACCAGGAGCGCGTGGCCGGGCGCCACGCGGGACGCTCCGTCCTCGCACACCTGACCGACCGCTACCGGCACACCGACGGAGGAACCTGGAAGGCGCGCATCGAAGAGGGCCTCGTCCTCCTCGACGGGTCTCGCACCGAGCCCGACGTCCGACTCGGCGCGGGCCAGGTCCTCACGTGGATGCGCCCCCCGTGGCGCGAGCCCGAGGCACCCCTGAACTGGGTCCTCCTCCACGAGGACGACGACCTCCTCGCCGTGGACAAGCCCTCGGGCCTCCCCACCCTGCCCGGGGCAGGGTACCTCGAGCACAGCCTGCTTTCCCTTGTCCGAAGGCGCTTCCCGGAGGCGTCGCCGGCCCACCGCCTGGGTCGCGGCACCTCGGGCGCGGTGCTCTTCGTCCGGAACAACTTCGCCGCCGAGGCGCTCTCGAGGGCCTGGAGGGAGCGCGCCGTGACGAAGGTCTACCGCGCGCTGGTCATGGGAGAGCCCGCGGAGGACCGCTTCGCCGTGGAGGTTCCCATCGGCCCCGTGCCCCACCCCGCGCTGGGCACGATCCACGCCGCGCGGCCCGGCGGAAAGCAGGCCCGGAGCGTGGTGGACGTCCTCGAGCGCCGCGGGACGGCGAGCCTCGTGGAGGTCGCCATCGAGACCGGCCGCCCCCACCAGATCCGTATCCACATGGCGGCGTGCGGGCACCCGCTCGTGGGCGACCCGCTCTACCTCGCGGGGGGCGCGTTCCGCCCCGACGCCGTGCCGGGGGACATGGGGTACCTCCTCCACGCCTTCCGCGTCGGGTTCGCCCACCCGCGCACGGGGCTCCCGCTCGACATCGAGAGCCCGCCGCCGGTCCGTCTGAGGGTGCGCGGCGAACTTGTTGAGGGGGGCGGCGGGAATTAAGTTCTTGGGTGAGGGATTGTTGTTGGTTCGTGCCCGGTGCGGGGGAATGAGTTCGGACCCGCTCAGCTCATCGGTCGGCCACCCCCCGGCGGTTCGGGGGCATCATGGAGAGGTCTCCCATGTCCGTCGCATCCGTCGTCGAAAGACCCGCCAAGGCCAGGCCCGAATGGCTCAAGGTCATCGCGAAGTACGAGCGTCCCAGCCGGGGCAAGGCCATCTGGCAGATGGTCAACACCCTCGTCCCCTACTTCGCGCTCTGGGCGCTCATGGTGTTCATGGTCCACCGGGGCGTCCCCTACGTGTTCACGCTGGCGGTCTCGGTGCTGGCGGCGGGGTTCCTCGTGCGGACCTTCATCCTGTTCCACGACTGCTGCCACAGCTCCCTCTTCGCCTCGAGGCGCGCGAACACCCTCGTGGGCTACGTCACGGGCATCCTGACCTTCACCTCCTTCAGCGAGTGGCGCCGCACCCACCTCATCCACCACAACACGGTGGGCGATCTGGACCGCCGGGGGGTGGGCGACATCTGGACGCTGACCGTGGAGGAGTACCTCGCCGCCCCCTGGTGGAAGCGCCTGGCCTACCGCATCGTGCGCAACCCGGTCCTCATGCTGGGCGTGGGGCCGGCCGTCATGTTCCTGGTGTTCGAGAGGTTCACCCTCACGGGGGCCAAGAAGGAGGACCGGCGCAGCGTCATCATCACGGATCTTGGGATCCTCGCCATCATCCTCGTCGCGAGCGCCACCATGGGGTTCGGAACCTACGTCGTGATCCAGCTCCCGGTCATCCTCGTGGGCGGGGCCATGGGCATCTGGCTCTTTTACGTGCAGCACCAGTTCGAGACGACCTACTGGGCGACCCACGACGAGTGGGACCCCGTGCAGGCGGCCGTCCAGGGGAGCTCCTACTATCGCCTGCCCAAGGTCCTCCAGTGGTTCTCCGGAAACATCGGCCTCCACCACATCCACCACATCAGGCCACGCATCCCCAACTACAACCTCCAGCGGTGCTACGACGAGACGCCGGACCTCCAGGCCGTGGAGCCCATCACCCTGCCCAAGAGCGTCAAGTCCCTCTGGCTCCACCTGTGGGACACCCAGCAGAAGAGGATGGTGACCTTCTGGTCCATCCGCAGGCTTCCGAGGCGGACCGCCATGGCGGCGGGCTGACCCACCCGCGGGCTGTGGCCGCCTCTCCGGGCGGAACCGCGGCGTCGATCCCTGGAGGTGTTCATGGCGAGAGTGAAAGGAACGGCGGTGGGGGCCACGGTGGCGTACCTCAAGGGCAAGCTCGGGGACGACGGCTTCGCCCGTCTCGTGGAGGGCCTGCCCGAGGAGCATCGGACTCTCTTCCACAACCGGATCCTCGAGGGCATCTGGTACGACTTCGACGCCATGCTCGCGCTCATGCGGGCGGCCAAGGGCAAGGTGCCGCTGCCGCCGGGCCGCAGCCTGGCGTGGGACATGGGACGCGCCTCCGCCGACCACGGCCTCAATTCGGTCTACCGGATGTTCTTCAAGCTCGCGGACGTGTCCTTCATCTGCAAGCGCGCCGCCTCCCTCTACCCCGCCCTCTACAACACGGGGGAGATGCGCCTCATGGCCCACGAGGGCAAGAGCGCGGCCATCCGCATCACGGGGTTCGACCAGCCCTGCCAGGAGTTCTGCGACCGGGCGCTGGGATGGATGGAGCGCACCCTGGAGCTCACGGGGGCCAAGGGCATCCGCATGGACCACCCCACATGCGTGGCCCGCGGCGACGCGCACTGCGAGTACCGCGGCCGGTGGGATTGAGCCGGGACGCCGTCGGCGCTAGACTCGGGGTGGACTTCGGAAGGCATGCAGGGGGGGCGGCGATGAACCAGGAGACGGTGGAGGCGGTCCGGGGCTGGCTTCAAACCCTGGAGTTCATGGAGGGCGCAACGCCCGTCGAGTACACGGGCTTCTGCGGGGACGTCGTCCTGAAGGTCCTCTTCCCACTCTCGGAGCTCGACTTCGTGATGGCGGGGCTGACCAACTGGGGCGTGGGAACCTACCCCCTGACCAACGGCACCGACGGCCCCTTCGGCGAGGTCGTGGACGGCGAGGAGCTCATCATCGCCTTCCTCGCGTAGGCCGCCTACCCCTCAGTTCCCAGGCGGCTCCTTCACCGAAGTGTCCGCTTCGTCCCAGTCGGTCCACGACACCCCGTTCACCTCGAGGTAGCGGTCCACTGCCTGTCCGAGCGTCGGGAAGAAGCTCTCCGTCCCGATCTGCGAGAAGAGCCCGTAGCGCTTGAGGCGGTCCTTGACGGGACCCTTCATCTCCGCGAAGCACAGCTCGATGCCTTCCCGCCGAAGGTCCTCGTCCAGGTCCAGGAGCACGTCAGCCGCCGTGAGGTCCACGTCGGTCACGGGCTCAGCCGCCACCACCACCCACTTCGTCCGCGTGGGCGCCTCGGCCACCGCCGCGAGCACGTGGTCGTGGAAGACCGCCGCGTTGGCGAAGAAGAGGGGCGCGTCCCAGCGGAAGAGCACGAGGCCGGGGATGCGCTTGGCCTCGGGGTGCCGCGAGACGTCGTGGTAACCCTTGAGGCCGTCCACGCGCCCGAGCACCGCGTCGTAGGGCCTCCACGCCCGCCAGACGAAGGCTAGGAGCGCGAGGCCGACGGCGATGAAGATGCCCTGGATCACGCCCACGAGCGCGACGCCGAGGAAGCACACGACGCAGAGGACGAACTCGCCGCGCCGCAGGTGATAGAGGCGCACCACGCCCGACCACTCCACGAGGGAGAGGCACGCGGCGATGACCACGGCGGCCAGCGCCGCGTGGGGCAGGTCCGCGAGGAGCCCGGGCGCGACGAGGAGGAGCGCGGCGATGCAGAGGGCCCCCACGACGCCTGTGAGCTGCGTCTTCGCGCCGGCGGTCTCCGCCACGGGCGTGCGGGAGGCGCTGCTGCTCACGCTGAACCCCTGGAAGAGGCCCGAGGCCACGTTGGCCGTGCCGAGAGCCACGAGCTCCTGGTTGGGGTCCACCTCGTAGCCTCCCCGCAGGGCGAAGGTGCGCGAGAGGACGCTCATGTCGGCGAAGGAGACGAGGGCCACGGCGACTGCTCCGGCCAGGAGCGTCCCCCACTCGCCCGCAGCCAAGGTGGGCGCCGAGAACGCCGGCAGGCCCTTCGGCATGGGGCCCACCACCGAGAGCCCCGTCTCCGCGGGAAGGCGGAGGAACGCCGCGGCGAGTGTGGAGAGAACCACCGCCGCCAGGACCCCCGGCACGCGGGGCGCCCAGCGTTTCAGGGCGAGGATCAGGGCGAGGCACCCGAATCCCACCAGGCAGGCCATGCGGTTCGTACGGCCCTCCGCGATCCCGGCCACGAGGCTCCTGGCCTCGGCGATGAAGCTGTCGCCCTCCACTCGGAAGCCGAAGACCTTCGGGAGCTGGCCCACGAGGACCGTGAGGGCGATCCCGTTCAGGTAGCCGTAGCGGACGGGCTTGGAGAGGAGGTCCGTGATGAAGCCCAGCCGGCTCAAGCCCGCCGCGATGCAGAGCCCGCCCGACAGGATCGCGAGCGCGCTCGCCAGGCCGGCCGCGCGGCCGGGATCGCCCGCCGCGAGCGGGACCACGGTGGCGGCGATGAGCCCCGCGAGGGCCGAGTCTGGCCCGAGGACGAGGATGCGGCTCGGACCGAAGAGGGCGTAGGCGATGAGCGGGACGATGGTGGCGTAGAGGCCGTAGATCGCCTGGAGGCCCGCGGCCTCCGCGTAGCCCATGCCCACGGGCACGAGCACCGCCGTGAGGACCAGGCCGGCCGCCAGGTCCTTGGGCAACCAGCGCCGGTCGTAGGCGAGGAGCACGGCCAGGCCCGGGACCCAACGCCGCAGACCGCGGGGCCTGGCCTCGCGGGCGAAGGGGTTGACGGCGGGCGGCGGCTCGGCGGGCACGGCGGCCATCCTCCCGAAAGAAGAGTCAGGCGCTCACGCGCTCCATGTGGCCTCGTAGCGGCACGCGCGCCTGCCGTCGAGGACGCACTCGGGGTGGCTCACCGTCACGGCGCGCTTGCCGTTGAGCTCGGCGATGCGCTCGAGCCATCCGGAGAAGTCCACGCAGAACGCCTTCCCGACGGGGTTGAACCCGTCCACGACGAGGGTGCACGCCCCCTCGCGGAAGTCCCTGGCGATGAGGCTCCCCGCGCTGTAGTACTGGCGCCACATGGGGCTCGCCATGCGCATCCAGAGGGAGAAGGCCGTGAGCCGCAGGGTCGCGCGGTGGACCGTCGTGAGCTCGTGCTCGGCGGTGAACCTGCCGATCTGGCGGCAGAGTCCGAGATCCCCCCGGCCGAAGGTCCGGTCGATGGCTTCGTAGAGCCCCACCTGATGGGCGAAGGGGTACCAGCTGGAGGAGAGGATCACGCCGCCCACGGTGTCGCGGAGCTCCGGCTCGAGGCCCGACACGAGCCGCTCCACGCCCTGGGCGCCGTAGCCCTCCTCCACGAAGGCGAGCGCCCCCTTGAGGGTGAAGCCCTTGCTCTTCAGCGTGGAGGGATTGGGGAGGAGACGGTCGGCGTCGCCCATGGCGCACTCCTTCAGCCCTTGGAGGATCCCCTCTGCATTTATTGTACCCTCTCCGGGACCGTTTCCAAGGACCGCAGGGGGCCGAGCAGTGCACGCTGTGTGCACCGCCGCGTTATACTCGGGCGAGGGGAGGTGGCCATGTCCCAGCGGCAGCAGCTCGAGAGGCTCTTCGAGATCGACCGCCAGATCCGGGCGGGGCTCTACCCGACCGCGGACAAGCTGGCAGGCGACCTGGAGGTCAGCCGGCGGGTCATCTTCAACGACCGCACCTTCATGGTGGACCGCCTCGGCGCCCCTATCGGGTTCGACCGCGAGCGAGGGGGCTGGTACTACACGGAGCCGACCTTCGTCCTGCCCACCGTCATGGTCACGGAGGGCGAGCTCCTCGCCTTCTTCCTCACCGTGGAGCTCGCCAAGCGCTATCTGGGCACGTCCCTCGAGTCGCCCCTGCGAACGGCCGCGGCCAAGATCGCCAAGGGCCTCACGGGGCCCGTCTCCGTGGACCTCAACGTGCTCGGGCAGAACTACACCTTCGGCGCGCCCCACGCCGCTCCCTCGAGCGAGGCCACGCTCATGGACCTCAACCGCGCCATCCGGACCCGGCGCCTCGTCGCCATGCGCTACTACACCGCCTCGAGGAACGCGCGCTCCGACCGCACGGTGGAGCCCTACCACCTCTACAACCACGACGGGGACTGGTACCTCATCGCCTTCGACCGCGGCCGGAAGAAGTACCTCTATTTCCACGCGGGGCGCATCGAGAGGATGAAGGTCCTCGACCAGGCCTTCGGCCCGAGGCGCGACTTCGACGCCGCGGTCTTCCTCGGCCAGGCCTTCCACGTGGAGGTGGGCGACACGCCCCGCGAGGTGGCCATCCACTTCGACGCCAAGCAGGCGCCCTACATGCGCAACCGCCAGTGGCACGCCACCCAGAGCGTGGCCGAGCACAAGGACGGCAGCCTGACGCTGAAGTTCACCACCTCGGGCCTCGACGCCGTCGCGCGATGGGTCATGCAGTACGGCACCCGCGCCGAGGTCCTCGCCCCCAAGGAGCTCCGCGAGCGCGTCGCCGAGGAGGCCCGCGCCCTCGCACAGGCGTACGGACCTCCGAAGAAGAGCAAGAAAAACCGGTAGCCTTCCCTTGGTAACGGGCAGGCGGGAGTGCCTGCCTCAGGCTTCCCTCGTGCCGCAGACACTCTTGTCGGCGCACGCCGCACGGCATGGCTGGACTCGGGGTGTCATGGTTCTTCCGCCTTCCGCCTTCCGCCTTCCGCCTTCCGCCTTCCGCCTTCCGCCTTCCGCCTTTCGCCTTCGTTTCCCATATCCCAAATCCCACCTCCGATATTGTTCACTCGAGTGCACATCTCCTGCACTTTGCCATCCCATCCTGTCCCCACGCGGATCGGGAGGGACGCATGTGCGGCATGACGCCATCGCAGGTGGAGCGCTTCGCGGAGGCCCTGGAGGAGCAGATCGCCCGGGGCGAGCGGCTGTGCGAGCGCCTTCGCGCCGAAGGGTGCGAGAACCTCGCGCAGCACCACGCCGCGGGCCTCGCGGGGCTCCGGCTCGCGCTCGGCCTCTTCCGGCAGATGCTGAGGGGCGGCGAAGAGTGAGCGGGCCAATGGTCGAACGCAACGGCGCCGGGTGACGGGTGTTTGGTGTTTGGTGTTTGGTATCTTGCGTCGATCGTCCTGCGCCTTGCATCCTGCAGATTCTGGACTCGCTGCGCTCGCCAGAATGACGGCGAAGAGCGAGTCGTCTCGCGCCTCACGTCTCCCGTCTCGCGTCTGACGTCTAACGTCTATCGTCTCACCCGCCTCGCCTGCAGAGCGTGGCGAAGGGGCACGTGGCGCAAAACCGATCGTCGGCGGGCTCGGGGGCGAAGGGGCGCTCCGGGTCCGTGATCTCGGCCATCACCTCGGCGAGGGCCGGCAGGAGCGCCTCGCGCATCCGGTCCCCGGGGGCGACCCCCGGCGCGAAGAGGGGCGCGGGGGGCTCGTTCACGTTCCGGAGGGAGACGAGCTGCGCCTGGAGGGCGTCGTAGGGGACTCCGCGGCCGACGTGGACGAGCTCGGCGTAGAGGGGCAGCTGGAGGGAGTTGAGCGCCTTGTGGCGCGCCGACGCGTCCTCGAAGGGCGGCGCCGCGTCGTCCCTGGGCACCTTCCCGTCCAGATCTTTCCCGCTCTTGAAGTCGGTGATGAGGAGGCTCCCCCGCCGCTCCTCCAGGCGGTCGAGGGTCCCCTTGAACGGGAAGGTGCGCCCCCCGAAGGTCAGGGGCACTTCAATCCTCTCTTCCACGCCCAGGAGTTTCGGCGGGTGGGCCGCCGCGTCCTCCCGCTCGCGGGCCAGGAGGCGCTCGAGGCGGTTCTCCGCCACGGAGCGGAGGAGGACCTGCTCGCCGCGGTCGCCGAAGTGGCGCGCGAGGCTGGCGGGTAGCCGCCCGAGGATCTGCCCGTGAGCTTCCGGCGTGAGGAATTCGCCCACGAAGGGCGCGAAGAGCTCGCCCAGGACCCCGTGGAGCGCGCTCCCCACGCGGCGCACGTCCATCTCCTCGCCGGCCGTCTCCAACTCCTTCAGGCCCATGGCGTACCCGTAATAGAAGCTCATGGGACAGCGCAGGTACTGGTCGAGGGCCGACGCGCTGTAGGCCATGGACGCCAGCCGCTCCAGGAGCGCCCCGTCCTTCGCCACCTCGGGCCCGGCGGGGGCCTCGGGGTGAAAGGGGAAGGCGTAGCGCTCGGGGGCGAGGGCGCCGGCTCGCCCGACCGCGCGGTCCGCCTGGAACAGGAGTTCCTCCACGAAGAACGAGCGCGGGTCGTCGGCGGAGTCCACGTAGATGACGTCCGCCCGGCCGCTGGCCTGGAGCAGGCGGAAGAGGTGGTACTTCGAGACCTCCGCCCGCTCGCGGAACCCGGGGAGCCCCAGGAGCGCCCGGACCGGCGGCGGCAGGATGGGATCGTGGCGCGAGACGGGCGGCAGGAGCCCGGCGTTGGCGTCGAGGACGATGACGCGCTCGAAGGCCAGCGCCCGGGTCTCGAGGAGCCCCATCACCTGCAGGCCCTGGATCGGCAGGCCCGAGAAGGGCGCGCTCTCCTCGGCGAGGCGGTCACGCACGAGATTGAAGAGCGCGCCGCCCTCCCCTGCCGGCTCCTTCGAGGCCGCGAGGGCGTTGAGCCCGTGCAGGCAGTCCGCGGCCTGCGTGAAGAAGGGGTCGAAGAACGGGTGGTGGCGCGCGTCGCTGCGGTGGCCGATCTCGAGGACGATGCGCTCCAGGGATCCGGCGAGCGCGCCCAGGGTCCTGGCCCTCGCGGGAGCGTACAGAAGGAGCCCGTGCAGCTCGCGCAGGCGCTCGCCGCACGCCTCGGGGGAGAGCTCCATCCCCGTGCTCTGCGCCATCTCGGAGGCCTTCTTCAGGATGGCCTCGTCGCGCTCCAGGTCCTGGGCGGCGGCGTAGGCCGCGCCCCTGCGCCTCAGCACCTCCTCCACGGCGTGCACGATGAGGCGCATCCCCGAATCGGCGCCGCCGAACCCCTTGGCGTAGGGGTGGAAGAGGAGGCGCAGGTAGTCGAGGACGCGCACCTTGCCGCCGCGCGAGGTCTCCGCCGCGCGCAGGACCTGGTCCAGCAGGGCGTAGAGGGGAGTCCTGACGAGCGGGTAGCCCATGGTGATGTTGTAGTCCACGCCCAGCGCGCCCACGGCCTCCCACAGGAGGGGCACGAGGCGCTCCGGGTCGGGCAGGACCACGGCGGTGCGCGCGGGATCGCCCGCCCCGTCCCCCAGGAGGCGCGCCGCGGCGAGGACCTCGCCGTGCGCGCTCGGCGCCGCGTGGAGGTGCAGGTCCA
>JBBIUU010000079.1:0-8072 GCA_037440125.1 Acidobacteriota bacterium
CGCCTCGCGCCTCATGCCTCATGCCTCATTCCTCACGAATGCTTCGTCTTGAAATCCTTCCCAAGCCAGCCCTTGGCGAGGATGAGCATGAGAGTGGACATCATGGCCACGCACCCGAAGATGAGCCACATGGTGCCGCTCTGGTTGGGTCCCTTGCCGGGCTCGGGGCACCAGTGCGCGAGCGCAGCTCCTGAGTAAATAGGCACGATCATCTTCGTGAGGAACCACGGGAACTGCGCCACACCCATGTACGCGCCCGTGCGGCCCTCGGGGGCGATCTCCGCGGCGTACTGGAGGAAACGCGGCTGCCACATGGCCTCGCCCACGGTCATGAGGACCACGAAGGTGAAGAGGCCCCAGACCGTGGGTCCGATGGCGAGGAAGAAGGTGGGCGCCGCCATGACCGCCGTGCCGATGATCATCATGTTGTAGACCTTGGCGCGCGTCGTGAGGGCCGCCACGATGGGGCACAGGATGAAGATGAGGAGCGAGTTGAGGTTCGTGGCGGTCTCGAACCGGTCTCCGACCCAGGTCCCCGCGAACGCCCGGTTCACGTACTGCGGCAGGACGAGCCAGTTGTAAGCGAAGAGCGTCTGCACGGGGATGAGGCAGAAGATGAAGAAGGCGAACTTCGCATCGGCGATGGGGTGGTTCTTCACCCAATGGAGGATCCGGGAGAAGAACCCTCCGGTAGCCTCCGCGGCCGCCGCGCGCTGGACGCCCGACTCGGTTCCCTCCTTCTTCTCGCCGCCGGCCGAGGCGCTGCCGGTCTTGGCGTCGGCGATGGCCTTCTCCACGGTCCTCTTGCTGAGCATGAAGAAGAGGATGACGAGGCCTACGATGGTGGTGCCGCTGTAGAACCAGTAGGCGCCCTTGATGCCGTAGTGCTCGCGGATGGGGGACATGAAGCTGGGGAGCCACCCGCCCAGGTTCATGACGGCGTAGAGCATGGCGTAGGCCATGTTCGCGGTGGCGGGCGTGGTGAACTGCCGGGCCGCCGCGTAGGCCGCGGGCTGGTACATGCCGTAGCCCAGGACGATGAACAGGAGGCCGAGGACGCAGAGGAAGTTGAAGGGCGTCAGGATGGAGCCGCCCGCGAGGCCCAGGCCCGGTGCCGCTGAGAGGACGATGCGCCCGACGAACATGAGCGCGAGGGCGACGAGGAGGGCGGGGCGCACGCCCCACTTGTCCGCGCGGCCGCCGAAGAAGAGCATGGAGATGGTGATGCCCGAGGTGAGCACGCCCACCATCCAGCCCGCGCGCTGGTCGTCCAGGCCCACGTACTGGTTGAAGTACATGGCCAGGTAGATGACCATCCCGAAGTAGACGAAGCCCTCCAGGAGGTAGTTCAGGTTGATGGCCCAGAGCGCCCTCGGCGCGTGCACGAGATCGATGAAGGGCTGGACGATCTCTCTGAAGGGCGAGACGGGTTTTTCCTGGGTTCCGGCGGTCGCTTCTTCGCTCAAGGGTTCCTCCCCCGCACAAGGCGTAAAGTGTACACGGGAAAGTTTTGAGGCGCGAGGCGTGAGGCGCGAGAGAATGGGGACCGCCCCCCTCGGATCCCTGCCGGAATACCCCGGGGCCCGCTCCCGTTGGAGCGACCTGGCGGACGAGGTGTCCGCCCAGGAGGTCTTGAGAATGGCTGCTAACGGATTCAGCGGAATGAGGGTCATCACGACCGCGTGTCTGGCCCTCGGGCTGGCGGCGGCGCAGACGACGGCGCGGGCCCAGAGCGCGAAGCCCGCCGAAGGAGCGAAGACCATGGACGGCACGGTCCTGCAGTTCACCATGAAGCTCAACGACGGCAAGGAGAAGCACCTCGCGGACTACAAGGGCAAGGTCCTCCTCATCGTCAACACCGCGAGCGAGTGCGGCTTCACGCCGCAGTACAAGGGCCTCGAGGAGCTCTACCAGAAGTACAAGGACAGGGGCTTCGCGATCCTGGCCTTCCCCGCCAACAACTTCGGCGCGCAGGAGCCGGGTACCGACGCGCAGATCAAGCAGTTCTGTACGCTGAAGTACAGCGTCACCTTCCCTCTCTTCGCCAAGACGAGCGTGAAGGGGGCCGACATCAACCCGCTCTACCGGTTCCTCACCACGCAGGCGGGGTTCGACGGGGACATCAAGTGGAACTTCAACAAGTTCCTCGTCGACCGCGACGGCAAGGTCGTGGCGCGCTACGACTCCGGCGTCACGCCGAGCTCCGAGACCCTCGTCAAAGAGATCGAGGCGTTCCTGGGGCAAAAGAACTGAAGGAAGTTCACCACGGAGACACGGAGAGCACGGAGAAAAGACAAGGCCTTAGGTTAGAACCGTAGTTGCAGATCGTCTTTTCCTGATGAGGGCATGGTTCCAATGCGCAGCACTTCGATATGAACCTGAGAAGAAGGCGTTCTTCTTGATTAACCCATAGGCCTTCTCTCTCGTCTTCCTCCGTGTCCTCCGTGCCTCCGTGGTGAAGATTCTCTTTTCAGTTCTGTCCTAGAAGTTGCTGGTAGCGGTGGCGGTTCCAGAGGACGACGGCGGCGTAGTGGCGCGTCTCGGCGTAGGGGATCATGGCGACGAAGGCCTCCTCGCCCGTGGGGCCCCAGCCCTTCACCCATCCCCCCACGATGTCCTCGCCCGCGTTGTAGCTCGCCGCGGCCGCGGCGGGCTCGAATTCCTTGGCCCGGCGCGCGAGGTAGCGGATGCCGAGGTCGAGGTTCAGGAGCGGGTTGAGGAGCTCCGTGTCGGAGGGCGCGGGGCGCCCGAGGTCCGCGGCGAGCTTGGCGGCGGTGTAGGACATGAGCTGCATGAGCCCCCGGGCGTCCGTGGGCGAGACGGCGTCCTCGTCGAAGTCGCTCTCCTGCTGGATGATGCCGTACGCGAACGCCGTGTCGAGCCCCTCACGCGTGCAGTCCGCCTTCACCAGCCCGAGGTAGGGCGTGGGGCAGGCGGCTTCCAACCACCCCTTCTCCACGACGAATCGGTCGAGCACGGGCCCGAAGGCGCGCTTGAGCACGGCGCGGCCGCCCCCCGCGTCGCCGCCCCGCGTGAGGAGCAGGGCGAAGGCCATCGCGGCCGGGCCCTCCCCGCGGTTTGCCGCGAAGACGGGGCCGAAGGCGCGCGCGGCGTCGGCGTCGAGGCCGCAGAGGTCCAAGTCCCTCGCCAGCTCCGCGCCCGGAAGTGCGAGGGCCCTCTCAGGGTCGGGCGGCGGGCCGTAGGCCGCCTCGGCCGGGAGCGCCACGCGCATGGACGCGAGGGCCTCGCGGGCGCGCCAGCTCCAGTACCCGGGAGGGTCCGTGGCGAGCTTGGTGAACCCCTCGGCGGCCGCGGCGGCCTGGCCGAGCTCGAGGGAGCACCGGGCCGCCCAGAAGGCCGCGGGTTGGGCGATGTCGGAGAGGCGCGACTGCGCGGCCAGCCCGGAGAAGAGGGCCCGCGCGCCCGCCACGTCGCCGGTCCGGTAGAGGCACCACGCGCGCTTGAGGCGGGCCGCCGTCAGGTTGGGGCTCGGGTCCTTCAACCCCTCCATCTGTGCGAGGTACCCCGCGGCCTCCGCGAAGCGCCCGCTCGTGTAGGCCGAGGTGCCCATGCAGTAGAGGGCCTCGGCGCGCAGGGCGTCGTTGCTGCCGGCGCTCTCGATGATCTTCTTGCCCCGCGCGAGGATCCCCTCGTGATCGCCCGAGCGCAACAGCGCCCACACCGCCTTGAGCGTGGCGATGAGCGCGTGCCGCTTGGGCCCCGCCTCTCTGAGGAGCTGGTCCGCCTCCGCCACGGCCCGGCCGTTCTCGCGCAGCGCGTAGAGGACCAGTACGCGCAGGAGGCCCACATCGGGTGCGAGGTCGCCTTTGACGGATTTGGGCGGAATGGCGTCCAGGAGGTCGAGGGCGTCGGCGGCCCGCCCCGCGTGGAGGAACCTGTCCGCCGCGTCGTAGGTCTGTCGGGGCGTCAGGGACCGCAGGGCGAATCCCCTGGCCTTGGCGAGGCGGGTCGCCTCGAGACCCGCCCGGCGGGCGTAGGGGCTCAGGCCCCGGCCCCAGTAGATCTCCTGGTACGCCTCGAAGGCTGGATTGGCTTGGCCCGCGGCCTCGAGGGCCTGGGCGAGGCGGAAACGCGCCAAGGCTTCCTCGCCGCGGGGGGGCTTGGAGGAGAGGATGCGCCTCCACGTCGCCACCTCGCCGGCGCGTTTCGCCAGGTCCCGCTGAACGTCCGCGAGCAAGAGGAGGGCTCGCTTCTGGAGGGACGGCGACGCGTCAGGGGCAAGGAGGGGTTGCAGGGCCGAGGCCGACTCCTCGTTCTTCCCCTGCGCATGGCAGGATTGCGCGAGGAGGAAGCGCGCGTGAGGGGCGAGGGGAGAGACCGAGCCCGACGCACCCTTGAGGGGGACCTCGGCCTCCGCGGCCTGGCCATCCATGAGCGCGAGGTTTCCGAACGCGACGGCACCCACGGGGTCGGAGGGGTCCTGGCCCCAGAGCACCTTGAACTCCTGGAGGGCCTGGGCCCAGTCGCCCGCCCGGCGCAGCGAAGCCGCGTGGCGCAGGGCCGCGGTGCGGTCCACGGCGTCCTGGGAGGCCACGAGGAGCGACGAAAGCAGAACCCCCGCCGCCAGGGGGACCCAGCGACGGGAGCTCGATTGTCTGGCGATTCGGACTTTCTCCATCCCCGCCATTATAGAGACTAACTCACCACGGAGGCACGGAGGACACGGAGGAAGAAGGTTCTTTATGGGGCGTCAGGACCAGGCTTCCAAGGCGACCCAACCCAGCAAGTCTGCGCGACCCGAATTGCTGGAGGACGCATTTTCTCCTTTACCCCTAGTTTCTTTTCTCCGTGCTCTCCGTGTCTCCGTGGTGAAGAAGTTCTTAAAAAACCGCCTCCATGGGGGCGACCTCGCCGGCGCGGAGGGCGACGGCCTGGGCGCCCACGAGGGGCAGCGCGCGGTGCGCGAAGTGGATCGCGGCCTGCACCTTGTTGTGATAGAAGGCCGCCTCGCCGCTGTCCGCTAGAGCCGCGCGGAGCGCCGCCCGGTCGGAGGCGTCCACGCCCTTCTCCTTCAGCAGCGCCGCCAGCTTCTCTTTCGCGATGGCCGCCTGCTGGAGGAGGAGGTAGCCGGCCACCGTGTGGCCCAACATGTCGAGGACGTGGGTGGCGTTCAGGAGCGTGAGGAGCATGGCGTTGTCCTTGGTGGGGATCTCCGTGAGGACCGCGCCGAGGGCCTTCACGGCGCCGCCGAGCTGCAGGGCCGAGGGGCCGAGCACCGGATCGGCGGCCAGCGTCTGGGCCGCCTGGGCCGCGAGCCCCATGAGGTGTTTGACGGGCTTGCCCTCCTGGAGGCGGAACTTGCGCCCCACGAGGTCGAGGGCCTGGATGCCGTTGGTGCCCTCGTAGATGCACGCGATCTGGGCGTCCCGGAGGTATTGCTCGGCCGGATATTCGCACGTGTAGCCGTAGCCGCCGTAGGTCTGCAGCGCCCACTCGGTGACCCGGAAGCCCCAGTTCGAGCACCAGGCCTTGCAGACGGGTGTGAAGAGCTCCACCAGGCCCTGCCACCGGTCGTGCTCCTCGCCCTCGGTGATGTGGGCCATGTCCATGCACCAGCCCGTGTAGGAGACGAGGGCGCGCTGGGCCTGGACGTAGGCGGACTGGAGGAGGAGGGAGCGTCGGACGTCCGGGTGCTCGGTGATGGGAACCTGGGAGGCCTGCGGCTCCTTGTTGAACATGGACCGGCCCTGGAGGCGCTCCTTGGCATAGGCGAGGGCGGCTTGGTTCGCCGCGGAGGCGATGCCGAGGCCCTGCACGCCCACCTCGTAGCGGGCCGCGTTCATCATCTGGAACATGAGGAGGAGGCCCGTGCGCTCGCGGCCGAGGAGGAAGCCCTGGCAGCCGTTGTTCGCGCCGAAGACCAAGCTGCAGGTCGGGGAGCCGTGGATGCCGAGCTTGTGCTCGATGTTGGAGCACGCCACGTCGTTGGGCTGGCCGAGGGACCCGTCGGCGTTCACGCGGACCTTGGGGACTACGAAGAGGCTCAGGCCCTTGGCGCCCGTGGGCGCTTCGGGCGTGCGGGCGAGGACGGCGTGCACGATGTTGGGCGTGAGGTCGTGGTCGCCGCTCGTGATGAAGATCTTCTCGCCGGAGAGGAGGTAGGAGCCGTCCTCCTGCTTGACGGCCTTGGTCTTGATGTCGCCGAGGTCGCTGCCCGCGCTGGGCTCCGTCAGGCACATGGTGCCGGCCCACTCGCCGCTGTACATCTTCTCGCAGTAGGTGGCCTTGAGCTCGTCGGAGCCGAAACTCTCGATGAGGTGCGCCGAGCCGCGCGTGAGGAGCACGGTGAGGCTCATGGAGGTGTTGGCCCCCATGATGAACTCGCTGATGCCCGTGCCCACGGACTCGGGGAGGCCCATGCCGCCGAACTCGGGGTTGGCCGTGGGGCCGATCCAGCCGCCCGTGGCCAGGTCCTTGTAGGCCTTGTCGAAGCCCGGGGGCAGGGTGACTTTGCCCTCCGCGAACTGGACGCCCACGCGGTCCCCGGGCTCGTTGCACGCGGCCACGCTGCCCCGGGCCACCTTGAGCGCCTCGTCGAGGATGGAGTCGAGCGTGTCCCGGTCGAATTCCTTGTAGCGCTCCGACTTGAGGAGGGCGTCGAGGTCCAGCCACTCGAACAGGTTGAACTTCACGTCACGGGCATCGTCCAGGTACTTCATCGGATCCCCCTAAACTTGGAACCTGTCCCCTTGGCGCCGGGTGCTCCCGGAGCGGTTACGACGGAAGGGAGCCTATCACGAACCCGGCTGTAAGTAAATACTCACAGCGGGGAGATGTCGAATGTCAAATGTGGAATGTGAAATGTCCAACACAAGAACAAGCCCATGGGACACTCCTGGTCCAAATTCGCCATTCGCCATTCCACATTCGACATGTTACCTGCCCCAGCGCGTCGCATCTCCCATCCCTTGGAGGAATGCCATGCAGATCGACATCACCTTTCCCGGGGGCAAACGCGTGGACGCTGCCTTCGGACCGCATCTCATCCAGACCGACCAGTCCCGCCAGTCGGGCGGCGAGGGCAGCGCGCCCGAACCCTACCTCCTCTTCCTCGCGAGCCTAGGTACCTGCGCGGGCATCTACGTGCTGGGCTTCTGCCAGAGCCGCGGGCTCCCCACCGAGGGCTTGAAGATCACCCAGTCCATGGGCTGGAACCCCGTCTCCCACCAGCTCGACCTCGTGCGCTTCGAGATCCACCTGCCCGCGGGCTTCCCCGAGAAGTACAAGGAGGCCGTCGTCCGCGCGGCGGACCAGTGCGCCGTCAAGCGCGCCCTCGCGGCCCCGCCCGAGTTCGAGATAGTGACGGTGAGCGCCCCGTAACCACTCGTGGTATCCTTCTCGACCCGATGGGGGCGTCCGGCGTGCGCCGGGCGCCCTCTCGCCGAGTCCGGAGGACCCCGCATGAAGCTGCCCCGCCCTTTCGCCATCCTGCTAGCCGCATCGCTCTTCCTGCCCGCCGCCCTCGCGGCCCAGACCACCCCACCTGCTAGGGACAAGGCCGCCTACGTCAAGCACGTGGAGGACCCCGTCCTGAAGGACATGGAGGCGAAGGACAAGAAGTCCGCGGGGGAGGCGCAGGCCGCCACGCAGAAGATCGAGGACGACCAGGAGGCCGTCGCCAAACAGGAGAAGGACGCCAGGAGCGACCTCCGCGTGGACCTCAAGGGTCTCGCCAAGCCCTCCGGCGTGGACGCCTTCAAGGTCCACGGCTGGTACTTCCCGCCGGTCCCCCAGTACCTCACCGGGACGTGCTGGTCCTTCTCCACGACCTCCTACTACGAATCGGAGATCAAGCGCCTCACGGGCCAGGAGATCAAGCTCTCCGAGATGTGGACGGCCCATTGCGAGTACCTCGAGAAGGCCAAGCGCTACATCGCCACCCGGGGGCACTCGGTCTTCGAGGAGGGCTCCGAGGCGGAGGCCATCCCGCGCGTCTGGGCGATCTACGGCGTGGTCCCCGAGGAGGCGTACCCGGGCGTCTGCGCCAGGGACGGCCGCCACGACCACGTGGCCATGGCCAAGGAGATGCAGGCCTACCTCGCCTACTGCAA
>JBBIUU010000079.1:8172-9425 GCA_037440125.1 Acidobacteriota bacterium
GAGAAGGTCGCCGTCGTCCCCACCTTCGACATCCCCCAGGCCTACATCGACCAGGACGCCCGCGAGTTCCGCCTCGACAACGGAAGCACCACCGACGACCACGGCGTGCACCTCGTGGGCTGGACCTCCGTCGGCGGCGTGGACTGGTTCCTCATTAAGGACAGCGCCCGTGCCGCGCGCAAGGCCCCGCCCGAAGGCTACCTCTTCTACCGCGCCGACTACGTCAAGCTCAAGATGATGACGTACACCGTGCACAAGGACTTCGCCAAGGACGTGCTGTCCAAGTTCGTCAAGCCGTGAGTAGGTGAGTAGGGGAGTAGGTGAGTAGGAAAAGACAGACCAAGCGAACAGGACGACGGGCGGCCTCCGGGCCGCCCGTTTCACGTTTCCTGGGTCTTCGCGACCGGCTTACGACTCACGCACATGAGCCCCGCCGCGATGAGGGCGAAGCCCGCGGCCTCCTGCCACGTCGCGTGCTCGCCGAGGATGAAGATGGCGAGCACGGCGGCGGCCACGGGCTGGAGCGTGGTGTAGGTCGCCACGAGAGCCGGCGAAGAGCGCACGAGCGCCCAGCTGTTGAGCGCGTAGTTCACGCCCGAGGGAATGACGGCGATGTACGCAAGGGCGACCCAGCCGCCCGTCGTGAGGTGGGAGAAGTCGGTCCGCGCGAGCGTGGGCGCGGACACCGCCACGATGCCGAGGCCGCCGAACCCGAAGGCCCACGACACCACCGTCAGCGGGTGGTAGCGCAGGAGCAGGTCGCGCTGGAGGACGAGGTAGAGGGCGTAGACGAGGCAGTTGCCCAGGAGGAGAGCGTTCCCCAGGAGGCTCCCGCTGGCCGAGGCGAGGCGGGAGGGGTCGAGGATGGCGAGGGCGCCCGCGACGGCGAGCGACACGCCGAGTACCTTGAGCTTCGTCATGGGCTCGGCGCCCGTGGCCCACGCGATGAGGACCACGCACACGGGGATGCTCGGCATGATGATCGCCGCGTTGATGGCCGAGGTGAGCTTGAGGCCGAAGACGTAGAGGAGCTGGTTGGCGAAGATGCCCAGGAAGCCCAGCAGGGCCAAGCGGGCCAGGTCCCTCGGCGGCGGGATGCTCTTGTCCACCCTCAGCGCGAGCAGCAGCAGGAGCGGCATGGAGACCAGGCTGCGCGACGCCACCACCGCCAGCGGCGGGAGCTGGGAGAGGAGCCCCTTCCCGAAGACGTGAAACGCCCCGAAGGTCAACTGCACGAAGAGGAGCGCCGCGTG
>JBBIUU010000079.1:9525-13344 GCA_037440125.1 Acidobacteriota bacterium
GCCGCCGACTCCTTGAGCTGTGCCCACGGGCCGCGCCGCTCGAAGCGCTCGAGCAGGATCTCCTCGCTGTGCGCCAGATCCCTCTCGTAGAGGGCGGCCATCTCGGCGGTCGCCTCAGGGCTGCGCAGGAAGCACGTGATCTCGAAATTCAGCTTGAAGCTGCGGTTGTCGAGGTTGGCGCTCCCGATGGCGAGGTGCTCGCCGTCGAAGACCCATGTCTTGCCGTGGAGGACCGCCGGCAGGTACTCGTAGATGCGCACGCCGGCGCGCAGGAGCGCCGGGTAGAAGGAGCGCCCCGCGAGCTGGACGAGTCGGCTGTCAGAGCGGCTGGGCACGAGGAGGCGCACATCCACGCCGCGGTAGGCGGCGGTGCGGAGGGCCGTCAGGACGTCGGGGCCGGGGGCGAGGTAGGGCGTGGTGATCCAGACGCGCTCGCGGCAGAGCGTGATGCCCATGAAGAAGGTGTCGAGGGTGGGATTGTCCACCGTGTCGGGGCCGCCCGCGATGACCGAGCAGACCGCGGGGACGCCGCCGGTCTCCGCGCATGACTCGGACGCGCCCTCGAAGTAGGCCGCGTCCGCGAGGTTCCTCCCCGTGGCGAAGTACCAGTCGTCGAGGAAGACCTCCTGGAGCTGGGAGACCGCGGGCCCCTCCAGGCGCAGGCCCATGTCCCGCCACTCGCCCATGTACTCGTCGCCGATGTTGAGGCCGCCCGTGTAGGCGCAGTGTCCATCCGCCACCACGATCTTGCGGTGGTTCCGGAAGTTGAGCGAGAGGGACCGGCGGAGGAACCGCGTGGGCATGAAGACCGCCACCTCGCCGCCCGCCGCCCTCAGCGGGTCCATGAATCGGCCCGCCGCCCCGCCCGCGCCCATGGCGTCAAGGAGGACGCGCACCTGCACGCCCTCGCGGGCCTTACGCGCGAGGAGGTCACGGAACCTTGCGCCCGTGGCGTCCTCCTCCCAGATGTAGAAGAGGCAGTGCACGTGGTGGCGCGCCGAGCGGATCATCTCCTCGATCGCGGCGTAGGTCTGCGTCCCGTCCACGAGGAGGCGCACGCGGTTCCCCCCGGCGGGGGAGAAGATGCCGCCGGCGTCCTCCGCGGGGAACCGGAAGGAGGCCATGAAGGCGTCGGGTGTCTCCTCGGCCACGGCCGGCCTCAGCGTGACGAACCCCTTCGTCACGGTGAGGCGCGCGGTCCTGCGCCTCCTCCGCTTGCGCTTGAGGTGCGTCCTCCCGATGCCCCACCAGAGGAGCACGCCGAGGTACGGAACCCCCACGAGGCAGAGGATCCACGCCAGGGCGGAGAGGGCTTGGCCACGGCGCTGGAGGAGGACCGAGGGGATGGTGAGGAGCGCGACGGCCTCCGCCACGAGCGTGAACACCGTCCACCCGTTCAGCGACCAGCCCAGGTTCTGAAGGGTGTGGATCAGGGTGTGCATGGGGAAAGGATATATCGGATGGGCGATTTGGGATATGGGAAACGAAGGCGAAAGGTGGAAGTCGAAAGGCGAAAGGGGGAAGGCGACCGAGAAACTCGAGAGTGGATTCCAGACGAGCTCCACTGGCCGGAATGACCATCAGGCAGAGGGTCATCCTGAGGACTCCTTGGAGGGGAAGTCGATCTCAGCCGTCATCCTGAGGGCTTCTTGGAGGGGAAGTCGATCTCAGGCGTCATCCTGAGGGCTCCTTGGAGGGGAAGTCGATCTCAGCCGTCATCCTGAGGGCTCCTTGGAGGGGAAGTCGATCTCAGGATCTGCTTTCCTCGAAGCCGGGAAGGGCGAGAGTCCAGCCCAGGAACCCTTCGAAGGGGCGCCTGGAATGACGGGGCCAAGGAGACGGCGGGATCTCGATCCCCGTCATTTTGGCGACCGCAGGGAGCCCAGAATCGAGTTTGCGTTCGGTCGCGCTACTTCGTCGTGAACGAATACGGCGCGAGCGCGGAGGTGTTGCCGAGGAAGTCGCTCACGCTGGCGGTGAGGGTGTGCTTCCCGCCGGGGAGGCGGCTGAGGTCGATGCGCACGGTGCGGGTGGCGAGGTCGTAGTCGAAGAAGACGGTCTTGCCGTCGATCTTCGCGGCGAGGGACTGGATGCTCGGTCCCGCGCCCTCGTCGCCGAGGGTGAAACGGAGCTCGGGCGCGTCGATGTGGGGGATCCTCGCGAGGAAGGGCCGGCCGAAGCTCGGCGGGCTCTTGTCGGCGCGCAGCAGGTAGAGAGCGTCGGTGCGGAACCCCACGGCCTTGCCCGACCACCGGTCCAGGAAGATGCCGCCGCCGAAGACGCCCACGCCGCCCCTGGGCGCGATGCCCGGGAACTCCACGGTGGCGCGCGACTCGTAGCAGTAGGGGCCCACGGCGAGGTACGCGGCGCTCCCCGGCGGAATGCCCGAAGCGGGCGTGGCGGCGGAGGCCGTGCCCACGGCGCCCTCGGGGAGGGTGAGGCGGATGTTACCCACGGCCACATGCCCCGGGCCCGCGGCGACGAAGAAGGAGGACTCGCTCGCGCCGACGGAGACGCGCGCGCCCTCCCTGGGCAACTCCTCCCGCGGGACGAGCGCCGTGGTCTGGCCGTTCGATTCGAAGAGGAGGTCGCGGACGGGCTTCCCGCCCACGCTCACCGGGGTGGTCCCCTCTCTCGACGAGCGCGAGAGGCGCAGGACGAGGCCCGCGGGCGTGATCTCCTGGCCGAGAATCTTGTACCCCGTGCCCGGCAGCGCGGCGCGGCGCTCGGGCGGCCTCGCGTCGCCGTTCAGCGTCCCCATGAGGCGTACGGTCTTCCCCGCGCGGTTGGAGACGACGACCGAGAGCTCGTGCGCGCCCATGCCCAGGGTCTTGGGAAGGCCGTCTCCGCTCAGCTCCGCGAGCGTGATCCACGGGAGCTTGCGGAGGCGGTAGGTGTTTGTCCCCGGCCGGTCGTAGGCGGGCGCGAAGAGGGCGGGGGACTCCTTGAAGTGCGCCAGGCTGATGCGGCGCAGGTCCATCTTCGAGAAGGCGGCTCCATCGAGGGAGGCCTCGATCACGGGTACGCCGGTGGTGTTGCCCGGAACGCCCAGGTGGTCGCCCGCGGAAAGGAAGAGGTCCACCGCGCCGGAGACCGTCACGGGCCGCGCCAGCCTGTAGCCGTCGCCGGTCCTCGTGGCGGCCACGAAGACGGGCTCGAAGCCCCCGTCCACGCTCCCCGTGGCGTCCTGCGGCTCGAAGGTGATCCCCGCGATGCGCGGCGCCTCCATCCCCTCGGGCAGCGGCAGCCCCTCGAGGAAGGGGTCGAGCTGCTCGTCCGCGCGGCGCACCTCGAAGTGGAGGTGGGGCGTGCCGATGCCGAGCTCGCCCGAGTAGCACACCGTGTCGCCGGCCCTCACGGGCACGGGCGGATCCAGGGCGATGTCGCCCGGGAAGCTCGAGCCCGCGCGCTCGCAGGCTCGCTGGAGGGCGTCGTCGAGGTGGAGCTTCTGGTTTTCGAAGCGGCACACGTGGCCGTAGACGATGGTGCGTCCGTCGTCGAGATCCAGGTAGAGGACGCGCCCGTACCCGCCCGGCTCACGGCGGATCCGCGCCACCTTCCCGTCCGCCGGGGCGTAGCACGCGTAGCCCTCCTCCTGGTGCGTCCGCATGTCCACGCCGCCGTGGAAGTGCGTCCGGCGGTACTCGCCGAAGCTGGAGGTGATCCCCTCGCGCACCGCGAGGGGCCAGAGGAGGGTGGGCTTCGGGGCGTCGCCGGCGAGGGCCGCGAGGGCGAGCAGCAGGATCGAAGGGGTGACGCGGAGAAGGGGAGACGGGGTGAAAGGCGCGAGGCGCGAGGCGCGAGGCGCGAGGCGCGAGG
>JBBIUU010000080.1:0-13218 GCA_037440125.1 Acidobacteriota bacterium
TGCTGCGCCGGGCTCTTCGCCCTCCTCGCCCTCCCGCTTGCGCTCCGGAAG
Organism: Acidobacteriota bacterium; assembly: GCA_037440125.1. GTDB lineage: Bacteria > Acidobacteriota > UBA4820 > UBA4820 > DSQY01 > JAKAJA01. Next base: position 52 of record JBBIUU010000080.1, read on the forward strand.
GTCCCGCGCAACGGGCTCTACGGCTTTCGAACGCCCAGGACGCTCGGCGACGACGCCGTCTGGTACGAGGCCAACGCGTACTTCGGCAAGGCCCTCCTCTTGGCGAGCGTCGTGACGGCGGCGGCCATCGTGACCCTCCACGCCTCGGCGGGCCTCGGCCCCGAGGCCTTCATGAAGGCGAGCCTCGCGGCCCTCGTGGGCCCGCTGGCCGTGGCCATCGTGCTCACCTTCCGGCGCATCGGGAGAATGGGGGCGCCCCGGTGACCGAAACCTCGCCTGGACGTGGCGCGGACATCCTCCGTATACTCCGACCGAAGACCCATCGCGCGCCGGGGGAGCGCATCGCGGGAGGCCCGATGACGGCTGCGACGCCAGCGAACCGGAGATCGAAGCGCCCGGCCGTGCGATGGACCTCCGCCGTGCTCGCCTCGGCGCTGGTCCTTTCCGCGAGCGTCCTTGGGGCGGGGCCCCGCCAGGGCTACCTCATCGCCCAGTCCCCCTGGCAGGTCGTGATCCTCCAGGACGGCAAGGAGCCCACGCCGACCTCGAGCGCCACCATCCTGAAGCTCGGGCCGGGAGGGAGGTTCCACGTCCTCGAAGTCTTTCTCGTCAAGGACGCCTCCGGGGCCGCGCGCTTCGAGGCGGGGCAGGTCCCCTGGGTTTCCGTGGGGACCTTGGCAGCCGACGGTCAGGGCGCGGCGGTGACTCTGCACAACGTCACCGTGGACGGCGGTTCGGAGGTCCCCGACGAGCAGACGGTCCGCACCGAACGCGCCACCTGGATCGACGGGGGCGTGGAGTTCGCCGGGGAGGAGTTCGTCGAGCTCTGCGACCCGGGCCTGCAGGCCGAGGCGGACGCCTGGTTCGCCGTCGCGGACCACCTCGAGCGGGTGGAGGGCAGATGAGCTATTCCATCGCGGTCGCCGGCACGGGAGATTACATCCTCGTGCGCGTGGAGGGCGCCGTCACCGTGGAGGAGGCCCGGAGGTTCGGCGCGGAGGCCCATCAGAAGGCCCTGGAGACGGGCGTCCCTCACTTCCTCTTCGACGTCCGCGAGGCGCGAAACGAGGCCTCGGCGGACTCGAACTACCTCTATGCCCGGCACGACATGGACCGCCTGGGGTTCTCACGGGAGGCGCGATCGGCCCTCCTCAAGTCGGCTGCGGATGCGTCGCACGATTTCGTCGAGGCGAGCATGAGGGAGGCCGGGTTCAACGTCCGGTCCTTTACCGAGGCCGGTGAAGCGGTGGCCTGGCTGCGCGGTGGGGATGTCGGGCCGTGAGCGAATTCCCCTGCCCGCAATGCGGCGCTTCCCTGAGCGTCGCGGCCCTGCTCTCGAACGTCGCGGGCTACGACCGGGGGACACGGAGCGCGACGGCCCCTTGTCCTTCCTGCGGCAAGGACCTCGAGTTCCAAGTTCGCGGCGGCCTCCTTGTTCTGGGCTACACCTACTGGGCCGGGTCTCTGCATTTCGAAGGCATGGTCGAGGTGCCGGCCCGCGGTCTGATGCTGGTCGAAGAGGATGGGCACGTCCGATTCGAGGTCGGCGGCGTCCGCTACGGCCTGCCCCGAGCCTCCGGCGGCCGCGAGGACTCCACCTGAAGCCGGCGTGAATCGAGAGGGGATCGGCATGAGCGAGATGACGGCGGTGGACGCCCCGAAGGTGACCCTCGAGACGGAACGGCTGCGGCTCCGGCGGCTGACGCCCGGCGACGCGCCCTTCATCCGGCGCCTCCTCAACGAGCCCTCCTTCATCCTGCACATCGGCGATCGGGGTGTGCGCACGGAGGCGGACGCCGTGGGCTACATCGAGAAGGGCGCCGTCGCGAGCTGGGAGAGGAACGGGTTCGGCCTCGACCTCGTGGAGCTCAAGGACACCGGCGTGCCCCTGGGCATCTGCGGCCTCATCCGCCGCGACGTCCTCCCCGACGTGGACGTGGGCTACGCCTTCGTCCCCGAGCACTGGTCGAAGGGCTACGCCATCGAGTCGGTGCGCGGTGTCCTGACGTACGCACGGGGCGCGCTCGGCCTGGGGAGGATCCTCGCGATCGTCAACCTCGACAACGACGCGTCCATCCGCCTTCTGGAGAAAGAGGGGTTCCGCTTCGAACGGACCATGACGATGCCGGGCGAGGACAAAGAAGTGAGGGTCTATGTCTCGGAGCCCTGACGGCCCCTGGTCTCTGAGCGTGCTCCTCGTCCTGTGGCTCACGGCCTCGGCGTGCACCGGCTCGGGCCGGGCGGAGGAGGTCGAGGTCGACGCCAGGACCCTGAAGATCGAGCAGACGGAGATGGGCCAGCTCGACGCGCCCGGCGTGGACCCCAACACCCTGTGGACCCTCGAGGTCCAGTACCTCGACGAGGGCAGCAGCATCCTGTCAGACCGGCTCGTGGAGGTCGCCTTCCTCCCCGGCCGTTGGCGCTCCGAGCTGGCACCGATCCACGTCACGCCGGGCTGGCGGCTCATCCGCGATCCGGGAGAGTTCGGGGACGGCGCCCCGGACCTCTCCTCTGCGCTCCGCATCGCGCCGTCGTGGCTGACCATGCGCATGACCCTGCGCGTCGTGCCCCTCGACGAGACCGAGCCGATCGCGGTTCCGGCGGGAGCCGAGGTCCTCCGCGCCCGCCTGGTCCAGGTCTGCCCGATGAAGGCGCGGCGCATGCGGCAGTTCAACGACCGCCCCAGGGGCGACGTCATCGCCCTGCGCACCGTGAGGGAGGAGAGGCGCTGGTGGGAGTATCAGCCCGAGGGGCCGTGCAGGGAGTTCACGCCGGAGGGGCCCTCGCGGTGAACGCCGCCGGTCGCCTGCCCGCCATCGACCGCTTCCGGGGCCTGGCGATCATGATGATGATCGTGGCGAACTTCCTCGAGTACGTGCGCTGGATCCCCGCGTGGCTCAAGCACGCGCCCGACGTGGGGCTCACCGTCGTGGACCTCGTGATGCCCCTCTTCGTCTTCGCCATGGGGCTGACCCTCGGGGCCTCGGTGAGGCGGCGCCTGGCGCGCGATGGCGCGCCGAGGACGGGCGAGCACGTGGTGACGCGCAGCATGGCGCTCGTCGGCATCGGGACGCTCTTCACGCTCGGGGAGATCGGCTACGGCTTCAACCCGCACGGGAGCGTGTGGGGCGTCCTGCAGGCGCTCGGCGCGAGCCTCCTCATCGTCTACCCGTTCCTCTTCCTGCCGACGTGGGGCCGGCTCGCGGCATCCCTCGCCGTCATGGGCGTCTACCAGTGGGCGCTGGACGCCTTCTGGCTCGACCGCGTGCTGACCTCCCAGGTGGCGGGCCTGCCGGGGGCACTGAGCTGGGCGGCGCTCCTGATGCTCTGCACGGTCTTCGGCGACCTGGCGCTCGGCCGACGCTGGCGGGCCTACCTCGGCCTCGCGGCGCTCTCCCTGGCGTCGGGCCTGGCGCTCGCCCCGCTCTTCCCCATCAGCAAGCACAGGATGTCCTGCACGTTCGACCTGACCGTCTGCGGGATCGCCGCGCTCACCTTCGCCGCCTTCGAGGCGCTCTCGAGCAGGGAGTCGCGGCTCTGGGGCGTCCTCGAGGTCTGGGGCAGGAACCCGCTCGCGCTCTACGTCCTGCACCTCCTGCTCCTGGCGTTCTTCCTCCTGCCGAGCGCGCCGTGGTGGCACTCGGACGCCGCGCCCTGGCTCCTGCTCATCGAGCTGGCGGGGTTCTGGGGCGTGCTGTACGCCGCGGCCTGGTCTCTGGACCGGAAGGGCGTCATCATCTCCCTGTGACCGGAGGGAGGGCACCGTGCTCCTGAAACTCGACCGTTGCGCCGTCCGCTCCTACCGGTGCACCGACGCGCCCGTGATGGCGCCCTACGCGGACAATTGCGAGGTCTGGCGGAACCTGCGCGACGCCTTCCCGCACCCCTATTCGGTGGCCGACGCCGAGGCCTTCATCGAGCGGGCACTGGGCGACGACCCCGAGACCATGTTCGCCATCGCGGTGGAGGACCGGGCGGTGGGGGGCATCGGTTTCTCGTTGCACCGGGACGTGGAGCGCGTCGGCGCGGAGATCGGCTACTGGCTGGGCGAACCCTTTTGGGGCCGCGGCATCGCCACGGAGGCGCTCGCCGCGGTCACGGCCTACGCCATCGCGACGCACCGCCTCACGCGCGTCTACGCCGTACCCTACGAATGGAACCTCGCGTCGTGCCGGGTGCTCGAGAAGATGGGCTACGTCCGCGAGGCGAGGATGCGCAGGAGCGCCGTCAAGGACTGCCGCGTCATCGACCAGTTCCTCTACGCGTACGCGGTGGACGGCTGAGCAGGCACCGGAGGGGAGGACGATGAGCGTACCGGCGGACAAGCGGGCGGGCGCCATCCTCGGGGCGGTGGCGGGTGCCTTCATGGTCGCCAGCGCCTTCACCCATGGCCTGGGGGGATGGCCCGGCCTCAGGGCCAGCCTGGCTCGCGCGGGTGTGGAACCCGCCCACGTCCAAACCCTCTGCGTGGGCTGGTGGTTCGGTTCGGCCGCCATGGCGGCGATGGGCATCATCGTCCTCCTCCAGGCGCTCGGTGCGCTCCGGGGCGCGCCCGTGAATCGCGCCACCGTCGCCGTGGTGGGCCTCACCTACATCGCGTTCGGGGCGTGGGCGTTCCTCTACCGCGACATGAACCCGTTCTTCCTGATGTTCGTGGCGACGGGGCTGCTGGTGCTGCCGCTGCTTAGGATCCGCGGCGGAAAGGATGGGTCCCCGTGAAATGGTTCTGGGAGCGCCCGGACACGGCACCCGTGGTGGCGCCCCCTCCGATCCTCTTCGTGCTCTGTGGGGGCGCGGCGTGGGGCCTGGAGGCTCTGGTGCCCGTGGACCTCGGCTGGGGACCCTTCGAGACCCGCGCCGCGGTGGGCGGGGCGCTCGGTGTTCTGGCGGCGCTGCTCGGAGGATGGGCCATCGGGGCGATGACGCGGGCGGGCACGCCCGTGGAGCCGTGGGAGCCCACGAGGAAAATCGTGGCGCGGGGGCCCTACCGGTTCTCCCGCAACCCCATCTACGTCGCCATGCTCCTCCTGTTTCTCGCAATCGCCGTCGTGGCCGGCTCGCCGTGGTTTTACCTCTCGCTCCCCGGCCTCTTCCTCCTCCTGCACTACGGCGTGGTCCTGCGGGAGGAGGGCTACCTCCTCGCCAAGTTCGGCGACGAGTACGCGGAGTACCGTCGACAGGTGAGGAGGTGGCTATGAGGCGGAACGGGCTGCGACGCGCACTGGGCTGGGCCGTCCTTTCCCTTGCGGTGGCGACGCTGGTCCTCGCCTCCGGGTGCGCCGCCCACAGGGCGCCGGAGGCAGCTCGGAACACCGTGTCCCACGTGGTCCTCTTCTGGCTCAACGACCCGTCGGACGGAGGGGCCCGGGCGAAGCTGGAGGAGGCCACGCGCTCCTTCCGGTCCATCCCCGGCGTGGAGTCGGTGGCCGTGGGACGCGCGCTCCCGAGCGACCGGCCGGTGGTGGACTCCACCTTCGACCGCGGCGTCGTCATCACCTTCGAGAACCCCGAGGCGCTCGCGCGCTACCAGCGGGATCCCTCCCACCAGGCGGCCCTCAGGGACCTCGTGAAGCCCCTCGTGAAGAGGATGCAGGTCTACGACATCGTCTCCGGCGCGGGACCGTGACGGCGATGGCAGAGAGGAGGCACGCGCGGTGAACCCCTACCTCATGGCGGCCGGCATCGGGAGCGCGGTGATCGGGCTCCTCCACTCGGTCCTCGGCGAGCGCTTCATCCTCATGCGCCTCGGTTCGCTCCCGCCCGTCTTCGGGAGCGAGCTCTTCACGGCGAGGATCCTCCGCTTCGCGTGGCACATCACGACGCTCCTCCTCGTGGGCATGGGCCTCGTGCTCGTCCTCCAGGCGGCGGGCCGCGGCGACGCCGAACCGACGGCCCGCGTCTTCTCCGTGACCTTCCTCCTCTGCGCCATCCTCTCGGGCGGCGTCTCCCGGGGCAGGCACTTCTCGTGGGTTCTGTTCCTGGCCGCGGCGATCCTGGCGTGGTTCGGCGCGCCGACGGTGGCGGGGTGACGGGGAGAGTGACGGCGTGAGCCGGAGCACGCTCCTCGGACTCGGGGCCATCCTCCTCTGGAGCGTCACCATCGCGCTCACCCGGAGCCTCTCCGAGGAGGTGGGTCCCCTGAAGGCCGGCTGCGCCGTGTACCTCACGGCGGGGGCCCTCCTGGTGGTCCTGCACCTGGTGAGGGGCCCGTCGCCACGGAGCGTTCTCGCCCTGCCCAAGCTCTTCCTGTTCGGTTGCGGCGGCCTCTTTCTGGCCTACGGCCTCCTCCTCTTCCTCGCCCTGGCCTCGGCCCGGGACCGCGCCCAGGCCGTGGAGGTGGGACTCCTGAACTACCTCTGGCCCGCCCTCACGCTGGCGCTCTCGGTCCCCGTCCTGGGCAACCGCGCACGTCCCGGGTTCCTCGCCGGCACGGCGCTCGCGCTGACTGGAGTGTGGCTCGTCATCGCCCACGACGCCCCGGCCTCGTGGCGCGAGGTCCTCGGGGGGGTCACCGATCATCCGCTGCCCTTCGGCCTCGGCGCGCTCGCGGCGGTGACGTGGGCGCTCTACTCCACGCTCTCCCGCCGGTGGGGCACGCCCGAGAGCGGGGGCGCGGTGCAGCTCTTCCTCCTCGCCACGGGCGTCGCCTTCGGCCTCCTGGCGCTCGCGCGGCCGTCTCCGGGTGCCTGGAGCACGAAAGCCGTGGCCGAGGTGGCCGCTCTCGCGGCGGCCACGTCGCTCGCCTACCTCTTCTGGGACGTGGCCATGCGGAAGGGGGACCTCGTCCTCGTGACCGCCTGGTCCTACCTCACGCCCCTCCTCTCGACGCTCGTGAGCTGCGCGCTCCTCGGCGTCCTCCCCGGCCTCTCGCTCTGGCTGGGGTGCCTCGCCATCGTCGCGGGCTCCTTCGTGAGCTGGCGCTCCGTCGAGGGGCCGCCCGCCGGCGAGGACGTGAGGCTCCCGTGGCGCTGATTCTCGAGACATCCCGCCTCCTCCTCCGCGAACTGGAGGCCTCGGACCTGCCCGTTGTGACCGACCTCCTCACCGATCCCGGGGTCATGCGCTACTGGCCGAGGCCCTACACGCCCGAGGAGTGCGCGGCGTGGATCGAGCGCCACAGGGCGCGATACGCCGCCGACGGGTGCGGGTACTGGCTCGCCGTCGAGCGCGAGACGGGAGAGCCCGTGGGGCAGGCGGGGATCCTGATGACCGACGTGGAGGGGACCTGCGAGGCGGCCCTGGGCTACATCCTGGCCCGGCGGTTCTGGGGCCGGGGCTACGCGACGGAGGCCTCCGAGGGGTGCCTGAGATTCGCCTTCGAGCGCCTGGGCTCGGGGCGGGTGGTTGCGCTCGTGCGCCCCGAGAACCTACCTTCTATACGAGTGGCCGAGCGGTTGGGGATGATCCCGGGGAGGCACGTGATCTTCGCCGACCTGGAGCATGTGGTGTACGGAATGGAGCGGACGGACTGGGTCGGCCAGGCCCAGGAGAGGGGAGACCGATGATGATACGGCGGGCCGCCCTCGGACTCCTCATCACGGTGCTCCTCCTCGCGTGTTCCAAGCCGGCCCCGCAGGGCCCGGCACCCGAGGCCACGGTGAAGGGCTTCTACGGCGCCTACCTCCTCGTCCACCCCATGGGCGTGCCGGAGGAGGTTCAGCTCTCCAAGCTCAAGGCGTACCTGACGCCTTCCCTCGCCTCCCTGCTGCGCGACGCGGACGCCGCGGAGACGGCCTACCGGAAGAGGACGAACAACGAGGTGCCGCCCCTCGTGGAGGGGGACCTCTTCACCTCCATGTTCGAGGGCGCCTCGGCCTTCGACGTCCTCCCGGCGCACGTGGACGGCGACCGCGCGGAGTGCAAGGTCCAGCTCACCTACAGGGACGCCGATCCGAAGTACAACGTCACCTGGAAGGACGGCGTCTTCCTCGTCAGGGGACCCTCGGGGTGGCTCATCGACGACATCGAGTATGGCGGGGACTGGCAGTTCATGCACAAGGGTCGCCTGAGAGGCCTCCTCGCCCAGGTCATCAAGGACGGGGTCTCGCAGCCGTGAGGACCACCGGCAGCACCACGCGCTGGCTCGCGCTCCTGCGCGGCATCAACGTGGGCGGGAAGAAGGTCATCCCCATGGCGGACCTGCGCGGGATCTTCGAGGCCGCCGGGTTCGGGGCCGTGAGCACCTACATCCAGAGCGGCAACGTGCTCTTCGAGTCGTCCGAGGGCCGCGGGACGGAGCTGGAGAAGAAGCTGGAGGCGCACCTCGCGCAGGCCCTCGGGTACGGGGTGCCCGTGGTGCTCAGGACCGTCGAGGCGGTCCGGGAACTGGTGCGGTCGGAGCCCTTCGCGGGCAGGCCCTCGGGGCCCGACGTGAAGTGGTACGCGGCATTCCTGAAGCGGGAGCCGCGCGAGACACGGCAGCTGCCGATCTACTCCCCCAAGCGCGACCTCGAGCTCTTCCGGCTCGAAGGCCGGGACGCCTTCCTCCTCTCGCACCGCATCGGGGGCAGCTTCGGGTTCCCGAACAACTTCCTCGAGGAGGAGCTCGGCGTGGTCGCGACGACGCGCAACTGGAACACGGTGTGCAAGATGGCGTCCTAACGGAATCGCTGCCTGTCCAGCTTCGTTGCCGTCATCCTGGCGAGCGCTTCGAGTCCAGAAACGTTCTTCCCCGCGTCGCCCCGTCCCCGCGTCTGATGCCTGACGATCGCTACGACGACGGTGCCTTGCTGCCCCCGTTGGCGCCGGGGTTACAATCATCACAGGAGGCCTCGCATGAAACGGATGGCGATCGCACTGGGCGCCCTGCTGGCGCTTGCGGTGATGACAGGGTGCCCCTTCGAGTCTTCGGTCCCCCTCGGCGCCCCCTCGGCCGGGGGCCTCGACGCGCGGCTCGCGGGGAAGTGGGTCATGAAGAACGACGCGGGCGAGGAGGCCTCCATCGTTTTCGTCCCCTTCGACGCCAACGAGTACTACGTCCAGCTCGACGAGAAGGGAAAGCCCGAGAAGACCGAGCGCTACCGGGTCTATACCGTCGCGGTGGGCGGCGAGAAGTTCCTGAACATCAACAAGCTGGAGGAGAAGCCCGGCCCGGCAGCCTACTACTTCGCCAGCTACGCCTTCACCAAAGAGGGTGAGCTCCAGCTGCGCTTCGTGGACGACAAGAACCTCCCGAAAGACCTCGGGAAGGACCAGAAGGCCCTGGTGAAGTTCGTGACGGACCACATCGCCGGGGACTTCCTGTACGACACTTCGAAGCCGGACCTTATGGTCCGCCCCACGCCCGAGCCCGCGAAGGTCCTGCCCGCGAAGCCCGCGGCGCAGGCGCCGGCCGCCAAGACGAAGTGAGGCCGTGGCGGCCTGGTGGCTCTACCTCGTCCGCACGCGCCAGGGGACGCTCTACGCGGGCGTGGCCACCGACGTGGCGCGGCGCTTGCGCGAGCATCGAGACGGCAAAGGTTCTAAGTATTTGAGGTCCAGAGGGCCGCTGAGCCTCGCCTACAGCGTCGAGCTCGGGGAGCGCGCGCTCGCCCTGAAGGCGGAAGCCCGGATCAAGCGGCTCGCCAAGGTCGAGAAGGAGGCGATCGCGGCCTCGGCGCCCGACGCCCCCGCGCTCCTGGTACGCCTCTTTCCCGACCGCACCGAGACGCGTTCCGCCAAAAGGAACCGCCCATGCCGATGACGAGCGTTCCCGGCGATCTCTTCCCGCCGACGAGGACGCCCCTGTGGATCGTCCTGGGCCTCATGGCGCTCCAGACCCTCTGGTACTATCCGCGCCTGCCCGACCAGATCGTCTGCAAGTGGGACCTCTCCCGTGATCCCAGCCGGTGGTGCGGCAAGGGGCTTCTCATGGGGAGCGTGCTCCTCGTGGCGGGCGCTTCGACGGCGCTGACCTTCGTGGCGGCGCCCTTCCTCGCGTGGCCGCTCACAGGCGTCCTCCTCTTCATCACGGTGGTGAACCAGTACGTCGTCGCGGCCAACCCGGGCGACGGACGCCTCCACGGCTCCTTCTTCTGGGTCGTGGCGGCCTTCGTGCCGGGGGTCCTCACCTTCGTGTTCGGGGTCGCGAGGTGAGGTCGGCCGCGACGAAGCGCCGGATAGCCCTCCTCATGCTTGCCCTGGGCCTCGCGGCCCTCGCGCAGGGCAGAACGGCGGACGTGGCGGCGGTCGTGGTGGAGGCGGCCCGCGCGCAGGTCGGCGTGACCGTGATCTACGACGGCAGCTACCGGCGCATCGGGTATCCCGGGGGCGACATCCCGGCCGAACGGGGCGTGTGCACGGACGTCCTCATCCGTGCCTACCGCAAGGCGGGGATCGACCTGCAGGTCCTCGTGCACGAGGACATGTCGCGGGACTTTGGCGCCTACCCGCATCTCTGGGGCCTGGGCGCGCCCGACAGCAACATCGACCACCGGCGGGTCCAGAACCTCCGCACCTTCTTCTCGCGCCACGGGAAGACGCTGCCCGCGAGCGCGTCGGCGAAGGACTACAGGGCGGGGGACATCGTGATATGGCGCCTCCCCTCGGGCGTGCCGCACATCGGGCTCGTGTCCTCGCGGGACGTGCCCGGCGCCGGCCGGCCCCTGGTGGTCCACAACATCGGCCAGGGCGCGCGGGAGGAGGACGTCCTCTTCGGGTACGCGATCACGGGCCATTTCCGGTACCCGTGACGAGCCGTGTCGGGGAAGCGGGCATGAGGAGCAGCGGCGCCTACGGGGCCATCTATGCCGTGGTCCGGCGCATCCCGAAGGGGCGCGTGGCCACCTACGGCCAGGTGGCGGCCCTCGCGGGGCGTCCGGGGCGGGCGCGGCAGGTGGGCTACGCCATGCACGCGCTGCCCGAGGGCTCGGGCGTGCCGTGGCAGCGAGTCATCAACGCCTCGGGGCGGATCAGCTTCCACCCCGACTCCCTGGAGCACGCCGTCCAGCGCGCGCTCCTCGAGGCGGAAGGAGTGATGTTCGGCCCCGGCGGCGCGGTTTCCCTGGAACGGTTCGGGTGGAGGCCCCGGAGTTTTGGGGTTCGGAGAGGGGGGGCAGAATGAGCGAGCCGCTCAAGCTGAACGTGTTGGGGGTGTCCCTCTCGATCTGCCGGCTCGGCCCGGCCGATCCCGTGCCGCACTGGGCCTGGACGGGCCCCTTCGCCTGCGTGGTCCGGACGGGGGAGGAGCTCTCGGTGGTCTGCGCGGCCACGTCCGTGCCCGAGGGCGTGAAGGTCGAGCCGGGCTGGCGGGCCCTCGCCGTGGAGGGGCCCCTGGACGTCTCCCTGACGGGCATCATGGCGGGCCTGACGGACCCGCTCGCGAAGGCCTCGATCCCCATCTTCGCGCTCTCCACCTTCGACACCGACTACCTCCTCGTGCCCGAGCGCCACCTGCGGCGGGCCGTGGACGTGCTCAGGGCCTCGGGGTACGAGGTGAGGGCGAACGGGCATGGATGAGCATCCCGCGTTGTTCCTGAGGACTGGAGCTCCGGGCGGCGGGAGAGGCATGAGCCGGTGGTCGAGCAACAAATGTCACATGACATCTATTACAAAATGCTGATGATTTGAGCGGAATCAAGGAGGTCCCATGGCGGCATCGACCCTCGTTCTCCTGCTCCTCATCGGCCTGGGCGCGGGGATCCTCGCGGGGTTCTTCGGCGTGGGCGGGGGCATCGTCATCGTGCCCGCCCTCATCTACATCCTGGGCTTCTCCCAGCACAAGGCCACGGGAACGAGCCTGGCGGTCCTCCTGCCGCCCATCGGCCTCGCGGCGGTCCTGGAGTACTACCGCCACGGCTACGTGGACCTGAAGGCCGCGGCCATCATCGCGGCGGCCTCCCTCCTGGGCGCCTGGGTCGGGGCCGTGTTCGCGAACAAGCTCAGCGGTCCCGTGCTGCGCCTGGGCTTCGGGATCTTCACCGTGCTCCTCGGGTTCTATCTCATCTACGGCGCGTCCAAGCGCCTGGGCTGGCTGTGAGGGTCGAGACGATTTGGGGAGGTCCGTGATGGGTTCGAAGAGGTCCTTGGCGTTCGTGGCGTTTCTCCTCTCGGCGATGGTTGCGGTTTCTGCGGTTCCCTGCCTCGGCCAGGCGCCGCAGACGGCGGCCAAAGCGTCCGCGGCTCCTGAGGTGAAGGCCGACCCGTGGGCGCCCCTGAGCTTCCTCGTGGGCCGATGGACGGGCGTGGGCTCGGGCAAGCCCGGCGAGGCGATCTCGGGCGGCACGACCTTCGAGTTGCGGCTCGACGGCAAGGTGCTCCTCCGGGACAACCGGGCCGAGTATGCCGCGGCGGAGCCCGGCAAGCCGAACGTGGTGCACTCGGACCTCATGGTCATCTACCCGGATGGCGGGGGCTTCCGCGCGGATTACTTCGACAGCGAGGGCCACGTCATCCACTACGCCGTCTCCTTCCCCGAGCCCGGGAAGGCAGTCGTCTTCGAGACCGACCCCGGGGGCAAGGGACCGCGGTTCCGGCTCGTCTACGGGGCCGCGCCGGACGGCAGCCTGACGGTGGACTTCCTCATCGCGCCCCCCGGCGGCGAGTTCAAGAGCTACGTCAAGGGAGCGCTCAAGAGGGCCGCCTGAGCGTCCGTCGGGAGAGGGGGCAGGAGGGCCGGCGGTGCGCTATCTTATCCACAGGTCCGGAGGGAGGCGGCGATGGAGAAGGTGAACCTCTACGAGAAGCTCGGCCAGATCACCGAGCCCTGGCGCCCCAAGATCGTGGGAGCGCTCAACGGCCAAGAGGTCAAGCTCGTCAAGTTCAGCGGCGAGTTCGTCTGGCACCGCCACGAGCACGAGGACGAGATGTTCCTCGGCCTGCGGGGACGGTTCCGCGTCGAGTTCAGGGACCGGGCGCTCGAGCTCGGCCCGGGGGAGTTCGTCATCGTGCCGCGCGGCGTGGAGCACCGGACCGCAGCGGACGCCGAGGCGGAAGTCCTCCTCTTCGAACCCGCCGCGGTGAGCAACACGGGAAACGTGGTGGACGAGACCTTCACGGCCCCCATGGGAGACTGGCTCTGAGCCGCGTCGCCGGCGATTCTGAACGGCCGGGGGATCCCGAGGGATTTCCCTGCGGCCGTGAGGGGAGAGACTTCATCGCCGTGATCTTTTCAAGCATCCGGACCCCCGGCGACGGCGGGTACGACGCCATGTCGAGGCGCATGGAGGAGCTCGCGCGGCTCCAGCCGGG
>JBBIUU010000081.1:0-13205 GCA_037440125.1 Acidobacteriota bacterium
CCATGCTGGACGAACCGGGAATCGCGTTTCGGCGCCCGTGTGCCGAAACGCGGCGTCCCGACGCCGTTGGGCCTGGGGGCCTGGCCCCCGGGAGGGCTCTCCGCGCGTTGCCGCAGGGCCGGATGAAATCCGCGAAGCCGCGAGGAGGCAGTGCCGGGAGCACGGCGACGAGCGGCGACAAAGGAGATGGCCGGCCCTGCGGCAACCCTCCGGGACGCCGCGGCCCGGGCGCGCCGCCGCGTTGGGGTTCGTCACCAGGGCACCACCCTGGTCTCCTCGCCCCGCCTTGCGCCGCATCCCGGGGCGCAGGCGTCGCGCCAGAGCGCCTCCGGAGGCCAGGCCCCAAGCGCGAAAGGCGAGCGGCCAGGGGCCGACTCGTACCCATGTACTTGGAGCGCCCCCGGCCGCGACGCCTGACAAAGCAGAAGGTCCGACGCCGTCGGCGCCCCATTGAAAGGGGGTGGGGGATGCGCTGGCTTAAGAGGCAAGGGCGGCTGGCCTAAAGGCCAGCGGCGGGCGAGGGCAGGGAGGCGGGGAAGGCTCGCCTCCTAAAGCCGACCTGCCGTGGCCCGCCGGCCGAGGTCCGAAGGACGAGGCCGCCCTTCCCATCGTGCCCTTAGCACCATTCGTCACTGCTAGAATGTCCTCGATGAGGCGCTACCTGCTCCAACGATTCCTGCTCTTCCTCCCCACGCTCTTCGGGCTCGTGACCCTCGTCTTCCTCCTGGGCCGCGCCCTCCCCGGCGACCCCGTCGAGATCATGCTCGGGGAGAACGCCTCCCCCGAGGCGCGCACCGAACTCCGGAAGGCCCTGCGCCTGGACGACCCCCTCGCGCTGCAGTTCGCGGGCTACCTGGGCGACCTCGTGACGGGTCACCTCGGCACCTCGCTTCGCACGGGCCGTCCCGTGTCCACCGAGGTGGGCGAGGCTTTCCCGCGCACGGCCCAGCTCGGCCTCGCGGCCCTCCTCCTCGCGTGCGGCCTCGCCCTCCCCCTCGGCCTCCTCGCCGGCCGCCTCCCCGGGAGCGCCGCCGACGGCGCCGTCCGCCTCCTCTCGAGCCTCGGGCTGGCCCTGCCCTCCTTCTTCGTGGGCCCCCTGCTCCTCCTCGCCTTCGCCGTCTTCTGGCCCCTCTTCCCCGTCTCGGGGGCCGACGAGCGCGGCGCACTCGTCCTCCCCGCGGTGACCCTGGCCCTCCCGCTCGCCGCGGGCATGACGCGCATCCTCCGGGCGTCCCTCGTGACCGAGCGCGGCAAGGAGTACCTCCAGGCCGCCCGCATGAAGGGACTCGACGAGCGCGACCTCTTCCGGCGGCACGCCCTGCGCAACGGCCTCCTTCCGCCGCTCACGGTCCTCGGCCTCCAGATCGGCGCCGTGCTCACGGGCGCCATCCTCGTGGAGCGCATCTTCCGCTGGCCCGGCATGGGGACGCTGGTCATCACGGCCATCAAGAGCCGCGACTACCCCGTGGTCCAGGGCGCCGTCCTCTGCTTCGCGCTCGCGGCCCTCGCCGCGAGCCTCGCGGCGGACCTGCTCTACGCGTGGGCCGACCCCCGGGTGCGCTATGCGTGACGGCGGGCGGCGAACCGTGGCCTGGTGCTTCCTCGCGGTCTGGGCCGCGGGCGCGCTCCTCGCCCCGCTCCTCGCGCCCTACCCCTACGCCGAGACCCACCTCGCCTCGCGTCTCGAGGGCCCCTCGGCGCGCTTCCTCCTGGGCACCGACGAGCTGGGGCGAGACGTCCTCTCCCGCGTCCTCTACGGTGCCCGCGTCTCCCTCGCGGTGACCGCCCTCAGCCTCGCCTTGGCCCTCCTCGTGGGCACGGCCACGGGGATTCTCTCGGGGTATCTCGGGGGTGCCTTCGACCTCGTCGCGGGGCGCCTCATCGATATCCTCCTCGCCCTTCCGGGAATCCTCCTCGCCATCACCCTCGTGGCTTACGTGGGGCGGGGCTTCGCGCCTCTCGTCCTGGCGCTCTCGTGCACGGCCTGGGTGGGCTACGCCCGCGTGGCGCGCTCTCTCGCCCTGAGCCTGCGCGAGCGGGAGTTCGTCCTGTCCAGCCGCGCGTGCGGCGGCGGCACCCTGCACATCGCCGCGAAGCACCTGTTGCCGCAGACGGCGCCGGTGCTGGCGGCGCAGGCCGCCGCGGGCGGGGCGGGCGTGCTCCTCTCGGAGGCCGGCCTCTCGTTCCTGGGCCTCGGCGTCCAGCCCCCGCACCCCTCGTGGGGGGAGATGCTCGCGGCGGGTTGCGACGCCCTCCTGGAGGCGCCCCATCTCGCCATCGTGCCCGGCCTTTTGATTTTCATGGCCGTATGGGCCTTAAATGTCCTGGGCGAGGAGCTGCCGAACGGCCTCGTCCCCAACAGGAGTCCGCGTGTGGCTGCTCTATAGGGTCCTGACCATCCTGCTCTCGCCCCTCTGGCTGCTGGCGCTCGCCCTCAGGCAGCGGGGGCAGCTGCGGCTCGCCGAGCGCCTCGGCGGCCTGCCGGCCCGCAAGGACGAGCCCGTGTGGATCCAGGCGGTCTCCGTGGGCGAGGTTCGAATCGCCCTGCGGCTCGCCGCGCGCCTGAAGGAGCTGGGCATCCCCGCGGCGCTGACGAGCACCACGGCGGCGGGCATCGGGCTGGCTCTCCGCGAGGGACCTCCCGACCTGCAGGTGGCCGCCTTCCCCCTCGACCTTGCGTTCAGCGTGCGACGCGCGTTCTCGGCGCTGCGCCCGCGGGCCCTCGTCCTCGTGGAGACGGAGCTCTGGCCGCTCCTCTTCAAGCGGGCCCGCTCCCTCGGGGTCCCCGTCTTCATCGCCAACGCGCGCCTCTCCGAACGGGCCTTCGGCCGCACCATGAAGTTCAAGGACCTCTACGGGCGCGCCCTCAAAGACGCCCACGTGGCGGCGCAGAGCGAAGAGCACGCGGCGCGCTTCAAGCTCTTGGGCGCCTATCCCGGGCGCGTCCAGGTCCTGGGCAACATCAAGTACGACCTGCTGCCGCCGCCGCAGTTCGAGGAGGCCCGGGAGGCCCTGCGCGCGCTCCTGCCGGAGGGGCCGCTCTGGGTTGCGGGCTCGGTCCGCGAGGGCGAGGAGGACCTCGTCCTCCAGGCTCACGCCGAGGCGCGCAAGACCTCGCCGCTGGCCCGCCTCATCCTCGCCCCGCGCCACCTCGACCGCGCCACGATCTGCTGCGAGCTCGCGAGTTTGCGAGGGTTCAAGGTGGAGCGGCGCACCGCGGTTCAGGCCGGCGGCGACTGGGACGTGCTCGTCCTCGACACCGTGGGCGAGCTCTGGTCGGCCTACGACCTCGCCGCCGCGGCCTTCGTGGGCGGGAGCCTCGTGCCCCTCGGCGGGCAGAACGTCCTCGAGCCCGCCTTCCTCGGCAAGCCCGTCCTCTTCGGCCCGTCGGTGGAGAACTTCAGGGAGGAGGCCGAACGCCTCGCGGCGGCTGGCGGCGGCTTTCAGGTGCAGAACCCCTCGGAGCTCGCGTGGCGTCTCGTGGCGTTCCTGGCGGACCCGGCGCTCACGGAGGGCTGCGGCCAGCGCGCCGCGCTGGCGGTGGAGCGGCACCGCGGCGCCGTGGACCGCGTCGCGCGCTGGCTCGCCGACGCGCTACCGACACCCTGACAGAGAATTCGGAGTTCGAAATTCGGAATTCGGAAATAGGCGCTCGTCAGCCCTGAGCTTCCGCTCTCCGCTTTTCGAATTCCGCTTGGCCCCTTCTCTTACCTCGCTCCGTCGATGAGGAGGCGCTGGCCGTCCCAGCGGGCGGGGGTTCCCAGGGGCAGGGTGCGCTTGCCTTTCAGGTGGCCCACCGGAAGCCCCCAGACCACGGGCGCGTGGGGGCCGGCGAGGTGCCGGGCGAGCTCCACGACCTGGGCGTAGGTCTCGCCCTCGCGCAGCCCCGTGAACCCTCCGAGGAGCAGGCCCTCGCACCGCTTGAACCAGCCGGCCTGCGCCAGGTGCGTGAGCATCCGGTCGAGGCGGTAGAGGGGCTCGCCCACGTCCTCGAGGAAGACCCAGCGCCCCTCCACCTCGGGCTCCCAGGAGGTCCCCACCGAGACGGAGCAGAGGGTCAGGCATCCTCCCGCGATGGGGAAGGGCCCCGCGGCCGAGACCGTGCCCCCTCCCGGCACCGACACCTCCTCGCCGTTCACCGCGGCCCAGAGGGACTCCATGTGGCAGACGCCCTCCCTCGCGAGCTCTTGGACCGATGGCGCGTAGAGGCACCTCACCGAGGGGAAGCGGCACGCCCAGGCGAAGAGCGCCGTGGCGTCGGAAAAGCCCAGGAGCAGCTTGGGCCGCTGCACCATGCCCTCGGCGGAGAGGTGGGGCAGGAGCCGCGTGGTGCCGTAGCCGCCGCGGGCGAACCAGACGGCGTCCACCTCGGGGTCGTCGAGCGCCGCTTGGAGGTCCTGCAGTCGAACGTCGTCCGGGCCCGCGAGGTAGCCCTGCCGCCCGCTCACGCCAGGCGCGACCTGGACCGTGAACCCGCGGCCGCAAAGCAGGTCGACTCCCCGCGCCAGGTCCTCCAGTCCCACCGGCCCGGCGGGCGCCACGACGCGCACCACATGCGGTGCCGGCACGATGAATTGGTCGCTCATGCGTGAAGGATAGCATGATGAGGGAGCCGGGGAGCTGGAGAGCCGGGGCGCTGTGGAAGGAACCCAGTAGGCGAGAGGCGAGGCAGAAAGCCCGATGGATAAATGCGCGAGGCCCCATTGGTGAAGAGAATGCCGCCCGGATCGGGCCAGATGCGCGAAAGGCGAGGCGGCCGCAACGGAATCGTACCTTGAATGTACGTTGAGGATGCGGACGCTGAGCCTGACAAAGCAGATGGCCCGAGACTGGCGGCGATAAAGCTCGGGCGGGAAGGCGACGCCTTCCCGCCCGGGCTTTATGGAGGTGGCCTGTAAGCCGGATTCTGTCCCCGTCGCCGGGGGGTGGCCATTCCTCTGGGACCGCCGTCGCCGACGGCCTCAAGCAGCCTACCCGGAGGCCCAGGCCGGGCCAGCCTTAGAACGCCTCCCTATTTGGCCTTGCTCCGCAAGGGGTTTTCCGTGCCTCCCCCGTTACCGGAGGAGCGGTGGGCTCTTACCCCGCCTTTTCACCCTTACCGGCCGCGCCCGAAGGCGGGCAGGCGGTATCTTTTCTGTGGCACTCTCCGTCGGATCGCTCCGCCCTGCCGTTAGCAGGCTTGCCGCCCTGTGGAGTCCGGACTTTCCTCTGCGGGTCGCGCAGCGGCCACCCGGCCACCTCCTGGCCCCCAATTTATCGCGCCAAGCCCATGATGTCAATGGACTTAGGGCATCTTGACAGGGAGGAGGAGGGGATGGTACTTTTTTCTCTTCGGGGAGCGGCCCCTCCAGGGCCCGCGACACTAACGACGACCTGCTCGCTCAAGGGAACGGATGAAGAAGAAGCGCTATCACGTCATCATTCTGCGAGAGGACGGCAAGCAGGTCCACAACCGCGTCCTCGAGTGGTTCCAGGTCCGCCGCCACCTGACCGTCGCGGGAAGCGCCGCCGGGCTCGTGGTGGCCAGCGTCCTGGGCATCCTCCTCATGGCCGGGTGGACCGGGAACCTCCTCCGGACCAACGTCCAGCTCAAGGCGAAGCAGCAGAAGCTCCAGGCCTCCCTCGGCGAGCTCACGCAGACGCTCGACGAGGCCCGGGGCCGCCTCAGCCGCAGCCAGGAGCAGCTCGCCACCATGGAGGAGCTGGCGCGGCAGCAGAACCTGACCCTCCCCAAGACGCCCGGCCTGGGCGGCCCTGCCCCGCACCCGGTGACGGCCCCCGCCTCGGCGCCAGAAGTGAAGGACCTCGCGGCCGGGATCGCCGAGCTGAAGGCCGGCGCCGACTCCATCTACCGCGAGACCGAGGGCGTGGGCCGCGTGCTCAGACCCCGCCTCGACGAGCTGTCCCATACGCCCACGCTCTGGCCCGTGAAGGGGTTCATCACCTCGGGTTTCGGCCGCCGGCAGGATCCCCTCGAGGACGGCCTCGACTACCATCCGGGCGTGGACATCTCGGTCCCGTACGGCACGGTCATCCAGGCCCCCGCCGAGGGCCTCGTGGTCTTCTGCGGCTGGGAGCAGGGCTACGGCAACACCGTGGAGATCAGCCACGGGGGCGGGCTCGTCACGCGCTACGCCCACATGAGCAGGATCCTCGTCAAGCCCGGCCAGGTCGTGAAGCGCTGGCAGAAGGTCGGGCTCGTGGGCACCTCGGGCCGCACCACCGGCGCGCACCTCCACTACGAGGTGCTCAAGAACGGGCAGCCCACCAACCCTCAACGCTACCTGGTCTACTAGGCATCGCGGCTCCGCACCGGGACCTCCGCTCCAGGGCAGGCCCGCGGCCCGCGCCACCGGAGACTCATCCATGTCCCTCATCGATCGTTCCCTCGCGGCCATCTTCGGCACCAAGCACGAGCGCGACGTCAAGGCCATCCAGCCGCTCGTCTTCCAGGTCAACGCCCTCGAACCCGAGGTGGCCAGGCTCGGCGACGCGGAGCTCCGCGCCCGCACCGACGAGTTCAGGTCCCGCCTCGAGAGGCTCCAGGAGGAGGGCCGCACGCTCCAGGAGGCCCTGGACGAGATCCTCCCCGAGGCCTTCGCCACGGCCCGCGAGGCCGCGAAGCGCGTCCTCGGCATGCGCCCCTTCGACGTGCAGGTCATCGGCGGCGTGGTCCTCCACCAGGGCAAGATCGCCGAGATGAAGACGGGCGAGGGCAAGACCCTCGTCGCCGTCCTCCCCGTCTACCTCAACGCCCTCGCGGGGAAGGGCGTGCACGTGGTCACCGTGAACGACTACCTGGCGCGGCGCGACGCCGAGTGGATGGGCCAGGTCTACCGCTTCCTCGGCCTCACCGTGGGCTGCATCCAGCAGGACATGGACAACACCGAGCGGCAGGTGGCGTACAACTGCGACGTCACCTACGGGCAGAACAACGAGTTCGGCTTCGACTACCTCCGCGACAACATGAAGTACCGCATCGAGGACATGGTCCAGCGCGGCCACCACTTCGCCCTCGTGGACGAGGTGGACTCGATCCTCATCGACGAGGCCCGGACGCCCCTCATCATCTCGGGACCGAGCGACGAGCGCACGGACAAGTACTACGGCGCCAACAGCATCATCCCGAGCCTCCAGAAAGATAAGGACTACTCCGTCGACGAGAAGCAGCGCACGGCCACCCTCACCGAGGAGGGCATCGCGCGGGCGGAGAAGATGCTGAACGTGGACAACCTCTACGACCCGGCCAACATGGAGATCCTCCACTGCGTGAACCAGGCCCTGGTGGCGCACAAGCTCTACCACCTGGACGTGGAGTACATGATCAAGGACGGCGAGGTCGTCATCGTGGACGAGTTCACGGGCCGCGTCATGCCGGGGCGCCGGTGGAGCGACGGCCTCCACCAGGCCATCGAGGCGAAGGAGGGGGTGAAGATCCAGCAGGAGAACCAGACGCTGGCCACCATCACCTTCCAGAACTACTTCCGCCTCTACCAGAAGCTGGCCGGAATGACGGGCACCGCGGACACCGAGGCGGCCGAGTTCGACAAAATCTACAAGCTCGACGTGGTCGTCATCCCGCCCAACCGCCCCCTCCGCCGCGCCGACAACCCCGACCTCGTATACAAGACCGAGAAAGAGAAGTGGGAGGCGGCGGCCGGCGAAATCGAGGAGCTCCACGCGAAGGGCCAGCCGGTCCTCGTGGGCACGGTCTCCATCGAGAAGAGCGAGCGCATGAGCGCGCTCCTCAAGCGGCGCGGCGTGCCCCACGTGGTCCTCAACGCCAAGTTCCACGAGAAGGAGGCGGAGATCGTGGCCCAGGCCGGGCGCAAGGGCGCCGTGACCATCGCCACCAACATGGCGGGCCGCGGCACCGACATCCTCCTCGGCGGCAACCCCGAGGGCCAGGCGAAAGCCAAGGCCAACCCCGAGATCCAGCCCGAGGAGTACGCCAAGCAGCTGGCGCACTTCATGGAGACCTTCGCCCGCGAGCACGACGAGGTGGTGGGCCTGGGCGGCCTCCATATCCTGGGCACCGAGCGCCACGAGTCCCGCCGCATCGACAACCAGCTCCGGGGCCGCGCGGGGCGCCAGGGCGACACGGGCTCCTCGCGCTTCTACCTCTCCCTCGAGGACGACCTCATGCGCCTCTTCGGCGGCGACCGCCTGAAAGGCCTCATGGGCAAGCTCGGGATGGAGGACGGCGAGCCCATCGAGCACTCCATGGTCTCGGGCTCCATCCAGCGCGCCCAGGGCAGCGTGGAGGCCCGCAACTTCGAGGTCCGCAAGCACCTCCTCGAGTACGACGACGTGATGAACAAGCAGCGCGAGACCGTCTACGGCCTGCGCAAGCGGATCCTCGCCAAGGAGGGCCTCCGCGAGTACCTCTTCGAGACGGCGGGCGCCATCCTGGACGACCTCCTGGACCAGTACGCCGGCGGCGAGGGCGGCCACGGCGAGTGGGACCTCGAGGGCCTCAAGGGCCAGGTTCTCCGCGCCTTCGGCGTGGAGATGGGCCAGCTCGGCCTGAACCTCGACGAGATCTCCCGCGAGGACCTGAGGGAGAAGATCGAGGCGGCCTACACCACCAGGTACGAGGCCAAGGAGCAACGCCTCGCGCCCGAGCTCGTGCGGGAGTACGAGCGCATGGTCATGCTCCAGGTCATCGACAACCAGTGGAAGGACCACCTCCTGAACATGGACCACCTCAAGGAGGGCATCGGCCTGCGCGCGTACAGCCAGCGCGACCCGCTCGTCGAGTACAAGCGGGAGGGCTACGACGCCTTCATGGCCATGGTCCAGCGCGTGGAGGACGAGATCGTCCGCTACCTCTTCCTCCTGGAGCCCGCCGTGGCGCAGGAGGAGAAGCGCGTGGAGCGCCGCGAGCGCAGCTACTCCTACTCCGCTCCCGAGAAGGAGGAGCGGGCGCCCCAGAAGCCCGTGGCGAAGTCCGACAAGGTGGGGCGCAACGACCCGTGCCCGTGCGGGTCGGGCAAGAAGTACAAGAAGTGCCACGGCGCCGGTGCCTGAGGGCGACGACGCTTGACGCCGCTGGCCGCGCGTTGATAGGCTCAACCCCGTAAAGAGGACTCGACACCATGGCCAAGAAGCGTGCCGATACGCCACCCTACGTGCCCCGCAAGGGCCTGAGAACGGTCCTCGATCACGTCCAATCCCGCCAGCCCGGCGAGGTGGTCACCCGCGAGGAGCTCCACAAGCGCGGTCTCTCCGCGCACCTCACCTACCCGGCCCTCGCGGCCCTCAGGTTCATCGGGCTCCTGGACGACAAGGACCGCCTCACGGGCAAGCACGGCGCCTTCAGCCGCGAAACCCCCGACCGCGCGGCCCAGGAAGCGCTCGTTCGGGAGGCCTACGCCGAGTTCTTCGAGGCCGCCCCCTTGCCCGCCGCCGACGTGGAGGCCCTCAAAGCCAAGTTCCAGAAGGTCTACGAGCTGAGCGACCGCGTCATCAACTCGGCGTTCCCGCTCTTCCAGTCCCTCGCCCAGGACGCGGGCATCCTCCTCGTGGAGGGCGGCAACCAGGCTTCCATCGCGGACGAGCAGCGCCACGTGGTGCACCCGTCGGCCCACCCCCTCGAGCTGGGCGGCGACCTGACGAGCGCCTCTCTGGAGAAGCTGCCCACGGGGGAGGAGGCGGTGCGCATCAAGCACACGGGGTACCAGATCGTGATCAACCTCCAGGTGACGAAGTACACGACCGAGAAGGATCTGATCAAGATGGTGCGGACGGCCAACCGGGCAGTCCACCTTTTGAAGAAGGCGGGGGACACCCGGTAGGGACCGAGCCGGGGAGGGGAGCTTGGCGGGGAGGCCTTCGAGGCGAAGAAACCTCGGCCTGGCAAGGTCCGTATCGTTCTCTCGTGCCTGTTGCCTATCGCCTGATTGCTTGATCACCCGATCACATGATTACCTGATCACGCTTGACCCACCCGGAGGCTCAGATGCAGATCAGCGAGAAGAACTGGCTGGAGAAGCTGGCGGGGGCGATCCCCGGCCTCTCGGGCTACCAGGCCCGCGAGGGGCGCCGCGACACCGACAAGAGGCTCAGGGAGTGGATCGCCTCCCAGCTGGACCGCGTCCGGGACCGCGTCGAGGACGCCAAGCTGGCCCTCACCAACGCCGGCAACCTGCAGGCGCTGAACGAGCTGGGCCTGCTGCAGAGGCGCCTCCAGGGCGCCGCGGACGGCATCCGCTTCGCCACCTACGGCTACTCGGGTTTCTTCGACCAGGTGAAGGTCAAAGAGGCGGAGCTCGACCAGCTCTACGCGCAGGACATGAAGCTCGCCGAGGCTGTGAACGGCCTCCAGAAGCTCGTGGAGGACCCCGCGCACACCCCCGCGGACGCCCTCGCCGCCGTGGCCGCCCTCGACGGCCTCCTCACCGAGCGCAAGAAGCTGTTCGACGCACCGAACCCGTGAGCGGTGAGCCGTTAGCCGTGAGCAGGTTCTCCCCCATGCTTCCCGATCTTTCGGCTCACAGCTCACAGCTCACCCATTGCGGCGGGCGCGGACCTGAAGTGGAGAAGGCCAGAAGGCTGGCGTCGTAGGACGCAGAGAAAAGAGGGAGTCTCACATGGCCCAGTACATCGAAGTGATCGAATGGCTCGACGACACCGGCAAAGAGATGGTGCACCGCTTCGAGATGGGCGGCGAGATCAAGGTGGGCGCCCAGCTCGTGGTCCAGGAGACCCAGTGGGCGGTCTTCTTCCGTGACGGCAAGGCCCTGGACGTCTTCGGGCCAGGCCGCCACACCCTCACGACGATGAACGTGCCCCTGCTGAGCAAGTTCATCAACATGCCCTTCGGCGGCACGTCGCCCTTCCGCGCCGACGTCTACTACGTCAACCGGAAGGTCTTCACGGATATGAAGTGGGGCACCAAGGAACCCGTCCTCTTCCGCGACGCCGAGTTCAAGATGATCCGCCTCCGCGCCTTCGGGAAGTACGCGGTGAAGGTGGCCGACCCGCAGCTCTTCATCGCGACCTACGTGGGCAGCGCCGGCGTGCAGGACAGCGACGGCGTCGAGTCCTACACGAAGGACATGATCGTGGCCCGGCTCAACGACGTGCTGGGCGAGAACATGAAGACCATCCTGGACCTCGCCAAGGTCTACGACGAGCTCAGCGAGGCGCTCAAGGCCCGCGTCCGAGACGACTTCAAGAAGTACGGCCTCGAGCTCGTGGACTTCCTCATCGGCGCCATCACGCCGCCCGAGGACGTCCAGAAGGTCATCGACGAGCGCTCGGGCATGGCCGCGGTGGGGGACATGAACGCCTACATGCAGTTCAAGGCCGCCAAGTCCATGGAGGAGGCGGCCAAGAACACCAGCGGCGGCGCCGGCAGCGGCATGAGCATGGGCATGGGCGCAGGGATGGGCATGATGATCCCCGGCATGGTCGGCCAGGCCATGGCGCAGGCCCAGCAGGCGGCCGCCCAGCAGGCCGCGGCGGGCGCTCCCGCCCGCGGCACCCAGATCCTCTGCGCCGCGTGCGGGCGGCCCAACGCCCCCGGCGCCAAGTTCTGCGACGGGTGCGGCAAGCCCATGCAGCTCACCGGCCCGCTCTGCCCCGCGTGCAAGGCCAGCAACATCCCGGGCGCCAAGTTCTGCAGCGCCTGCGGCAAGGCCATGGCGCCGACCACCGTCACCTGCGCATCCTGCAACACGGAGAACCTGGCGGGCGCCAAGTTCTGCAGCTCCTGCGGCAAACCTATCGGCGGCTGATCCGCTCGTGTCAACCGAAAGAGGGAGGCCTCGCGGCCTCCCTCTTTTTTCGTGCGCCGTGAATGGTAGCCTGAGGCCTAGAGCCCTTACCCCCTGCTTTCCTGCTCCCCTACTGGCATACTCCCCTGCCGAACTACTTCTTCTTCTCCCACCCCGGCCTGGGCGCGGGCAGCCCCGGACCCACGGCCTTGCTGGCCTGGTCCACGATGAGCTGGAGCTCCCGCTTGTCGCGGTCGTACTCCGCGAGGGCGGCGTCGAGGTTGTGGATCCCGTTGGCCTGGTCGAGGAACTGGAGGCGCGCGTGGATGGCGTCGAGCTTCCGCTGGTACGACCCCACGTCGCCGCCCTGGCGCTTGAGGGTCTGCACCGCGAGGCCCGCCTGGACGGCCACGTTCTGCACGGCCTCCCGACCCGCGGCGAGCTTGGATTTCCACTCGTCGAGGGTCTTCTCGTACTTAGCCTCGTGACAGGCGGCGCAGGCCTTCCCGACGGTCTTGAGCGCGTCGGCCTTGGTGGGGTCGTGGCAGTCGGCGCAGCCCACGGCCTCGGCCATCTGGTCGGCCTTGGCGGGGAGCGCGAGCGCCGCGGGCACCTTCCCGCGGTAGAGGTCCGCCTGCTTCGTGTGGCAGCGGGCGCAGTCGGCCTTGGCGTCGCTGTGGTGGCAACCGGAGCAGTCCGCCGGCGAGCTGAGGTTGAGCTCCTTGTGCTTTCCCTCGGCGTGGCACGTGTCGCAGCTCAGGCCCGCCTTCTGGACGTGGTACGTGTGGGGCACGTCGACGCCCTTCCACGCGAAAGGCTCCTCGCGCGGGATGTAGCTGTGGCAGGACTCCTGGCAGTAGGAGAAGGGCGTCTTGGCGAAGGGCGTCTGGATCGCGCCGTCCGTCTTGGACCCCGCGGCCTCGCCGAGCTGCTTGAGGAGACCCGAGCTGCCCTGGAGGACCTTGATGGCGTATTCGATATTGTGGACCGGGTGCCCGGTCTCGAGGAACTTCGCGTTGAACTGGAGGTCCGCGGCGAGCTGGCCCGCCTGGGACCCCTTGGCCGCCTTGCCCGCGAGCTGGGCGCCCTGGGCGGCCATCCGCTGAGCCTCGGCCGCGAGGGTCTTACCCTGGGCCTTCCAGCGCTCCACCATGGGGACGTAGCGCGCGTCGTGGCACGCCGCGCACGCCTTGGGATCGGCCGCCGCCGTGCCCTGGCCGAGGAAGGAGACCCCGCCCTGGGTGGTGACCTGCGTGTGGCAGCCCGTGCAGTTGATCTGGGCCGCGAACATGCGGGAGGGCGTGGAGGTGGCGCCCTTGGCGCCGACGCCCAGGTACATCTCCTTGGGCCCGCCGTGCATGTTGGCGTGGCAGGACTCGCAGGACACGTCCATGACGGAGATGAGCTTGATGTTGCCGTGCCGGATGGGCTCGTGGCACTCGAGGCAGCGGACCTCCTTCTGGTCCACGTGCTTCTCGTGGAGCA
>JBBIUU010000082.1:0-2835 GCA_037440125.1 Acidobacteriota bacterium
GCTGCTTGGGAGGGCGCCCTCGAGGAGGACCACGTCGCTGGTCCCCATGCCGCTCCCCTTCACGACGACGAATCGATTGCCGTCGGGGCTCGGGGCGTACCGACGTTCCAAGACCGCGGGAAGGACGAGCCTCGTGCCAACCGCATCGCCGCCGAAGAGGCGGTGCGGAGTGCCGGAGCGGAGATCGGGCCCCGTCCCCACATCGGCCGCCATGAGATCGTTCCCCGTCACGAAGAAGAGCTCGCCGCCCCTCGGGTTCCACATGGGCTGCTGGCCGCCGCCGACGGAGACCTGGATCCGCCCCTCGCCGCGCGGGAAGGGCTGGACGTAGACCTCCCACCTGCCGGAGGCGTCCGATTCGTAGGCGAGGAGCTTCCCGTCGGGCGAGATCCGAGGGAGGGCCTCGTTGGCCTTGGTCTGGAGGATTGGGAACGGTGCGTCGGGCCTGCTCAGTTCCACGGCCCAGATGTCCCGGCCCGTCTCCTCGCTGACGATGTAATAGGCCATGACCCTCCCGTCGCGAGAGACGCTCGGCCCGTTTGCAGGGGGCGTTCGCGGAACGAGGACGCGGGGCTCGCCGCTCCCGTCCGCCCTACGGAGCCTGAACTCGCGGTCCGGTGTCCGGGCCGCGTAGGCCAGATCGCGTCCCCCGGGAAACCACTCCGCGCCCACCGGATGCTCCGATTCCGCCGTGAGCCGGCTCCGGATGCCGCGCCCCACATCCCACACGCAGATCGCCGCTTCCTCCTCCGTGGCGATGCGGGTCCCGTCCGGTGAAACCAGGGGTGAATAGAGCGAATAGGGGACCGGGTCCCCGATCGTCCCCAACACCTTTCCCGAGCGGTCCACCCAGACGAGCTGCTGGGGGTCGCGCCGGTACCGGCCGTAGGCGAGGGTGCCGTCCGACGAGACGGTCGCGTCGGACCCGTCCCGGG
The DNA here is from genome assembly GCA_037440125.1 of Acidobacteriota bacterium. Taxonomy (GTDB): domain Bacteria; phylum Acidobacteriota; class UBA4820; order UBA4820; family DSQY01; genus JAKAJA01. The sequence goes on from JBBIUU010000082.1 coordinate 936, forward strand.
TGAGGAGGTATGGCGCGCCGGTCGTCGCGAGCGTTTCGGGAGAGAAGGGCACGGCCCAGAGCAGGCGTTCCCCGCCCGAATCGCGCGAGAAGACGACGTGCCCCCCGGAGGCGAACGCCGGATCAAAGGAACCGTTCCCGAGCCCGAGGAGCTTCCTCTTTCCGTCCCGCTCAGCCGCTATCTCTCCGTCGTTGGAATCCACGGTCGTGACCGAGTAGAGGAGATCCCGCCCGTTGGGGAGGAAGCAGGGGTCGTAGAAGCGCCGCTCCCTCTTGGCAAGATCGGCGCGGGCGAAGACTTCCGGCTCGCCGCCGTTCTCCGGCACGCGAAACACCTCGCCGCTCCAATTCGCCCGCGAGACGGTGAAGACGATCCCCTTCTCGGCGCTCCAGGACCCCCCGGTGAAATCACCGTTCATGAGCCTGCAGAGCTGGACCGGCTGTTCTCCGTCGATGGCCACCTTGAAGAGCGCCGAGTCCGTGGCGAACGCCACCGCGTCGCTACGCGGGGACCAGAAGGGGCGCCGGGCCCCCTTGGAGCCCTTCACTTCACGGGCCTCGAGCTCGGAAAGATTCCTGAGATACAGCACGCCCGACGCCGTATAGGCGACCCACTTCCCATCGGGCGAGATCGCCTGGCTGTCGTAGAGACCCCTCGACTTGGCCGTCAGGACGAACGAGCGAACAGGCCGCTCCGAAAGGCGGGGCACAGATCCGACATGCCGCGACATAATGAGCGCACCGGAGACCGCGCCGAGGAGCAGGCATGCGGCGGCAGCCGCGATCCATCCTGGCGCCAGGCGGTGCAGGACCGGTCGTGCCGCCGCGACCTCCTGGGCGGCGGGATCGGAGAGGATGAGCCTCGCCTCACCCATGTCCCGCAGGCGCTGCTTCGAGTCACGCTCGAGGCAGCGGCGCAGGAGGCGGACGACCGCCGGCGGCGTCGTGGCCGGGAGCGCGCTCCAGTCGGGCTCCGTGGTGAGGACGCTCGCGAGGACATCGGAGAGCGTCTCGCCCCGGAACAGGCGCTTCCCCGTGAGCATCTCGTAGAGCACGACGCCGAAGGCCCAGATGTCGGCGCGCTTGTCGACGGGCTTCCCCCGCGCCTGCTCCGGGGCCATGTAGGCCGCGGTGCCTAGGATCGCTCCTTCGGCCGTCTCCCGGACGGAGAGGGTCGGCGAGCTCGCCCTGTCCGGCTGGCTCCCGGCGTCCCCGGCCCAGGCCTTGGCGAGGCCGAAGTCGAGGACCTTCACCCGGCCGTCCGCGGCGAGCTTGATGTTGGCGGGCTTGAGGTCGCGGTGGACGATTCCCCTGTCGTGCGCCTCCTCGAGCGCCTCGGCGATCTGCCTCGCGATGGGGAGCGCCTCGTCCACGGGAAACGCGCCGCGCCTCAGGTGCTCCGCGAGGTCCTTCCCCTCCACCAGCTCCATGGCGATGAGGTGGACCGTGGATCCGCCGGGGAGGACGGCCGCGTCGAAGCCGTAGAGATGCGCGATCCCGGGGTGGTTGAGCGACGCGAGGAGCTTGGCCTCCCGCTCGAAGCGGGCCTGGCGCTCCCGGTCCCACGCGAACCCCTCCGGCAGGACCTTCACCGCCACGTCCCGGTCCAGCTTCGTGTCCCGGGCCCGGTAGACCTCGCCCATGCCCCCCGCGCCGAGGGGCGAGAGGATCTCGTACGGGCCGAGGCGGAGGCCGGGGGAGAGGCTTATCGGTCGCCCTCCTAGCCCCCCCAGGAGACGTGCGCTGCAACTTTACTCAACGTTCGGGTGGAGGTTATCACAGGTGCGTCGGGCGGTCTAGCGCCGCCGCCGGGAGGCGGCTCCCACCGGGAGAGTGAGTTCCGGCCCCACCGCGCCAGCCGGGAAGACGGATTCGCGAAGGCCCTGCCTTCCGAATTCCGA
>JBBIUU010000082.1:2935-5170 GCA_037440125.1 Acidobacteriota bacterium
TTCCGAATTCCGACTTCCGAATTCCCCTTCCGCCTTCGCTTTCAAATTCCGACTTCCGAATTCCGACTTCTCCCCGTCCTACCCGTGCTTCTTGATGAGCCTCAGGAGCTGCACCCGGTCCGGCGCGAGAAACTCGGCCACGCGTGAGGCGTTCACGTCGGCGACGATGATCTGGCCCACCTCCGTCTTCACCTCGGCGTAGAGCCCGTGCTCCTTCATCTTGGCCGCCTGGTACTGGTTGTCCTCCGTGGGCGCGACGTAGTGCACCGCGTCGGTCCTGTACCGGTGGATGAGGTAGAGGTGGATGACCGACATGAGGCGCTTCTGCCTCAGCGCCGAGTCGAAGGTGTTCTGGTCGCGCACGGAGAGGATGTTCCTCCCCTTCCGGTCCTGGATGGGCGCGAAGACCACGTTGGCCTCCTTCTCGCCGCCCTTCCCCAGGATCGAGAGCTCGAGGAGCTCGGAACCCGCGCGGTGGGGCTTCAGCTCCACGCGGAGGGCGTCGGGCAGGAGGTAGTGCTCGCCCCAGAGCCCCAGCCACTCCTCGAGGAGCTTCTTGGGCACCTCGGTCTGGACGAGGTGCTGGTGCTGCGTGGAGCCCTTGCCCATGGCCTTGGTCGTGGCCGTGCGGCCCGAGGAGGCAAGGAGCGCGGCGTCCTGGCGGGGGCCGCCCACGAGGGTCTGCGGCGTCTTGTAGGGCGACTCGAGGAGGCGGATCTTCCGCTGGAGCCGGGCGAGGGCGAGCATGCCGTCCTGCCTGAGCGCCGTGGCGAACTCCTCCGCCGCCACGCCGTCGATCTGGTGGCCGCCGTAGGTGATGAAATTGAAGACGAACCCCATCTTGCCCAGCTCCTCGGGGAAGCGCCGCATGTCGTCGTCGCTCATGCCCGTGGAGTCCCAGTTGAACGAGGGCGAGAGGTTGTAGGCGAGCATCTTGTCGGGGAACTCGGCGTGGATGGCCTCGGCGAACTCGCGCGCGTCGGCGAGGTCCGCCGTCTTCGTCTCCATCCAGAGGACGTCGGCGAAGGGCGCCACGGCGAGGCTCTTGGCGATGGCGTAGGGGATGCCGCCGCGGATCTGGTAGTAGCCCTCGGGCGTCTTGGCGTGTTCGCCATCCCAGACGATGTGCACGCCCAGCGCGCGGGCCCTCTCCTTCGCCACGCGGTGGGAGGCCTTCGCGGCGAAGGCGCGCCACTGCGCGGGTCCCATCTCGAGCTGCTCGCCCTCGGAGGCGCGGAACTCCAGGACCTCGGCCACCGCCTCGCCGTAGGTCTCCAGGCCCGCCTCAGTCTCCCAAATCTCCACGAACCTGGACTCGACCTTGTCGAAGACGGCGTCCACCGCGGCGCCCTTCCCCAGCGCCGCGACGCCCTCCGCGATGGCCTTGCCCAGGCCCGCGCGGTCGAGCCACGCGCCCGCGGCGCGGTACTCGGAGGCGTCGAGGGCGTAGAGCAGGTGGCCGTTGAGCTCCTTCACGCCGAGGTCGAAGAAGCGCTTCATGATGGCGAGGTAGCAGATCTTGTAGGGCGGCAGGTTGAGGTTCGTGGCGCCGAGGATGAAGGGCTGGTCGCGCTCGTCGCCGCGCCCCTCGAGGAGGTTGGCGGCCTCGGCGTCGGTGCGCGCCACGATGATGCCGGGCACGCCCATGACGTCGAGCTGGAATCGCGCCGCGTTGAGGCGCTTGATCTGCTCGTCGGAGGGCACGAGGACCTTGCCGCCCTGGTGGCCGCACTTCTTGGTGCCGGGGCGCTGGTCCTCGATGTGGTAGCCGGGGACGCCGGCCTCCACGAAGCGCCGGATGAGGTTGCGCACGTGCGGGTCGCCGCCGTGCCCCGTGTCCGCGTCGGCGATGATGAAGGGGCGGAAGTCCACGGCGGGCGTCTCGGCGCGCTGCTTCTCCGTCATCTGGGAGCGGAGGTAGAACTGGTTGCGGTCCGCCGTGAGGAGGGCGCGCACCAGGCCCGCGGCCTCGTCGGGCACCTGGCTGAGGGGGTAGCTCGCGAGGTCGGCCCCCGGGTCCTCCGTGGTGGATCCCTTCGCCGACGTGGCCCACCCGCCGAGGTAGATCCCCTCGATGCCCATGCGCTTCATGGTCACGGCCTGCCCGGGAGAGTATGGCCCGAAGGTCGTGATGCTCTTGCGCTGCGCGAACAGCTCGCGCAGCCGCGGGTAGAACGCCTCGGCCGCCTCTCGCGCCACCGTGTAGTCGTGCGCGATGGTGCCCCGCTGCTCCAC
>JBBIUU010000082.1:5270-10972 GCA_037440125.1 Acidobacteriota bacterium
TCGCGAAATCGAGGTTCTCGGTGATGCGCGTCCCGTCGCGCTGGAACGCCGCGAGGTACCGCGCGATGCGACCCTCCGCCGTGGCGAGGTCGTGGTTGTCCAGGTTGATGTTGAGCAGGTCCACGTACCACGGCGTCTTCACCGGGTCGGCCACGTAGGCCCCCACGATGGCGCGGGCGATGGGCAGGGTCGTGGCCTTGGAGTCGTCGTGGACGTCTCGGTCGCCGGCTTTCTGCAACTTCACGAACTCCTCCTGGAGGAGGCGCTCGAAGAGCTCGCGGGTGAAGGTGTCGCCGGCTCTCGCGCCCGTCTCCGCGTCGTCCTCGGTGAGCCTCGCGCCCTTGTGGAGCCACTCCCAGAGGATGCTGAGGCGGATCTCGCCCGTGGCCATGTCCTCCATGAGGTAGAGGATGCCCTCGTCGCCGAAGAAGTCCGCGGGCTTGAGCGCGGCGGCCTGGAAGCCCTGGCCGAACGCGTTGCCGTACTGCAGCGCCACGCTGAGGAGGTCCCGCGCGCCGCGTACGGTTCTGGGCGCCGGCTCGAGTAGCGTGAGGCCCGAGGCGTCCTCCGGCGTGTAGGTGAGGCGCGGAAAGGCCCGGCCGAGCTGGTTGGCCTCGCCGTGCTTCTCCCATACAGGACGCACGATGTGGACCATCTTCCAGTGCGCGACCCATTTGCCGCTGGCGCCCTCGCGCTGCTCCCGCTCCGCGCCCGCCACGGCCCGCTTCATCCCTGAGGCCACGCCCTCCTCGGTGCCCACCGGGATGTTGGTCTCCATGCCGCCCTGCCAGAGGGCGAAATTCCCGTTGCGGTCCGGAGTGTTCACGCAGCGGCGCACGCGGTCCTCGTAGTGGCGCATGTAGCCGTAGGTCATGACGATGGCGTCGATGTTGGGGTTGATGAACGCGGGGTCCCACGAGAGCGCGTCGGAGACGCTGTTGATGTAATCCCAGCGCCCCGTGTTGAAGCCCACGAAGTGCTTCCCCAAGGCCGCGCGGATCTCCATGAGCTGGAAGCAAGCCTCGATCTGCTCCACGAGGACGTAGACCTTGATGGTCCCCTCGGGGAGGCCGAGGTGGTACTCCAGGGAGGTCAGCAGGTCGTTCCAGAGGGCCGCCTCCTCCGCCGTCTGGATCTTCGGGAGGTAGAGGACCACGGAGGACCCCGCGGCGCGAAGGCGCTCGTGGTTCGTCACCACGTAGAGGACGAGGTCCACGATGGAGGCCGAGAATCCCGTGCCCTCTCGCTCGCGCACGTGCCGGTCGTCGAGGTGGAGCCCGCGGCATCGGAAGATTTTGGTCGTGAAGCCCAGCTGGGAACGCCAGTCGTGGATGATCTCGCGCCCGAAGAATCCCTCCCCCCACCGGTTCATCTGGCCAGCCACCTCGGCGGCCGCCTCGAGGAAAACCGTCTCGTTGGCGATGGCGAGTTTGAGGTTCCGCTGGTTGTCGAGGGACATGGTCTGGACCTGGCCGAGCGCGTCCTCCCCGTCGAACATCCACCCGTCGGCCCCCGAGAGCAGCGCGTACGCCACGTTGCGGAGGCCCGCCTTGGTCGATGCGCGGGGTTTGGTAGCGGGCCCCGTACCTTGGATCCACTGCCGCTGGAGGTCTCTGGGGATCTCCGAGCCCTCGAAGTTCCCGTCCCGCGCATCCTGCACCCGGATGGAGGTGCGCGGGATGAGGGTGTCGGGCGGCAGGAACTCGATCCTCCTCCCCTCCCGGATGCGAGCCGTGCGCCTCGCGATGCGCGCGGCCATGACCTCGCGGCGGTCCCGGTTCAGGGGGGCGAGGGCCTTCAGAGCGCGGAGGACCTGGGGCGTGAAGAGGTCGGGGTAGGCCTTCGTGGTGGAGCGGAACTCGAGGACGCCCATCAGAATCCTCCGTCGGACGGTTTCGGCGCGTGTGGCGGTTCGGCTGTCGGCTCCTCCATGATGGCAGAAGGCCGTTCCGGACGCGAGGGCCGGCTCCGCGCAACGCTGACCCATTCGAGATGCTGCTGTGGTTCGGATAGACAGAGAGGCGCCATCGACACCCCCCGGCGAACCGTCGAACGTCAACCTAAACGGCGGAGCGCCCCCGGCGATTCCATCGGAGGCCGGAGGCATGCCGGGCGGGGCGGTGGGTGGCCTCAGCTTCTCTTGGGGACCTTGGTCTGGATGACCCTGTCGAAATTGAGGGCGACGCGGAGGCAGGTGACCTCGCCCTCGCCCTCGCCGAACTGGACGATGAAGTAGCGGCCGTCGGCGAGGCGCTCGATGCCCTCCAGAGAGTTGACGAGGCCCACGGCGTCCCCGTCGAAGACCTCCTTGGGGACCGAGGGCCGGATCCCGTCCTTGAGCGCGAGCTCCACCTCGACGACCTTACCCTCGTCGGTCACGAAAGCGATGCTCTTGCCGTCTCGGCCCCAGAGTCCGTGCCGCGCGCTTCCGGGGCTCACGGCCACGGGCGGGCCCAGACGCCCGTCTGCGGCGTAGGTGCACACGTACACCTGGCTCTGGCCCGAGACGTTGGAGTTGAAGGCGAACAGGCGCCCGTCGGGGGAGAAGCTCGCCAGTCCCATGGAGGTCCCGAGGGAGAGGAAGACGGTGGGCGCGGGGGGTGCGCCGCTCTCGGGCACCTCGATGCGCATGAGCTGCGCCTTCCCGAGGGCCAGGTCGCGGCTCAGGTAGATGAGGGCCCTCCCGTCGGGCGTCCACGCCGCGGGCGTGCAGAGCACCTTGTTGGCGTTGGCGTTCACGAGCGGCATGGGGTGGTCGGGGCGGTCCGCCCTGATCCAGTAGACGCCGTCCTTGTCGCTCCGGGAGGACTGGAAGAACGCCAGGCGCTTGCCGTCGGCGGACCAGATGGGGTAATCGACGTCGCACTCGCTCGAGAAGAGGAACCGCCTGAGCACCGGGGTCCCGGGGTCGGAGACCCAGATCTCGTCGAGCCCCTCGGGGCGGGTGATCCCCACCGCCACGCGCCGGCCGTCGAGCGTCGCCGCGAGCTGGCCGTTGTAGGCCCGCAGGTCGCGTGACCACGGCTCCGTCCCCTTGGGGCCGGCGAGGACGAGGCGGCGCTGGTCCCCGAGCCGGCCGCCCGGCGCGAAGGCGAGGACGCCGTTCTCGTACCCGTAGCCGCCGGGGGCCCAGTTGTTCTCCGTCCGCAGGCCGCCCATGACCGCCACCGGACCGCCCAGGAGGGAGCGTCTCGCCAGGTCGAACCGCGCCGCGAGGAGCGTGTCGGCCCTCGAGAAGAGCAGGTAGCCCGGCGGCACGTATTCGGCCAGCCCGGCGTCCTCCACGAGCGTCTTGATGCTCCCGGCCACCGGGTCGTAGAGCACGGCATCCATCTGGAACCCCCGGGCCGCATAGGCCACGCGGCTCAGGAGCACGAGGGGGCTTCCCGGGATGCCGCGGGGGGCCTGGTAGCGGACCGTGCCGGGCACGTTGTCGGCCACCTGGATTGTCTTGGGCGACCCGGTGCCCGAGGGGGACAGCCTGAGGAACTTGCCGACCTCCCCGGTGATGATGAAGAGGTCGCCGTCGGGCAGCCATCCCACGTCGCTCCACCCGTCCTGCCAATCGGCGATGGTGACGGGAGGCGCGCTCCCGTCGGCGGGGAGCTTCATGATGCGGAGCTTGTTGCTCTCGCTCGACACGGGCGCGAGGAAACCGATCCACTTGCCGTCGGGCGAGAAGAAGACCGCGCGCGCGCCCTCGGTCCCCTTGAGATGCAGGGGGGTATAGTCGTCCAGGCGGCGCAGGACGATCCTCGTCTGGGGCCTGGCCGCCGCCCCCTCCCGACCCTCCGGCTTGAACGCCGCGATGCAGGCCAGAGCCCGGCCGTCGGGGGCCATCGCGCCGCTCCGGAACTTGAGGACCTTGGGGATCTCCACCGCCATCATGAGGGGACGCTGACTCGTGCCGTTCTTAGCCGTCCGGGCCGCCATCATGCGCCCCAGGCCGACGCCCAGCGCGAGGCACAGGAGCCCCACCGCGCCCCAGGCCACGATGCTCCGCCGAGCGGACGGGACGCGCACCGGCGCCGCCTCCACCTGGGCCGAGGGACGGGGGCCTTTGAGGGCCTCGTCGAGGTCCAGCACGGCGTCGGCGGCGTCGCGCATCCGGTGCCGCGGGTCCTTCTCGAGACAGCGGCGGAGGAGCCTGCGCACGGGCTCGGGCGTGGCCGGTGGGAGAGCGCCCCACTCCGGCTCTCCGCGCAGGACGGCGGCGAGGGTGTCGGAGATCGTATCGCCCTGGAAGGCCTGTTTGCCCGTGAGCATCTCGAAAAGGATGCAGCCCAGGGCCCAGATGTCGGTGCGGCGATCCACGCGCCGGCCCCGCGCCTGTTCGGGGCTCATGTACCCGGCCGTGCCCAGGACGATTCCGTCCCGCGTGGCGCCGTAGGTCAGCGTGGGAGATTGGGCCAGGTCGGGCCCCGAGGGCGGGTCCGTCCCCGGCGATTTGGCGAGGCCGAAGTCGAGGACCTTGACCTGGCCCTCGGAGGTGATCTTGACGTTTCCCGGCTTGAGGTCCCTGTGGACCACGCCGGCCTCGTGTGCGGCCTCGATGCCCAGAGCCGCCTGCCGGCAGATCTCAAGGGCATCCTCGATGGGGAGGGGCCCGGCGGTGAGGCGGTCGGCCAGGGTGTCGCCCTCCACATACTCGAGGATGAGGTATTTGGCCTCGTCCTTCTCCTCCAAGCCGTAGATACCCCCCACGTTCGGGTGGCTCAGCGAGGCGAGGATCTTGGCCTCGCGCTCGAAGCGGGCGAGGCGCTCGGGCTCCTTCGCGAACTCCTCCGGGAGGGCTTTGATGGCGACGGGGCGCTCGAGCCGGAGGTCGTGGCCGAGGTAGACCACCCCCATCCCGCCGCGGCCCAGCTCGCGGTCCACGCGGTAGGGACCGATCTGGCTCGGTTGGTTCTCCATGGCCCATAACCTCCCGGAGCGGCTTTCGCGTTCCCGTCTACATAGACGTATACGAGGGTGAATCCGTCTAGGGTTTCACGCCAAAAAAGTGAGGGGCCCCGCAGGGCCCCTCCGGTGATTCGCGTCGGTGACAGCCTACCAGCCCCAGGTGGTGGTCGCTTCTCCGCCGTCCAGGTTCACGAACCGGAAGGTGTGCGTGGTGCCCTTCGGCACGGCGCTCTTGATGGCACCCGTGAGCTGGATCTTGGTGGTCTTCTTCCACACCACGCTCCCCCACTGCACCCCGTCGATGTAGACCTTGATGCCGTTCTGGAGGTTGCTTCCGCTCACGACGATCTTCCAGGGAGGCGAGACCTTCTTGATGAGCGTGATGACGGGAGGGGCCACCGGGTTGGAGACCGTCATGGTCAGGTGTGTGTCCGTGGCCGTGTGGGAGCCCGAGTCGGTGACGGTCAGCGTCACGTGGTAGGTCCCCGCGGACGTATACGTGTGGGAGGGGCTCTGCGCGGCCGAATGGGCAGTGCCGTCTCCGAAGTTCCAATCGTAGGTGTAGCCGCTCCCCGTGCCGCCCGAGGCGGAGCCCGTGAAGGCCACCGCCAGCGGCGCCGAGCCCGAGGTCTTGTCGGAGCCAGCCGTCGCGCTGAGGGGCGCGGTGACGTTGATGGTCACACCCGTGGCCTGGGCCGTATGGGAGGCCGAGTCGGTCACCGTCAGGACCGCCGTGAAGCTGCCCGCCTGGGTGTAGGTGTAGGTCGGGTTCTGGAGCGTCGAGGTGCTCGCGTCGCCCA
>JBBIUU010000082.1:11072-13178 GCA_037440125.1 Acidobacteriota bacterium
AGCGCCGGAGGGGCCGCCGACACGGCGATGGTCCCGTTCTGAGAGCACGTCTGCCCGTTCACCGTCACGGTCATCGCCCACGGGTAGGACCCGGCGGCGGCGTAGGTGTGGGAGGGGTTCTGCTGGGTCGAGCTTCCCCCGTCGCCGAAGGTCCACGCGTAGGTCGGCGAACCCGAGCAGTTGGTGGGCGTCGAGGAGGCCTGGAAGTTCACCGCCGTCCCGGCGACGCCCGTCGCGGGCACCGTGGCGGAGCAGAGGACCGTGCAGACCTGCGGCGTCACGATGGCGAGGCCGTGGGCATCCCCCGCGCCGATGACGCCGACGAAGCCCGGGGAGACCACCTGCACGGGCGTGTCGTGCCAGGTCGTGGTGCCGTCACCCAACTGCCCGTGGGTGTTGCGTCCCCACGCCCAGACCGTTCCGTCGCCTTTCAGGATGTAGGCCGAGAGGTAACCCGCCGCCACGGCCGTCGCGCCCGTGACCTGCGTCACCTGGGTGGGCACGTGGTTGTCGGCGCCGCCGGCGCCGTTCCACCCCCACGCCCAGACGGTCCCGTCGCCCTTGAGCGCGACGGAGCCCGCGTAGCCGGCGGCGATGGCCACGACCCCCGTGAGGCCCTGCGCCTGGACCGGCGAGGTGCGGTCCGTCGTGGAGTTGTCGCCCAGCTGGCCGTTGTAGTTGCGGCCCCATCCCCAGACGGTGCCGTCGCCCTTGAGCGCGAGGACGAACTGGTAGCCCGCGTCCACCTTCGTCACGTTCGTCATGCCGGGCACTTGCTGGGGCGTGGAGTGGCTGTTGTTGTCCGTGGAGCCGATGCCGAGCTGTCCGTAGTAGTTGGCGCCCCACGTCCAGACGGTGCCGTCGCCCTTCACGGCGACGGAGACCTCCTCGCCGCCGCTGACACCGGTGACGCCGGCGAGCCCTGCGACCGCCACGGGCAGGTTGCTGCTGGGACTGCTTCCGCCGATCTGACCCTTGGAGTTCAGGCCCCAGGCCCAGACGCTGCCGTCGCTCTTCACCGCGAGGGCGTGGTTGCGCCCCGTGGCGAAGGTCGTGACGCCGGTCAGGTTGGACACCGCGACGGGGACGTTGCTCGAGCCGTTGGTGCCGTCACCGAGCTGTCCCGCGAAATTGTAGCCCCAGGACGCCAGGGTCCCGTCGCTCTTGAGGGCCATGGAGAAGTACTCGCCCCCGGCGATGGCCGTGACGCCGGTCAGGTTGGAGACGGCCACGGGCGAGAGGCGGTCCGCGTTGGCCCCGTCGCCGATCTGACCGCTCGTGCCCATGCCCCAGGCGTAGGGAGCGCCCGACGCGGGCGGGGCGGCCGTGCTGGCGGTGTTCGAAAAACCGCTCTCCCCGGTATCGTAGACGGCCTTCACCCGGTAGTAGAGCGTGCCCGCGGGTGCCGTGGTGTCGCTGTAGGTCCGTGGGAGCGTGGGCAAGGTACTGCCGTTGAGCTTGACGTAGCTGGGATCCGAGTCGGTTGCGGCCCGGTAGACGTTGTAGCCCTGGAGAACCGGCGTGGAGGGCCCTCCGCTCACCGACAGCGAGTAGGTCGCGTCGGCCGCGGGTGAACAGGGCGCATCGCTGGCGAGGTTCACGCCAAGCCAGTAGGTGCCCGGGGCCAGCGTCGCCTGGAAGCTCTCGGGGTTGTCGCACGTGACGCCGCAGGTCCCCTGCCCGCAGGCGGGATTGAGGATGTTGAGGCTTCCGGGATCGAGGAGGTAGAGGTCCAGGTCGGGGCCCGCGGAGAAGCTGAGGCTGAAGGTGTACGTCCCGGACTGCGCTATGGAGACCGCGTACAGGTCCTCGAAGACGTCGCCGTTGAGGTTGATACACCCCTCCGTGTCGCTCTCCGAGATGTCCCCGTTCACCGTCGTGCCCGTGCCGAGGACCTGAAGGGTATCCGAGCCGCCGACGCTCGTGGGGCAGCCGTTGGGCTCCACCTCGCCGATGGTCGCCTCCCCGAGGCCCGCAGAACCGGCAGAGGTCACCCGGACGTTCTGGGGCGGATTGGCTCCGCCGGCCGCCGGGGCGTCCCACGCCAAGGCCACGGTGCGACCGCCGCCTCCGCCAGTGACGTGGATGACGAGGTGGCTGTCGGTG
>JBBIUU010000083.1:0-6723 GCA_037440125.1 Acidobacteriota bacterium
GCCTGAAATCACTCTATTTGCGGTGGTCACCTCAAGATGAATCAGCCTAAGAGATTGGTAGCGTTTCCAGAATCAGGGCGCTTTCTTCCCGAGTTTCCAGATTTGCCATATCGCGAAGTCATAATCGCCCCATATCGATCCTTCTATCTCGTCACAAGGTCAGCCGTCTGGGTAGTTGCGGTCTAGCATTCGGCTCAATTGCCTGAAAGATCATAAGAGAGCCTACGCCTAACGAGCAGTGGCACCGGACCGATCCACAGGGTGGCTTCACCTACTGCCCTTTGTAAGGCGTCCTATGCACCAGATGCTTATTACCAGTAGCTTTGCCCGGCCCGGTGGTACACGTGGCTGTATCCGTCGCTTCGCCCGGCCGATTCGCAGCGCAAGTTGTGGGGAGGTCACGTGAGAAACCTCCTGTTGATGTGCGGCCTAATGGTGCTCGGTGGTTGCCTGGGCATGCCGCCTACGGTGCGGCCGGTCGCTGATTTTGAGGTGAACCGGTACCTTGGCAAGTGGTACGAGATCGCTCGGCTGGACCACCCCTTCGAAAGGGGCTTGAGCCATGTTGCCGCGGTGTACTCGTCGAGAGACGGTGGAGGTCTCTCCGTGGTCAACCGGGGCTTTTCAGACTCAGAGAAGAGGTGGAAGGAGGCGACAGGGCGAGCCCGGTTCGTGGGGGACGAGTCGCAGGGCTACTTGAAAGTATCCTTCTTCGGGCCGTTCTACGGATCCTACGTCGTCTTCGAGTTGGATCGCGAGAATTACCAATATGCCTTCGTGTCAGGCCCGACGACGGAGTACTTGTGGCTTCTGGCGAGGACGCCCTCCGTGAAGCCGGAGGTCGTCGAGAAGTTCCTTCAGATGTCCAAAGAGCGGGGATTCAAGACGGGGAGCCTCATCTTCCAGAAGCAGGACTGACCTGCGGCGCGCGGTGGCCGGGAGGAGATCACGGAAGGGAGGCCCTGGGATGCCCGGAGTCAAAGGTATCGGCGGCGTGTTCTTTAGATCGGGGAATCCGGAGGCGCAGTGCGAGTGGTATCGGAAGCATCTCGGCGTTCCGGTGAACGAGGGCTGTGCCGTCTTCAGATGGCGAGAGCACGAAGCCCCCTCCATGGAGCGGTCGACCATCTGGTCCGCGTTCCCGAAAGACACCGGCTACTTTGGGGACAGCGGCCAGAAGTTCATGATCAACTACATCGTAGACTCGTTGCCGGACATCCTCGCGGAGCTCAGGCGGGGCGGCGTGCGCGTGGAAGAGAAGGTGGAGGAATCCGAGTTCGGGCGGTTCGGTTGGTGCTACGATCCGGAGGGCAACCGCATCGAGCTATGGGAGCCGCCCAGGTGAACCGCACTAGAACCGGCGCCGGCCGCGGGAGAAATGGCGGGTGATGCGACTCGATCGCAGGTCGACGCGATGGCTCGGCGTCGCGACACTGTGGAGCCCTCTCGCCGCAATCGGCCTGTTCGCGGGGCTCGCCTTGTTCCCGTTCATGTTCCCCGCAAGCGAATCCCTCCAATACCCCAAGGACGAACTGCTCTATTTCGCGCTCGGAGCGCTCGCGATGGTCATCGTGGGGATCATCACGCTGGTGGCGCTCGCTTTCACGACCATCTTCTACGCCTTCCATATCGTCAGAAACGAGGGGCTCTCCAAGGGCCAGAAGGTGCTCTGGTTGCTTCTCAACGTGGCACTCGGACTCTTCGTCATGCCCCTCTACTGGTACCGCCACGTGCTCCCCGGCTCTGGGGCAGGCGGGCCGCAGAAGGTGTAGGGACCCTACGGCGCGGCGCCGACCGGGCGGGAATGCGGCCCTCCGGCCGCGGTTTCATCCATAGTGCTCCGGCCCGGTGCATTCGACGCCCGGCCTCCGAAAGCACGGAAAGGACACCGCGGTGAGCCACGAGACGAAGGGTGTGACGGTGAAACAGCTCTCGACGGTCGACCTCGGCCCGGAGATCGAGGGCATGGCGGGGCGCCAGCTCCGGATGCGCCTCGTGACGATGGAGCCGGGAGGCGTCTTCGGCCCGATCCACGACCATTTCGGCCGCCCCGGCATCGTCTACATCCTGCAGGGGACGATCACCGACCACCGGAACGGCATCGCCACCGAGTACGGCCCGGGCGTAGGCTGGCCCGAGGATCGGAACACGCTCCACTGGCTCGAAAACAGCGGGGAGATCCCGGCGGTGGAGATCTCGGTCGACATCGTCGCGAAGGATTGACCCCGGCGCGGCGCGGACCGCGAGAACTTCCGCCGTTGCGGGACAGGCGCCACCTTGAGATAGAATCCGGAGCAGGCAAGGGTTCGGGAGGGTCCGATGTCGGTCTTCCGCCACGCCCGAGAGATCCCCGCCGACGCGGCGTCCGTCTTCTCGGCCATCGAAGACCCGGTGCGCCTCGCGCGCTGGTGGGGCCCGGAGGGGTTCACGAACACCTTCCGTACCTTCGAGTTCCGGCAGGGCGGGCCCTGGCTCTTCACGATGCACGGCCCGGACGGGGCGAGCTACAAGAACCAGTCGGAGTTCCTGGAGATCGTCCCGAACACGCTGGTCAGGATCAAGCACGTCAACCTGCCTCACTTCGAGCTGTCCATCACGCTGACGCCCGGTGCGTCCGGGACCATCGTCTCCTGGGTCGGGGTCTTCGAGAACCACGAGTTCGCCGAGAAGATGCGCCAGTTCCTCGAGAGGGCCAACGAACAGAACCTGGACCGCTTGACGCTCGAGGTGACTGGGAATGCGCCAAGCCGGAAATCGTGAGCGACATGAGCCCCGCCGGTCCATACGCATGGGCCCACGAGGTGCTCGCCGACCTGCGGGACAACCGCTGCACCCGGTCGGGAGATCGCAGGCGCCTGCCCTTCTCGGTGGTGGAGAGGATCGTCAGGGAATCGCTGGACCGGGCGGGGCAGTTCCCGGAGGGTAAGGACGTCGAGGACCTCGGAGACGGCGCCCTCATCAAGAGGCGTGAGGACCGTCGGTTCGAGGTCTACGAGCGTTACGAGACGGGCATCATGAAATTCTCGCCCCTCGAGGTTCGCAGCTACCACTTCCTCGGAAGGGCCGTGGCCCGGTATCTCAGACACTACGCGGACCATCTCAGGGTGTCGGGCATCGAGATCGGGCGATGGGCCTAGGGGCGGATGTCCGGAGGGACCGGGGCGCCCGGCCCTCCGCGGGGCTCAGGGCATTATCATGGAGAAGGAGGTGCGCCATGCGTGTAGGGTTGCTGGCAGTTCTGTGTTTCGTGATCGCGGTATCGGCGATGGCCCAGGCGACGGCTCCGCAGGCGGACGCCACGGCGGACCAGGCGGGCCGCGACGGGAGCTCCTATTCGAAGGCCATCATCATCAACGCCGCGAACGATTTCGCGGGCGCGGCCCAGGAATCCGAATGGATTAGGGCCAGATACCCCGGCTACAGGATGGGCAAGAAGAGCACTTCCTTCTACGGGGGCAGGTCCTACGACATCGTGCACTTCACCGACGCGCACGACGTGAAGCACAAGGTGTACTTCGACATCACCTCCTTCTACGGCCAGAAGCAATAGGCAGGACATTGCCCGGAGGCGCGCCGTCCCGATTGCTCATGAGCCGTCGGGCTGAAATGGAGGGCCGATGGCCGGTGCGAGTGGTCTAGCTCTGGTCCTGCTCGGGGGCCTCGTGGGCGTCGTGCTCGTCGCGGGCGCCTTCGGCCTCCTCCTGTACGGCCTGCTGGCCTCCGACGCGCGCAGGGCGCTCAGGGCATGCGTCGTGTCCCTGGGCGTGTCCGTCGTCTCCGCGCTGCTCTCCTTCCCCTTCTGGAGGGTCGTGCTCTCGGGCCGCGACACGCACGGCGAACCTCTCGTGTATGGGGAGTCGTGGCCCCTCGTGGCCGTCGTGGCCATCGAAGCGCTGGCGATGGCGGCGTCCGCGCTGGGAATCATCAGGCAGCGGCGGCGCCTTCGTCCGGAGACGCACGGGTAGGGCCGCCCCGACTCTGTCGTAGCCGACGGTGCGCCCGATGCCGGGGCGGCTTCGAGCGCGCCGCGGGTGGACGCCGGTGTTGACCCCGCGCTCGCCGGCGTGGCGAGCGGCTCACCTTCCCTCGGAGGTGCCCCATGACGAAGCTGAAGGGGCTCGTGGTTCTCCTGACCGGCGCGTCCCGGGGCCTGGGGCCCCTCGTGGCCGAAGCGGTGGGCCGACGCGGCGCCACGCTCGCGCTGACCGCGCGCTCCGCCGCGGGCCTCGAGGCGACGGCCGGCCGGCTGAGGGAGATCGGCGTGGAGGTCTCCACCTTCCCCGCGGACCTCTGCGTCCAGGCGGAGCGGGAGAACCTCGTGGCCGGCGTCCTCCGCACCTGCGGGCGGATCGACGCGCTCCTCAACAACGCGGGGCTCGAGTCGGAGGGCGCCTTCGCCGAGCTGCCGTGGCCCTCGGTGGCGGAGAACCTGGAAACCAACCTGGTCGCACCGATGGCGCTGACGCACCTCGTCCTCCCCGGGATGCTCGAGAGAGGGTCGGGGCACATCGTCAACGTCGCCTCGATCGCCGCGAAGAGCGGGGCGCCCTACGCGGCCGCCTACTCGGGTGCCAAGGCCGGCCTGGCCGAGTGGGCCAGGGCCCTGAGGCTGGAGCTGCGCGGCACGGGCGTCCGGTTCTCGACGATCTTCCCCGGCTACGTCCGTGACGTGGGGATGTTCGCGAGGTTCGGCATGGAGCCGCCCTTCCTGGTGGGCACGTGCGGTCCAGAGCAGGTCGCCGAGGCCGTCGTGAACGCGATGGAGAAGGGCCGGGCCGAGAGGATCGTCAACGGGAGACCGCTGCGGTACGCCTTCGCGCTGAGCGAGCTCTCACCGTCCCTCGGGGACTGGCTGATGCGATTCTCGGGCGTCGTCGACTTCCAGCGGAGGAAGGTGGGGAAATGACCCCTCCCCTCGACGTGGACGACGGGGCGGTCTTCGACGCCTTTGCCGCGTGGGTGGCGGACGAGGGGTCCCGCTGGAGGTTTCTCGTGGAGAACCCCGCGAGGCTCGACGGGTTTCCGGCGGCGGGGGAGGGCGCCCCGTGATCTACCGCCCGGACCGGTGGGCTTACCTGGTGTCGGCCCTGCCCTGCTTCGCGGGGGTCGTCGTGGGCGTGGTGGCGTGTCTCGAGGCATGGGACGAGATGCTCCAGCTCCTGAGCGCGGCGGGCCTCATCACCTGGGCGCTCCTGTGGGGCAACCTGCTCGGGCAGCGCGTCGAGGTCACGGGGGACCACATCGAGAAGACCACGCTGTGGCTCCGGAGGCGGAGGGTGCGCCTCGGCGCCATCACGGCCATCTCGAGGGGCACGAACCCGCTCACCGACGGGCCCTACACCGTCGTCGTCGCGGGCGGCGGGACGCGCCTGAAGATCAACCTCAAGCTCTACCCGGTGGACCTGGCCCGGGCGATCGAGGAGATGACGTGAGCGGAACGAAGACCTTCCGGACGACTGACGAGTACCTGGGGTCGCTCTCCAAGGACCAGCGGGCCGCGCTGGAGAAGCTCAGGCGGGACATCCGCGCCGCGGCTCCCGGGGCCGAGGAGTGCATCAGCTACAACGTGCCCGGGTTCCGGCTGGAGGGGCGCCTCCTCGTGTCCTACGGCGCGGCGGCCAAGCACTGTTCCTTCTACCCCGGCGCCTACCCCATCGAGGCGTACGCGGCGGACCTGGCGTCCTACGCCACGGCGAAGGGCACGATCCGATTCCCTGCCGACGAGCCGCTCCCGGCACGCCTCGTGCGCAAGCTCGTGAAGGCGAGGATCGCCGAGCGGATCGGGGAGAGGGCCTAGGATGCCTGGGGCGCGGGCCCGGGCGGCGAAGGCGCGGCGGCCCGCGCGAGCCTGAAGGGCTGGCGGCGGGCGTAGCTCATGCAGCGCCAGAGCCACTCGGCGGGGCCGAAGCAGAACCGGTCCAGCCACCACCGGCTAACCACCACCTGAATCGAGAAGAAGAACACGCATATCGCCAGGTTGGCGGCGGGGCCTACCTTCCCGTAGAGTCCCAGCCCCCAGCCGTTGTAGATGGCCGTCATGACCAGGCTCTGCATCAGGTAGTTGGTGAGCGCCATGCGCCCCACCGGCGCGAAGGCTCGGAGGACGCGGTTCCAGCCGGGGCGGGGCCACCCGAGCAGCACGAGGGCACCGTAGGCCAACGCCATCAGCTGGAACCCGTAGACCTGGCTGAGCGCGAGCGGGTACACGAGCGCCTTCGACCAGCCTCCGTGGGCGAGGATGAAATCGAAGACGGGCCGAGCGCCGAGGTGCAGGACCCCCGTGACGAGCGCGAGGGTCAGGAGCCAAGGCACCCACCGGCGGATGCGGGCGGTGGCCGCCGCAGGGTCGCGCAGGATCCCCGCGCGCCACAGGGCGAGCCCGAGCAGGAGGTTGAGGAAGGCGAGGAGGAGGGCGGGCCAGAGCTCGGGGAAATCGTGCAGGTAGTGGCCCACGCGGACGACGAGGACGTCCCACCACCCCGGCTGGAGATAGCCTGCCACGAGCTCCTTGGCGCGGTCCGCGGCCTCGGCCAGGGCCTTCGCCCGCTGGGCCTGAACGTCCGTGGTGTTCCAGACGCGGACCGTGGCGAGCACGAGGACGGCCGCCGTGGCGAGGCCGTAGAGGGAGGCGAGCCAGATCGTCACCGTCTTGGTCGTCCTCCTGAGGAAGGGCAGGAGGAGCAGCCCCGCGGCGGCGTAGAAGATGAGGATGTCCCCGTACCA
>JBBIUU010000083.1:6823-13027 GCA_037440125.1 Acidobacteriota bacterium
AGGGCAGGAGGAGCAGCCCCGCGGCGGCGTAGAAGATGAGGATGTCCCCGTACCACAGGAGGACGACGTGGAGGGCGCCGAGGAGGAAGAGCGCCCCCATCCGCCTCAGGGCGAAGGCCCAGAAGCCGCCGCCCGCCGTCAGCTTGCGCTCGAGCTGGAGGGCCAGGCCGACCCCGAACAGGATCGAGAAGAGGGTCATGGCCTTGCCCTCCACGAGGAAGCGCAAGGCGTCGTCCACGACGGCGTTCCAGAGCCCCTCGGTGGGGTGGGGGCCCGCGGCGTAGAGCTCGAAGGGCCCCCGGAAGTGGTACTGGGCGTTCATGACCAGGACGCCGAAGAGGGCCAGCCCCCGGATGGCGTCGATGTGGGCCAGCCGCTCGCCGGGCCGGGCCGGCGAGAACGTGGCGGTCTCCATGGCGGATGTCCCCCCTCGGAGGGTGCGAACCCCGACCCCCATGGCCAGACATACGGAGGGTGGACGCAGGAAGTTCGCCCGGTGGAGCGGCCGGAGCATCCGCCCGCCCGTGGAGTTACAATCGGCACAGCGGACGATAGGGAACGGAGAGGGTGGGAAGGTCCACGGAGGAGGCTCCCGTGATCGTCAGGATCAGGCACGGTGTGACCCCGATCGAGAAGGCGGATGCCTACGAACGGTTCCTCGTGGGGCGGGCCGTCCCCGACTACCGCTCGGTCCCGGGCAACCTCGAGGCTTCCGTCCTCCGACGGGCCGAGGGCGCCGTCGCGCACTTCCTCCCGGTGACGCGGTGGGCCTCGGAGGAGGCCGTGCGGGCCTTCGCCGGCGAGGACGTGCTGAAGGCCAAGTACTACCCGGAGGACCGGGACTACCTGCTCGAGTTCGAGCCCTTCGTCCAGCACTACACCGTGGCGGGCTCGTCGTCCCAGGCCTAGCCCGCCCGGTGGCGGGGACCCCCGGAGATCCAGGAGGAGGATGTGATGACGCGGAACGAGCAGCTCCTGCGGATCCTCTCGATCTTCCACTACGTCGTGGCGGCCTTCGCGGGGTGCTTCTCCTTCATCCCCTCCATCCACCTCGCCATGGGCATCGCCATCGCGAGCGGGGCGCTCAAGGACGACAAGGACCCGTTCCCGATCGAGTGGGTGGGATGGTTTTTCATCTTCTTCGCCTCGGTGTGGATCCTCTGCGGGCTCACCTTCACGGTGTGCATGGTGGTCGCGGGGCGCTCCCTCCAGTCGCGCCGCCGCTACATGTTCTGCCTCGTGATGGCGGGGATGGAGTGCCTGCTCATGCCCTTCGGGACCGTGCTCGGGGTCTTCACCCTCATCACGCTGACGAAGGACGACATCAGGGCCCTCTTCCCGGAGGAGGCCGCCGCGGAGGACGCCCCCGGTGGGCCGGGGGCGCGCCCGTGAGCCTCAAGGGGCTCCTGGCGGTCACGGCCATCGTCGAGCTCGCCGCGGGCCTCGCGCTGCTCCTCGCGCTCTACATCCCCGGGATCCGCTTCGTGATCGTGGTCCCGGGGAAGGACGGCGCGCCCCTCGTTGAGGTCCAGACGCACCAGGAGCACGTGGACGCCAGCGACGCCCGGATGGTGAAGGACGGGTTCTTCGAGAACGAAATCCACCGGGAGAGCCGTCGCTACGGCAATATCGTCCACGTCTTCTCCACCTACGAGGTCCGCAAGGCAACGGGCGGACCCGTGCTGGGCCGGGGCGTCAACTCCATCGAGCTCTTCTGGGACGGCTCGCGGTGGTGGATCGCGTCGGCCACCTGGGAGCCCGAGACCGCGGTCCACCTGCTCCCGAAGGACCTTCTGCCGGAGGGCTGAGGCGACCTGGCGACTGCTGACAGGAGTCGAGGAGACGATGGACGCCCTGCACGTGGACCTGGGCCTGACGGAGGGCGAGCTCGCGGCCATGGTGACCAGCGTCGCGTACACCGTCGGCGCCCTGGGCTGCGACCCCTCCTACGAGCTCACCATGCGGTACCTGGAACGGCGCCACGGGTTCGGGCAGGCGGAGATGGTGAGGGCTCGCGGCGCGCTGGCCTCCGCGGGGATCCGCTGCGACTGCGACCTCGCCGGACGCCTGGGTCCGGCTGTTTCCTGAAAAGGAGCACGCGATGAGAGAGGTTTTCCCCATGGCCCCTGCGGGGGGCTCGGCGCTCCTGATGCTCGTGCCCATCGGGCTCCTCCTGGCCGCCGGGCTCGTATTCGTCGTCTACACGGCGACCTCCATGGGGCGCGGCTCGGTGGAGGTGTCGGCGGGGTCTCTGAGGATCAACGCCCCCTTCTACGGACGGAGCCTTCCCCTGGCGTCCGTCGATGTCGCCGCGGCGCGCGTGGTGGACCTCACCCGCGAGGATGACCTGCGCCCGACGCTCCGGACCAACGGCATCGGCCTGCCGGGCTACTCGACCGGCTGGTTCAAGCTCCGCGGCGGCGGGCGCGCCCTCCTGGTCGTCACGGACAAGCGACGGGTGCTCTACCTCCCCACGCGGGAGGGCTACTCGGTGCTCGTGAGCGCCGCCGAGCCCGAGAGGCTCCTCGAGGCCATCCGGCGGAACACCTCGGGCGCCTGATGTGTCCCGCCGTAACCACAAAGTGGAGGAGGCCATGAGCGAACGCGTCGCGTCGTGCAGCTGCGGCCGGCTCACCGCACGGACGTCGGGCGAGCCCGTCAGGGTCTCCATCTGCCACTGCCACGCCTGCCAGCGCCGCACGGGCAGCGTCTTCGGCGTCCAGGCGCGGTTCCGCCGGGAGGACGTGCACACCGCGGGCGAGTCCCAGGCCTTCGTCAGGGAGGCCGACGACGGCGGCAGCGCCACCTTCCACTTCTGCCCCCGCTGCGGCGCCACGGTCTTCTACGAGATGGAGGGGTTGGAAGGGTTCCTGGGGATTCCCGTGGGCGCCTTCGCCGACGCGGCCTTCCCCGGTCCCACCGTGTCGGTGTACGAGGAGCGGATGCACCCCTGGGTGCTCATGCCGCCCGACGTCGAGCACATGGCCTGAGCAGGTGAGGGAGGGGAGCCGCCGTGAGGTTCGCTCGCTGGGTGTACCTGGTCGCGGGGATCTACGGGATCGTGGCGCTTGTGCCGCTGCTCTTCATGGAAGCCCGCCAGGCGCCGGGCAACGGGTATCCCATCTTCTACTACGGATTCATCGGCGTGGCCCTGGCGTGGCAGGGGCTCTTCGTCGCGATTTCCAGGGACCCGGTGCGCTTCCGCCCCGTGGTGCCCTTCTGCGTCCTGGAGAAGGCCGGCTTCGCGGTGGCGGCGCCATGGCTGTACGCCCTCGGGAAGACCACGGCGACCATGCTGGCGGCGGGTGTCATGGATGCGCTTCTGGGAGCGCTCTTCGTCGGGGCCTACATGGCGACGAGGCCGCTGCCAACTCGAGATCGGTAGGGAGATCCCATGGCGATCCGGATCGTGAGGCTGGGCACGCCGCGCGAAAAAGGCGAGGGGCCGCGGGTCGGGACGGTGCGGCGGCCCCCGCGCGGCGTCCGGAAGGAGGAGTTCGCGTCGAGGGACTTCTACGACGTGTGGTTCCCGAACCTCTCGCCGAGCGAGGCCCTCGTCAAGGAAGCCCTCCACGCCGACGACGAGAAGGCCTGGAACGCCTTCAGGCGCAAGTTCCTGGCCGAACTGAGGGAGCCCCACGCGAGCCGGGAACTCGACCTCCTCGCGGCGCTCTCCCACCAGACGGACCTCTCCGTCGGCTGCTACTGCGAGCGCGAGGAGCGCTGCCACCGCTCGATCCTCCGCGAGGCGCTCCTCGAGCGCGGTGCCGACGTCAGGTGACACCGTGAACGGGAAAGCCAAAGCCCGCAAGATTCCCCGCCGCGCACGGGAGACGGTTCGCCTCAGGGTGGTCCGAGAGAGTGACCTCGAAATCTTCTTCGAGCACCAGGCGGACCCCGTGGCCTTCGAGATGGCCAACTTCCCCTCCCGCGCTCGGGAAGCGTTCATGACGCACTGGCACAAGATTCTGCTGGACCCGACCAGCGTCATCCGAACGGTCCTCCTCGACGGGGCGGTGGCCGGCAACGTCCTGAGCTTCCTTCGGGGCGACACCCGAGAGGTGGGCTACTGGATCGGGAGAGAGTTCTGGGGCCGCGGCGTCGCCACCCGGGCGCTGTCGCAGCTCCTCCGCCTGGAGGAGGAGAGGCCGCTCTACGCGGGTGTGGCGAAGGGGAACACCGCGTCTATCCGCGTCCTCCAGAAGTGCGGGTTCGAGAAGCTGCGGGACGAGGGCGGCGAAATCCTGTTCATCCTCGGTTGAGGAGGGCTCCATGCGGGTGGCCGTCGTCGGCAACTCGGGTTCGGGCAAGAGCACGCTGGCGGGCCAGATCGCCGGGAGGTACGACCTCGCGTCGCTGGACCTCGACGCCGTGGCGTGGGTGCCGGGCCTCATCGCCGTCCCGAGGGACCCCGCCGATGCGGTGAGGGACGTCGCCACCTTCTGCGGGGGGAAGGCTCGCTGGGTCGTGGAGGGGTGCTACGCGTCCCTCGTGGAGGCTTCCCTGGAGCACCGCCCGGCGCTCCTCTTCCTCGATCCCGGCGCGGAGGCGTGCCTGGCCAACTGCCACGAGCGCCCCTGGGAACCCCACAAGTACGCGTCCAAGGAGGAACAGGACGCTCGGCTCGCCTTCCTCCTCTCGTGGGTCGAGGACTACTACCGGCGTGACGGCGACATGTCGCACGGGGCGCACGCCTCCCTCTTCGGACGCTACGGTGGTCCCAAGATCCGATTGACGGAGCGCCCGTCTCCGGAATGGCTCGAAGGCCTCGGGGCGATGGCGGCCGGGGAGGGGACCCTGTCATGGGGCTGACCGAGCGGGTGCGCGAGGTGGTCCGGCAGCAGTTTCGAGAGGACGAGCGCAACGAGGTCGAGGCCCTCCTCGCGACGTACGGCGCGGAGGGGCACGAGCAGGAAGCGGAGCGCGTCCACCTCTGCGTGCTGAAGCTCGCGGAGGGGGATGTGGGGAAGGTCCGCGAGCTCGTGGCCGACGCCAAGCGCGACTATCGCGATGTCATCCTCTGGGCGGAATACCCCGAGCAGGCGCGGCTCGACACGCCGGAGAAGGTCGGCGAGTTCAACGGCATGCTCGAGCGATTCGGCGCCGGGTTCAGGGTGCCCGAGGGCGCGGCGGTCCCGCGGGAGGAGGCGAAGGGAGAGCCCATGAACGCATCGGAGCAGAACAAGCGGGTCACCCGGCGCTTCGTCGAGGAGGTGGTGAACACGGGGGACGTGGCGCTCCTCCCCGAGATCGTCGCCGAGGGGTGCGTGGAGACCGACGGTAAAGTCCGCGTCGTGAGCGGCGTGGCGGGGATGGCGGAGCACGTCCGCGCGGTGCGGGCCATCTACCCCGACCTGCACGTCACCGTCGAGCGCCAGGTCGCGGAGGGCGAGTGGGTCGCCACCGTGATCACCGCCAGGGGCACCCACGCCGCCGAGTGGCTCGGCATGGCGCCCACGAACCGGATGCTCGTCTTCACCGGAGTCAACGTGGACCGCGTGGTGGACGGGAAGATGGTGGAGCACGGCGGGGCGGCCAACATGCTCGAGCCCTTCCTCACCGCCGGCGCGCTCAAGCCCGTGGGCCGCTGAGGGCCGGGAGGCGACGATGGACCGATGGGTCTCGGAAAGTTCGCCGGGGAAACAGCTCGCCGCCGCCATCGGCTGCGCCGCCGTGGGGTTGGTCCTGGTGGTGGGCTTCCGCCACTTCACCGGCCCGGGGCTGACCGACAGCAGGGCCGGGTTCCTGCTGGGGCTCCTCCTCCTAGGCATCGGCGCGGCGGGCGCCCTCACGCAGGGGCGCCAACGGGTGGTGGTGGACCCCTCCCTCCGCGTCATCACCGTGGAGGACTTCAGCCCCCTGGGCACGCGGCGAAAGGCGGTGGCCTTCGACGAGATCGAGCGCGTCGGCGTCGGGTACCTCGGGAAACGCTCCAACTTCGTGGGGTTCTACTACCTCGTGCTCCACCTCAGGAGCGGCAAGGAGTTTCCCCTCTTCGCGCCGGGACGGTTCTACGAGGGCGCCTCGGACCGCTCCGTGGTGGAGGGCTGGCGCCACCGCCTCGAGGGGCTCCTCGGCCGCGGCGGTTTCGCGGGGGGCGCCCCTTGAGCGGGACGACGGTCTATTTCAAGGGACTCGTGACGGTCCTCTGCTGCGCCGGGCTCTTCGCCCTCCTCGCCCTCCCGCTTGCGCTCCGGAAGGTCC
>JBBIUU010000084.1:0-9164 GCA_037440125.1 Acidobacteriota bacterium
TCGGTAATGAAGAAACAGCCCATTGTTCTGGCTGTCGCCGCAGGCACGGGTTCGGCGAAGAAGAACCAGGCATGGGCTCCATTCCCTGAACGAGATCGTTCGACGGATGCCGCAAGACCCTGCAGGGCACATGTCTTCGAAAATGCTTCAAGGTCCTCCCGCCAGCTTTCGCCATCGAAATCTACGGCCAGGAACCAGCATGTTTCGTCCAGCAGTAGCGGGTAGACTCCCATAACCTGAAGCCCTTTAAGGTGCCTGGCGATATGCTCGTCGGTGACCGCAAGGAATCTCTGGCTCTTGCATTCCCCACAAACGCTGCTAGAAGTACGACGGTCTCCTGACCCACCCTTGGCGCAAACCTTTGGCGCCCATTCATTCTCGCAAGCTGGAGCGTAACCGGAGCGTCCCGTCTTCGCGTTTTCCCAGCGGCGTGGAAACACATCCTCGCGCCCACGAAATAAAGACCGGAACAGGCGGACCTTCTCAAGCGTGGAGAGACCCGATCCCGATTCCGCCAGCGCTGCCCGCGGCTTAGCCTCGGCGCATTCGTTCTCAGCGCGGTCCAGTTTGGCCTTGAGCGATGCTACAACCTGGCGTTGGTCCTCCAGCTCTTGCGCCAAGGCCGCAAGTCTGCTTTCTTCGCGCGCGATTTGTTCCTTCAGCTCGCGCCGGTCTCCCATAGGTCATGACTCCCAAAGCAACGGTAGGGGCACGGCCGTAAGGTTCTTCCCGAAGGGAATGACCTCGTGCCCGGTGTACAGCACGATCCCCCGGGCGAACTTGTCTCCGGCGCACTCCGCCAGGATCTTCAGGCCCTTGAAGTCTGAAGACGAAGGCGTGGCCGAGGCTTTCACCTCGATCCCGACGATGCGGCCCTCCTCATCCTCCAGGAGGAGGTCCACCTCGTTTCCAGTGAGGGTCCGGAAGTGGAAAACCTGGACCTGGGCCTCGGACCACGAGGCCTGCTTGACCAGCTCCATGGCGACGAAGTTCTCCAGGAGGTGGCCGGCCGCCGTCGGGTCCTGGCGGAGCCTGTCCGGGGTGGCTCCCGTGAGGTGCGCGAGCAGGCCCGTGTCCGAAAGGAGGACCTTCGGGGACTTGATCAGTCGCTGTCCAAGGTTGCTGGACCAGGCGGGCAGGGGGTGGAAGAGGAACAAGGCCTGCAGGAGCCCTATGTAACGCTTGAGGGTGCTCTGGGGCATCGTTAGAGCCCGGGCAAGGTCGGCGTAATTGAGCAGCGACGAGGTTCGGGAGGCCAGCAGGCTCAGAAGCCTTGGCAGGCTGGCAAGCGATTCGATGTTGGTAATATCCCTCGCGTCCCGAGACAGCACGGTCGTCACGTATGACCGGAACCACGCCTTGCGACGAGACGCTGAGGAGCGGATTGCGACTTCCGGAAACCCTCCTAGGCAGGCCAGCTCCGGCCAGGCCTTTGGTTCCCCGGCCTTGGAAGATTGGGGCGCAAACCTCCTCTGAAACGCTTTGTCGAGAAAGGTCTCATGCCGGCCCTTCAGCTCTCCTTGCGAGAAAGGCCAGAGGGTCTGGACCTCCATCCGGCCGGCGAGCGATTCGCTCAGCCTAGGCAGCATCAAGACGTTAGCAGACCCCGTGAGGAGGTAGCGTCCGGGCATCCGGTCCCGATCTACGACGGCTTTCATTGCGGGAAACAGTTCAGGGACCTTCTGGATTTCGTCAAGGGTTACAGGACCATCAAAGCCGGCTAGAAACCCTGCCGGATCGGTCCTTGCCGCATCGAGGGCGCCTGGGTCATCAAACGTGAGGTAGCGGCGTGCTGTTCGGCTGCTTTGAAGGGAAAGGGCAAGGGTGCTCTTCCCCGACTGCCTGGGCCCAACCAAGAGCACCACCGGCGTATCCTTTAAGGCCTCGGCCACGGCCGCACTTAAGTGTCGTTCGATCATCATCCACCTCTCGAGAGAGAAATATAACCACGTAGTGGTTGAATTTCAACCGCAGCCAGGCTGATTTACCACTGCCCATTCTGGTTGAGCCAGATCCTAATGGATCATCCTCGAACCGATGTATACTTAAGGTAGGAATGAGCCGTGGGAGAATGACGCAAGGATTGGCACCCCTCAGGGAAGAAATCTTAGCGGCGCTCGCAAAATTCACCGGCCAAAAAGTGCCTGCGGCATTTATTCAGCATACGGAACGATTCCTCCCAGGTGTTGATCGGTTTCACACACTGTTCGCGGGCATCTACAAGCCCGCGTGGTCTCAATCCGCCCTGTCCATCGTGACCAAAGAAACTGGCCCTTATGCGGATGAGACCATTTTCTTAGACGATGGGCGATGGCTAATGCGCTACAAGCCTCGCGCCGGCGGTCTACATATCTCAGACAATCAGGCCTTGGTCAAATGCATGGCCGAAGGGCTTCCCTTGGGAGTATTCAAGCAGATTGCGGGAGGGAAGTCCGGCAAGGGCGGGTCAGTCTATTTCGTCATGGGGTTAGGGATCCTCTCAAACTACGATGCTGAGAAGGATGAGTTCATACTAGAAAGTGCAGACACTGCAGCTCTCGCAAAAGTTGAAGGGGTCCTTTCTACAGAAGACGCTAGATACGAATTTCTGCTCTACTCTCAACTGTCAAACAAGTTCATACCTTTTGTTAACGAGGAAGCACGAAGCTACTCCGTGACGGCCCCTAAGCGGGAAGAAGTGTTTCGAACAATCGTCCTAAAGGAGTATGACAGCTCGTGCGTCGTGTGTCTGTCAAAATACAAGGATGCCGATCTGGTTGAGGCCCAAGCGGCACATATCATAGAGAAACGTGCCCGTGGAACGGATGATCCACGCAACGGCCTATCGCTTTGCCGGACACATCACTGGGCCTTTGATGCAGGGCTGTTTACAGTGACCGATTCATATCACGTCCACCTGAGTCCTGTGACCACACAAGCAGACACTCGCAATTTCAGCCTCCTCGATATGAATGGGAGGCCGATTCTGCTCCCTGGCCACGAATCCGTGCGTCCACACCGCGATGCCCTCGAATGGCACCGCGAACATAAACTCAGGATCTAAACAGGCCAGTTAACGAAAGCTTGAGATTTGCCAGGCAGTTGGAATTTGGTGCTGAATCTGGCCTGGTGAACGTAATCGGAATCGCGGCCTCGCCTAGAGGAATAAGGCATGGCCACAGAAAGGACCACCTCATGCGCTCGAGAGTGTTCCTCCTCCTGATTCTCTCCCTGGCTCTCATCGGCTCGGCGCCCCTCGCCCAAGCCCCTGACAGGGCGGCGGCGCTCGATGCCTACGGCGACTTCACCCGGTCCTATTCTCTAAACCCGCACCCCGAGCGCATCTCCGAGATGATCCTGTTCCTCCAGCAATCCGGCATCCCCGGCGACGACAAGCAGGCGCCCGCCGTGATTGGGTTCTTCGCCGAGGTGTTCGCGGCGAACGCGGACAGGCGGCCCGCCTGGACCGAGCAGGTGAAGGTGACGACGGGGAGGACGAGGGAGGCGCTCGACCTCGCGCTCAAGTACGCCAGGGAACCCCAGCTCCTCCTGAAAGGCGACCCCAACGAAGAGCAGCCGGGCTACATCGACATGTGCTGGGCTGCGTTCTTCGCGAGCGGGAAGGACGTGTACCTCGCCGCCATCGTGGGCCGGCTCCACAACCTCTCGGACCGGAAGTCCCTCAACCGCTTCGTGACCGCCGGCACGGCCCAGTGGTCCCTCTCCAGCAATTCCCGGCTGGATCCGCGCGTGAAGGCCTACCTGCAGAACGCTCTGGCGACCGCCTCCCCCGAGATGAAGACGGCCATCACCGAGGCCCTCGAGCAGGAGCCCGACCTCATCAAGGCCCGCATGGTGGAGGTCATGAAGGAGCAGCGCCAGAAAGGCGTGTGGTAAGAGGGCTGGGAGCGGGGAGCGGGGAGCGGGAAGCGAAAAGGCCAAACCTTCGCGGTCAGGAGACCGCTCCTACAGAGAGGGGCGGGTGCATTGTAGGAGGCCTCTCCCGAGGCCGAGGGGTTCGGGGCCTCGCGGTCAGGAGACCGCTCCTACAGAGAGGGGCGGGGCGGGTCAGATTCTGGACTCGCTGCGCTCGCCAGAATGACGAGGGGGAGAGGGCGAGATCCTGAGATGGACTTCCCGTCGAAGGGGCCCTCAGGATGACGGAACAAAGAGGGCAGGCAGGAGTGCCTGCCCCACGAACCGAATCGCGGTCAGGAGACCGCTCCTACAGTGCCTCACCGGCCGGGCAGTCTTCCTCCAAGAGCGGGCCATTCTCTGCGCGAATGTCCTGCGACCCTCAGATTCTTGCCACCCACGATGCATGACGGAACCCCGGGTGAGGGGTAACCCCGGTGGGCGAAGAGCCTTTCGCTGAAGCGCTGCGTGTTGAGCGCGGCAACTCCTATAGTGCACACCGTGTGCACCGGCGGGTACGATCCTCGTCATGAGGGGGGCCGGTCGGGCCGACGCCCGGCGCAGGCCGATGCCCTGTCCCTGGGCCCGCGCCCTGCGCGCAAGAAGCGCCACGCGGGCACCCGGGATTCCTGCCACTCGAGGGTCAGCGCATGGAAGTGAACCTGTCGGTCATTCCCAAACAGGTGGTGGGCAAGCGCATCAGGGATGTCTACATCTACGCGGACGGGCCCTCGGGCGCGTGGCGGGTGCTTCTGATCTTCATGGACTTCTCCGCCTGCGTCATAGACTCGGGCTCGCAGATGGTCATCCACCACCATGCGCGCTGGTCCTGGACGGGTGGAGATTTTCATTCTGTCCGGCCCCAGCGGGACTACCGTGAGGCGTCGTCAGCCACGTTCGACGGGGACACGGAGGATACGCGGGCCGTGCACAGGGCCTTTCATGCTCTCTGGTCCAAGGCCGTCGGCGGGAAGGGCTACCAGAAGAGCGAATGGACGGAGTTCGCCTCGCTGCTCGAGAGGGCAGGCATCGAGCTCTGAAGGCGCCGCGAGGAGCGCCGATGGCCCCAGAGTGGCGGACCGGAAGAGGGGAACCCGACCCAGGCCAGGACGCCCGTCCTGCCTGGGCTGGCGGCCTAGAGGCCGTCCCCCGGGCACTCATCCTCGGCACTCTCGGACGAGTCGTCGACGATGGTCGCGCTCCCGCACTTGAAGTAGGCGTCCCACGCCGTCGTGGCGCAGTCCACCGCCTTGCGCAGGGTTACGGTGAGCTGGCCGCCGTTCACCTCCGGGTCGATGCGGAGGATGAACTCGCTCAGGCCCACGTGGTTGTCGCCGGGCTTGCCCCAGTCGTACGTGTAGCCCAGGCGCGTCCACGGCGCGCCCCACGTGCTGACGTCCTGCGGGTCGGTCATCTTGTAGCTCTGGGTGGCGTTCCACGCGAACCACTGCCGGAAGGCGTAGGGCGTGGCGCCCTGGTGGTCTACGAAGGTGGCGTCGCTGAACTGGAGGAAGGGGTTCGCGTCGTTGGCGAAGGCCCAGCCCTCGAGGGTGCGCGTGGAGAGCGTCGCCTCGTGGTCCGTCGCCTCGGGGTCGGGCGCGGGGCGGTAGAGGGCGCTGGCGTCCACCCACATCTCCAGGATGACCTGGTAGTCGTAGGCGGGATTGAGACCGAGCGCGGACACGACGCGCTTCCGGCCCGGGGGGCAGATGCCGTCTACGAAGTGGTTCTTGAGCTCGGGGACGACGGTGACCCAGAGGCTCTTGGTGAGCGTGTAGGTGGGGAGGTGCTGGTCGAGGTTGGCCTTGTAGTAGGTCTCGTAGGTGGCGCGGCTCATGAAGCACGCCACGAGGACGCGCGAGGCGCCGGGCTCGCCCTCCCACGGGAGCCGATCCGCAAATGGGGCATGATCGCGCGCGCGGTGCCGGGCGAGCAGGGCAAGGCGGCCGACCGCAGGAAGGCTGGACCGCCTTTCAAGGGAGGCCAACACAGCCATGCGACGTCCGCCACGCGCGCCCGGAGGGACGGGGCTGGCAGGGCGCCTGGCTTTGTCAGCTCGCTCATCCGATGGCACCGCATCGGCCTTCGCTCACTTCCTCGCCATGCATCCCTGCCAGCCTCCGTCGCGACCCTGTCCCATTTGCGGATAGGCTCTCAATCTTGCCGCCGTGGAGGATCTTCGCGTTGGTCGTGTCGTCGCCGGGGACGACCGCCAGGAGGTTCCGGCACACGAGGGCCTGGTCGCCGTTGGCCATGGCGCTCAGCATGGCCTCGCCGAAGGCCGCCTTCTCCAGCGGCGTGACGTCTGCCGCGAGGGCGGCAGGGTGAACGGCGAGAAGCGCGACGACCGACACGAAGAGCGCGAGCCCCAGCCACCGCCCGCCGAACCGCGAGTGCCCGATCCTGTCCATCGGATGCCCCTTAAAGTTGGGATGTCCCCCTGAGCCCATAGTAGGAGTGCGGAGGAAGGGGGGCAAGGTGGGGGACCGGGGAGCCTCTCCGCGGGGGGCCCCGGTCGCCCTTGCGGGCGCCTTTCGTATGGGCTACAAGGGAAGAGACGAGCAGCACGCCACAACGCGCATCGAGGCCGGTAGGCCGGGGAGGGGACCATGATTCTCTTGAATCCCAAGAACCTGACGCGGACCTACCCGGAGGAGCGCTCCGCCGACATCATGCGCAAGACCGCGGCCTTCTTCGAGGCGAAGGGCCTGAAGAAGATCAAGGAGGACGACCAGAACCGCGTCTGGTACGACGACTTCCTCGCCTTCCTCAAGGAGGAGAGGGTCTTCGGGACGCTCCTGGCGCCCCCCGCGTACGGGGGTGAGGCGGCCCGCTGGGACACCTGGCGCAACTGCGAGTTCAACGAGATCCTGGGCTTCTACGGCCTCTGCTACTGGTACACCTGGCAGGTGAGCATCCTCGGCCTGGGCCCCATCTGGATGAGCGGGAACGAGGCGCTCAAGGAGAGGGCCGGCCGCATGCTCCAGGAGGGCGGCGTCTTCGCCTTCGGCCTCTCCGAGAAGGAGCACGGCGCCGACATCTACTCCTCCGACATGATGCTCAAGCCCCAGCCCGACGGCACCTACCTGGCCGAGGGCGACAAGTACTACATCGGCAACGGCAACGAGGCGGCCCTCGTCTCCACCTTCGGCAAGATCGCGGGGACCGACGAGTACGTGTTCTTCACCGTGAGCCCCAAGCACCCCGGGTTCGAGCTGGTGAAGAACATCACGCCCAGCCAGTCCTACGTGGCCGAATTCATCCTCCACGACGTCCCCATCACGGAGGCCGACATCCTCTCCCGCGGGCAGGCCGCCTGGGACGCCTCCCTCAACACGGTGAACGTGGGCAAGTACAACCTGGGGTGGGCCTCCATCGGCATCTGCACGCATGCCTTCTACGAGGCCATCCGCCACGCCTCGGGCCGGCGTCTGTACGGCATGGCCGTCACCGACTTCCCCCACGTGAAGCAGATGTTCACGGACGCCTACGCGCGCCTGTGCGCCATGAAGCTCTTCGCCCTGCGCGCCTCCGACTACCAGCGCAGCGCCTCCCTCGAGGACCGGCGCTACCTGCTCTTCAACCCCATGGTCAAGATGAAGGTGACCACCCAGGGCGAGGAGGTCATCAACCTCCTCTGGGACGTGATCGCCGCCAAGGGGTTCGAGAAGGAGGTGTACTTCGAGATGGCCGCGCGGGACATCCGCGCGCTGCCCAAGCTCGAGGGCACGGTCCACGTGAACATCGCGCTCATCGTGAAGTTCCTCGCCAACTACTTCTTCAACCACGCGGACTACCCGGCGGTGCCCGAGTGCGCGGCGCCGGTCCACGACGCCTTCCTCTTCGACCAGGGGCCCACGCGGGGGCTCGGAAAGATCCGGTTCGCGGACTACAAGATCGCCTACGACCTGTTCGACACCCCGAACCTCGCCGTCTTCAAAGAGCAGATCGCGGTCTTCAAGGGGATGCTGGCGAAGGCCACGCCCACCGAGGCCCAGGCCCGGGACACGGACCTCCAGCTCGCCGTGGGCGAGCTCTTCGCCCTCGTGGTCTACGGCCAGCTCGTCCTGGAGATGGCCAAGCTGCACGGCGTGGGCGCCGACCTGGTGGACCAGATCTTCGACTTCATGGTGCGGGACTTTTCCAAGTGCGCGCTCGCGCTCTACTCCAAGCCCAGCGCCACGGGGCCGCAGATGGAGTTCTGCCTGAAGATGATCCAGAAGCCCGTCTCCGACGAGGCGCGCTACGCCCGCGTCTGGGAGGAGGTCTTCGCCCTCCGGGATGTCTACGAGATGAACCCCTAGCGCGGGCGGCGCTGGAAGCGGGTGGGGGACGCCATGAGCCACAAGGGCATCTTCTGCATCGAGGGGCTGTGGGAGAAGGACCTGCGGCGGAAGTCGACGGTGCGGCCGATCCTGGAGCTCCTCCACGAGCGCTCTGAAATCCCCTACATCTACCGGGACTGCGCGACGGAGTCGGAGCTCGAGTACTACGCGCGGCAGTGGATGCTCAAACCTACCGCTCGTTTCCCATCCTCTACCTGGCTTTTCACGGGGAGAGCAGCGCCATCTACGTGGGCGACGAGCCCTACTCGCTGGACAAGCTGGGCGCGCTCTTCGAGGGGCGCTGCCACAACGCCATCATCGTCTTCGGCTCGTGCAGCACGCTGGACGTGCGGGAGCGGAGCCTCCTGAAGTTCCTCGAGAAGACCGGCGCGCTGGCCGTGTGCGGCTACCGCAGCGACGTGGACTGGCTCGCGGCCACGGCCTTCGAGCTCCTCATGCTCTCGGCCATGCAGGGCAACGAGTTCTCGGGCCGCGGCATCGCCGCCATCGAGAAGAAGATACGGAGTTCCTCCGCGCTCTCGAGGGAGCTGAAGTTCCGCCTCGTCAGCAAGCTCGCGGTGTAGGGTCAGGGCAGATTCTGGACTCGCTGCGCTCGCCAGGATGACGGGGCAGATGGGGGCGAGATCCTGAGGTTGACTTCCCGTCGAAGGAGTCCTCAGGATGACGGGGAAGCGTGTGCCTGCAGAGCGCTGCCCTTGTGTCATTCCAGGCTGAACCCGCAGCGGAATCCTGTGCTGGAATCTCGGGCTATCCAGCGTGGGAGGGCGAGATCCTGAGATTGACTTCCCTTCGAAGGGGTCCTCAGGATGACGGGGAAGCGTGTGCCTGCAGAGCCGCCCCCATGCGTCAATCCAGGCTGAACCCGCAGAGGAATCCTGTGCTGGAATCTCGCGCTATCCAGCGTGGGCGGGCGAGATCCTGAGA
>JBBIUU010000084.1:9264-13020 GCA_037440125.1 Acidobacteriota bacterium
GGAATCCTGTGCTGGAATCTCGCGCTATCCAGCGTGGGCGGGCGAGATCCTGAGATTGACTTCCCTTCGAAGGGGTCCTCAGGATGACGGGCGGAGAGGCTTCTCTTCGAGGGCCTATCTCCCGCCTCCCGCCTCACGTCTCTCGTCTAACGTCTAACGTCTAACGTCTAACGTCTTACACCGTACTACGCCTCGCGGTGGGCCTTCTCGAGCGCGGCGACGTCGAGCTTGACCATGGTCATCATGGCCTCCATGGCCGCCTTGGACTTCTTGGGGTTCGGATCACCGACCAGTTCGAGGAATCTCTTCGGGACGATCTGCCAGGAGATGCCGAAGGGGTCGGTGATCCAGCCGCACTGGACGGGCGTGGCGCCCGCGGCCACGAGCTTGTCCCAGTAAAGGTCCACCTCGGCCTGGTCCTCGCAGTCGAGGTAGAGCGAGAAGCCCATGGTGAAGGTGAAGGGCTCGCCGCCGTTGTAGCCCAGGAACCGCTGGCCGCCGACGACGAACTCGGCGACGGTGACGGGGCCGTCGGAGCCGTCGCAGGCGATCTGCCGGATCTCGGAGTCGGGGAAGGTGGCGGTGTAGAACTCCATCGCCGCCTGGAGCTGGTCGTTGAACATCAGGAAAGGGGTCACCTTGGGCATGGCGCGCCTCCTCGTTCTCGGTTCATGGTAACCGAAGAGACCTGGACAAAATTCATCGGGCAGGCTGAAGCGGCATCCGATCGGAGTTTACCCTCCGATGAGATCCTTGAGGCCTTCAACGACCTGCTCGAGCTCACCAGGGGAGGCCATTCCCATCCGGCTCTTGAGGCGTTCACTCGAGAGAGTACGAACTTGGCTGATCTTGACCCAGGACTGCTTGGGCAGCCGCGAGTCCCTCAGCTCGAGGGTCAGGGGATACCCGGCCCGCTGGGCCTGGCTCGTGAGAGCCACGGCGATGACGGTTCCCGAGTGCTCATTGAATACGTCAGCGCTCAGGACGAGGAGGGGCCTCAACCCCGATTGCTCCTTGCCGACGGTGGGGTTGAGATCGGCCCAATAGATTTCCCCTCTCAGTATTCGGGCCATTGCTCGACCTCGTAGGCCATGCCTTCCTCGGCGATGGCCCTCTCGACACTGCCATCGAGTTTCGCGCACTCGCTGGCCAGCCTGCTCCTATCCATCCGGCTCAATTGGCTCTCGAGCGCGTCCTGAATCGCCTTGCTTCGGCTGGGGAAGAGCCCTTTGCGGACGAGACCATCCAGCTTGCGGACGACGCGTTCGTCGAGGGACACGGCAATCTTTGCGACCGGCATGACGACCTCCGGTCATACTATAGGTCATACCGGAAGGGCGTGCAAGGAGAGATGTGGATCGAACCGAACGGCGTGGGGCCGCTTCCACGGTGGGGCGTGATTGGGTGATGAGGTGATCGTTCTAGTGAGTCATTCCGGCTTGTCCGGAATCAGATTCTGGACTCGCTTCGCTCGCCAGAATGACGGGGAAGAGATCGCGATTCTTCTGCCGCCTTGGGTCTAACGTCTAACGTCTAACCTCTAACGTCTAACCTCTAACGTCTAACCTCAACGTCCCTCTCACTCCACCTCGCATTTGACGCCGAGCTTCTCGCAGATTCGCCTGACGGCGTTGACGACGGCGGTGGTTCCGCTGGGCTGGCCGGGGGCGGGGTTGCTGACGATGAGGAGCTGGCAGACCTTGTCGCCGAGACTCGTGATCCTCAGCTGGGCGGCCTGGTCGCCGTGCTTGAAGGTGATCGTGTGCGTCTTCTCGTCCTTCTTCAGGAGGGTGAGCTCGCCGTTGGTGCGCATCAGCTCGAGGGCCGTGTCGTAGACCTTGCCTGCGTCGGCCTCGAGGATGACGGTGGCCGCGTCGTAGCCGGCGCTCTTGGCGTCCGCCGGCTGGGTCAGCGTGGTGACCTTTCCCACGACCTTCCGCCCCACGGCGATCCACTGGGCGCTCGCGGCGGTGGAGAGGGCGAGGAGGAAGAGGGTGAGCCGAATTACCGGGAGATGAGCTCGACTCGTCATAGGAGCCATCTCAGCGCTGGGCGCGGAAGGTGAAGGTGCCGCCGTCGTCGAGCTGGACGGTGAGGGTGGTTTCGTCGAGCTGGGTGATGGTGCCGCTCATGTCCCCGACGGGCTCGTCGGAGGTCTGCCCCGTGGTGCACACCCGCCTGGTCACGGTGAGCGTGTATCCCGAGACCTGCCACTCGCCCGAGCACAGGCTCGTGGCGCCCTTGGGCATGAGGGAGTTGCGCTTGACGATGCTGAGCGCCTCGAACTTGCCGGAGGGGTGGAAGGTGAGCATGGCCGTGCCGCCGTCGTTCTGCAGGATCCACGTGTGCTTGGCGGGCGACATGAGGAGGTCCTCGATCCGCTGGTTCTCGGCGGCGGCCTTCTGCGCGGCCGTCATGGCGGCCTCGCCGGTGGCCTGGGGCGCGGTGCCCTGGGCGAAGAGGAGGGTCGAGGCGGCGAGGAGGAGGGCGGCCAAGGTGACGCGGTGCCACATACGCATGGGATCTCCTTTGGAGGTATGGGGCCCCGGCCCCGTCATCGTTCTTCCCGTCCAGCCTAGTCCAGCCGTTGGGGGCGGTCAACGGCGGGCGGGGGCTCGTGGGTTCTCCCAGTAGAGGGACCAGAGGTCGTCGAACCAGAGCTGCGCGGTGGGCGTGCGGAGCTTCTTCCGGTTGCAGTCGTAAGGGCTCAGCCGGTGGCGGTCGAGGCCGTCGGCGTCCTTGAAGACCTTCTCGAGCGGCGCGAGCCCGCGCTCGTCCCCCTGGCCGTGGATGCGGATGAGGCGGGCGACGGAAGCGACGGACTCCTCCGGGACGTTGGCGGCCTTCAGGTAGGGCTCGGCGATGAGGGCGCCGCGCTCGGCGTGGCCCGGATCGAGGTCGTCGCTCAGGCGGCCCAGGTCGTGGAGGCACCCGGCGACCCAGAGGCACCAGAGGTCGCGCAGGTGTGCGGGGTCCGAGGGGGTCCAGCCCTCGGCGAGGGCGAGCTTCACGCCCAGGGCGGCGACCATGCGGAGGTGCACGAGGCCGTGGATGCCCCGCCGCGGTTCGGGCAGGCGGTCGGCCCCGGGCAGGGCCGCGAGGGTCAGGAGCTCCTCGAGGCGCCCTCCCCCGGGGAAAAGCCGGCTGGGGACCCCCGCACGGATGATCGGGAGGGGCGTGGCCTGGATCTGCGGGAGGGCCTGGGGGAACCTGTGCGGCATGCGGGAGCGCTACTCCGTCTCGTCCGAATCGGAGGGGCGGGAGAGCTCCAGGCGCAGGAGCTGGTCGTAGTAGTGGCGGTACTTGGCGAGGCGGGCAAGGGACTTCTCGGAGCGGTCCTTGAGGCGCGACTCGTCCATGTTGTCGGTGAGGTCGGAAAGTTTGACGCGGCGGGCCAGGGGGTCGTGCTGGAGACGGGCCACGTATGCGTCGTAGGCCATCTCCTTGCCGTCCGCGCCGATGGGTTTGGTGAGGAGCCCCACGGTCTCGACGACCCGCTCGGGGAATCCCTCGGCGCGCAGCCTAGCCTCGTCCCAGCGGTCTGCGGGGTCGGTCTTGTCGCGGCTGTCCTCGAGGACGTCGTGCAGGACGCCCACGAGCCTGCCCTCGTCGTCCTTCATCCTGAGCATGACCCGCAGGGGGTGGAGGATGTAGGGTGCGCCGGCCTTGTCGTGCTGGCCCCGGTGGACCTCCATGGCGATCTCGAGCGCCCTCTCGAGGAGTTTCTGCGCGTGGTCCATGGGATGCCCCCCATCT
>JBBIUU010000085.1:0-12920 GCA_037440125.1 Acidobacteriota bacterium
GCCTGTGGGCACCTAACCCCCTCCATTTGCTCGCCCATCGGAGGGGGAAAATGCAACCATTTGATTATCCTTGACTTTCCATCGGATGCGTGGTACTATCCTCGTGCACAACCCCAGCAAATGAGTTGTTGAGGTAGCTGTAGCAGACCAAGGAGTGTCAAGTGGTAAACGGTATCGTGAAGTGGTTCGACGAGAAGAAGGGTTATGGTTTCATCACGGTCGAGGGCGGCAAGGATGCCTTCGTCCACCACACCAACATCGAGGGTTCCGGCTTCAAGACCCTCGCCGAGGGGCAGGCTGTGACCCTCGAAGTGACCCAGGGCACCAAGGGTCCCCAGGCGGAGAAGGTCCGCGTCGTCAACAGCTAATCTGACGTCCACATCGTCGGTGATAAGAGGGGCCTTCGGGCCCCTTTTCTATTGTTCCTGCAGGGGACCGAGGGGTTCTGGGCCATAGCGCCCCGCGGGGCCGGCACCCGGGGAGGCCTCTCGCGCGGAGGCCGCCGGAGATGCTAAAATACAGCTTGGTCCTGCTGGAGGTGCGAACTCCGGACGGGGGCAACATCTCATAGGGTAATCCCGGTACGGAGAGTGAATGACGCTGTTCCTCGACCACAACCAGTACTACCGGCTTCCGTGGAACCTCCCGGACAACGCCATCTCCTGGCTGGAGGTCACGAAGGCCTGCAACCTCTACTGCGAGGGCTGCTACCGCGAGAACGAGCCCGGGGGACACAAGCCCCTGGACGAGATCAAGAACGACCTGGCGGTCTTCAAGAAGTACCGCAAGACCGACGGCATCTCCATCGCCGGGGGCGACCCCCTCGTGCACCCCGACATCGTCGAGATCGTGCGCCTCATCGCCCAGGAGGGCGTGAAGCCCATCCTCAACACCAACGGGCACGCCCTCACGAAGGAGCTCCTGCACGAGCTGAAGAAGGCCGGTGTGGCGGGCTTCACCTTCCACATCGACAGCAAGCAGCACCGCCCCGGCTGGAAGGGCAAGTCGGAGGTCGAGCTGAACGAGCTCAGGCTCCGCTACGCGCAGATGCTGGCCGCCGAGGGCGGGCTCTCCTGCGCCTTCAACGCCACGGTCTACGGCGACACCCTGGGCGCCATCCCGGACGTCCTGTCCTGGGCCCAGGAGCACATCGACATCGTGCACGTCGTGGTGTTCATCTGCATCCGCGCGGCGGTCCTCGATTCGCAGTTCGACTACTACGCGGGCAACGAGAAGGTGGACATGGGCTCCGTGGTCTACTCAGCGGGCCAGGAGGAGCAGCGCTACGACATCCTCTCCAACGACGTGGTGGAGGTGATCCGCACGCGGTGGCCCGACTTCGAGCCCAGCGCCTACCTCAACGGCACCGAGAAGATCGACTCCTTCAAATGGCTCCTGTCGGCCCGCATCGGCACCAAGGACCGCATCTTCGGGTACGTGGGCCCCAAGTTCATGGAGCTGGCCCAGACGTGGAACCACCTCACCAAGGGCACCTACCTCGCCTACACGGACCCCATCGTCCAGAAGCGGGCCAAGTCCATGCTCCTCCTCTCGCCCTTCGACAAAGGCCTGAGGGGCGTCCGCAAGAAGTGGCTGGGCGCCGTGTTGCGCAACCCGCTCAACCTGTTCAGGCGCCTGCACCTCCAGGCGGTCACCATCATCCAGCCCGCGGACATCTTCTGCGACGGCACCATGAGCATGTGCGACAGCTGCCCCGACATGACGGTCCACAACGGCCAGCTCGTCTGGTCCTGCCGCCTCGAGGAGCAGCTCAAGTTCGGGCGCTGGATACGGGCCGTGCCCAGGGACGCCGCGCCCGGTTCCTGCAAGGCACCCTGCCCTCCGGCCTGCGCCGGCGGACGGGACTGACCCCGCCACCTTCGGAGCGAGCGTGCCCCAAGCCGGAGAGCAAGCCATGGCGGAAGCCGAGCGCCAGGTCGTCGTCGAAGCCCGCGGTCTCGTCCGCGAGTTCGACGAGGGGCGCGTCAAGGCGCTCCGGGGCGTGGACTTCACCATCCGCCAGGGCGAGTTCGTCGCGGTGGTGGGGCCCAGCGGCTGCGGCAAGTCCACCCTCCTCCAGCTCCTCGGCGCCCTCGATGCGCCCACGCGGGGCGAGGTCCTCTTCAAGGGCCGCTCGCTGAGCACGCTGGCCGACCCGTCGGCCTTCCGCGCGCGCTCCCTCGGCTTCGTCTTCCAGTCCTTCCACCTGCTCCCCACACTCACGGCGCTGGAGAACGTCCAGGTGCCCATGTTCGAGGTCCCCTCCACCTCGAGAGATCGCCGCCGCAGGGCCGCCGAGCTCCTCGAGGCCTTCGGGCTCGGGGACCGCATGGACCACCTGCCCGTGAAGCTCTCCGGCGGCGAGCGTCAGCGCGTGGCCATCGCGCGGAGCCTGGTCAACGGGCCCGAGCTCCTCCTGGCGGACGAGCCCACGGGCAACCTCGACAGCGAGAGCTCGGCGCGCGTCCTCGAGCTCATGAGGCACATCCACGAGGAGCGCCACATGACCCTCGTGGTCGTGACGCACGACCCCAACGTGGCGCGGCAGGCCTACCGGACCCTCGGCATGCTCGACGGCCGCATCATCGCGGACACGGGCCGGCAACCGGAGGGGACCCCATGATCTTCCTCGCCGTCGTCGGCAAGAACCTGCTCCACCGGCCCACCCGGAGCCTCCTGACGCTCTCGGGCATCGCCATCGGGATCTCCGCGGTGGTGGCGCTCTCGAGCATCGCGTGGGGGTTCCAGAGGAGCTGGGAGCGGGCCGACTCGGCGCGCGGCGCGGACCTCATCCTCATGAAGGTCACGACCCGCGACCCCATGGGCGCGCCCTTCGACGCCACCCTGCGCGACGAGGTGATGAGGCTGCCGAAGGTGACCCAGACGGCCGGCCTGCTGAGCGACCTCGTGAGCATCGAGGACAGCGCCCCCGTCCTCGTCTTCGGCTGGGAGCGCGACGGCTTCCTCTGGAGGCACCTCAAGCTCGTGGAGGGCCGCTGGCCCAAGGACGACGAGGAGAACGCCGTGGTCATCGGGTCCGTGGCCTCGAGCATCATGAACAAGACGCTCGGCTCCAAGATCCACATCGAGGCGGAGGACTTCACGATCTGCGGCGTCTTCGAGAGCGACGCCATCATCGAGAACGGCTGCCTCGTCATGGCCCTGCCCCAGCTCCAGCGCGTCCTGGACAAGCCGGGGAAGATCACGTACCTCTACCTCAAGGTGGCGCCCGACATCACGCCGGCCGAGGTGGACGGCCTCCGCAAGACCATCAAGGAGAAGTTCCTGGGCTTCCGGGCGCTCACGAGCGGCGAAGTGGCGCGCAACAACGCGGCCATCCAGCTCGCCAAAGCCATGAGCTGGGCCACCTCCCTCCTGGCGCTCTTCGTGGGCGCGGTGGGCGTCATGAACACCGTCCTCATGAGCGTCTTCGAGCGGACCCACGAGATCGGCATCCTCCTCGCCATCGGCTGGAGGCGGAGCCGGATCGTGAAGATGATCCTCTACGAGGCCACCGTGCTCAGCTTCCTCGGGGGCATCCTGGGCATCGCGCTCGGCTTCGTGTCGGTCCGGCTGGTGGAGGTGCTCCCCTGGATGAAGGGGAAGATCGAGGGCGTGTGGAGCCTCGAGCTCTTCGCCATCGCCGGCGGCGTGGCCCTCGCGCTGGGCCTCCTCGGCGGGCTCTACCCGGCCTACCGCGCGTCGCGCCTCCACCCGAACGAGGCCCTGAGGTACGAATGAGGCGCCTGGCCCTCACGCTGGCGTTCCTGTCGCTCCCCCTCCTCCCCGCCGCCCAGGAGCTCACGGCGGACCAGCTCATCGCGAAGTTCGAGGCGGCCCAGAAGACCACGGGCTTCAAGACGCGCGCCCGACTCGTCAGGACCCTCCCCGGAGCCAAGGGCGAGGAGGTCCTCCAGGTGGTCATCAAGGGGCGGCGCGAGGGCGAGGCCACGAAGATGCTCTACCAGGTCCTCTGGCCCGCAGCATCCCAGGGCCGGGCGGTGGTGGTCCAGACCGCGGCCGACGGGACCGTGAGCGGCTTCCTCCTCGATACCCAGGGCAAGCAGACGCCCCTCACGCCCAGGCTGATGTCCCGGCAGGTCTTCGGCACCGACGTGACGGTGGAGGACGTGGCCGAAGCCTACTGGCGCTGGCCCCACCAGAAGGTCGTGGGGGAGGAGACCGTCTCCGGGCGGAAGTGCAAGATCGTCGAGTCGCGTCCCGGGCCCGACACGGTCACGAGCTACTCCAGGGTCAAGACGTGGATCGCCCCCGACATCGCCCTGCCCCTCGTGGCGGAGAAATACGGCAAGGACGGGACGCTCCTGCGGCGCTTCTACGCGGCCAAGGTCGTGAAGCAGGGAGAGGGCTCCTGGGGGGCCTCGGTCCTCGTCGTTGACTCCACGGGCGGTCGCGGCCGGACGGTCCTGGAGGGCACGAGCTCGGAGCGCGACATCGAGGTGCCCGCCGAAGCCTTCACCCCCGAGGCGCTCAAGCGTGCCCTGCCCTCCGCCCAGGCCCCAGCCAGCGCCAAATAGCGCTCCCCGGGCCGGCCCCATTCAAAAAACCTCGCCAAAGTGCTATAATCCACAGGGTTAGGGGTGTCACCCGGCCCGCGGCGTGCCCGAGGCCGGGGGAAACAGCGCCCGAGACAGGGTCGGCTGGGGGGGAATTCCCTTTCAGTCCAGGGCTTTTGCCGAGGGCGCTGGGATTCCCGAGGACAGTTCAGCATAGGGGTGCCCGAATGACGGACAGAGAGATGGCGGCGGCGGCCGGACGGTACGAGGACGACAAGGCCCACCACGCCCGCTCCGACGCCGACGGCTCGGTCCACAGGTCCCGATCGGGCAAGAAGAAGATCCTCTTCGAGAAGTGCGTCCGCTTCACCAGGGCCGACGACCTCAAGGCCATGGGGAACTACCCCTACCACCGGGTCATCGAGAACGGCCAGGACACGGAGGTCCTCATCGGCGGCAAGCGCATGCTGATGCTGGGCACCAACTCCTACCTCGAGCTCACCACGCACCCGCACGTGAAGGCCCGCGCCATCGAGGCCATCCAGAAGTACGGCACGGGCTGCTCGGGGTCCCGCTTCCTGAACGGCACCCTGCCCATCCACCTGGAGGTCGAGGCGCGCCTCGCCAAGCTCGTCGGCAAGGAGGCGGCCCTCATCTTCCCCACGGGCTTCCAGACCAACACGGGCGTCATCTCGACCCTCGTCCACCGCGGGCAGTACATCCTCTCCGACAAGATCAACCACGCGTCCATCGTGGACGGCTGCCAGATCGCCCAGGGCAAGATGCTGCGGTACAACCACAGCGACATGAAGGACCTGGAGCGCCAGCTCGCCAAGCTCCCCGAGCACGCCGGCAAGCTCATCGTGACCGACGGCATCTTCTCGATGGAGGGAGACATCTGCAAGCTCCCCGAGATCGTGAGGCTCGCCAAGCAGTACAACGCCCAGGTGATGGTGGACGACGCCCACTCCACGGGCGTCCTCGGGCCCGGCGGCGCCGGCACGGCCGCGCACTTCGGCCTCACCGACGACGTGGACCTCATCATGGGCACCTTCTCCAAGTCCTTCGCCGCCATCGGCGGTTTCGTGGCGAGCTCCGAGCGCGTCATCAACTACCTCAAGCACTGCGCCCGGCCCTACATGTTCTCCGCCTCGGCCGCCCCCGCGAGCGTGGCGGCGGTGCTCGGCGCCCTAGAGGTGATGGAGCAGGAGCCCGAGCGGCTGGACCACCTCTGGGAGAACGCCCGGTTCATGAAGGAGGGCCTGGAGAAGCTCGGGTTCGACACGGGCACCTCCGAGTCCCCCATCATCCCGGTCTTCCTCGGCGACCTCGAGCGCTGCTTCCAGGTCTGGCAGTTCATCGAGAAGGAGGGCATC
The DNA here is from genome assembly GCA_037440125.1 of Acidobacteriota bacterium. Lineage (GTDB taxonomy): Bacteria > Acidobacteriota > UBA4820 > UBA4820 > DSQY01 > JAKAJA01. The sequence continues at coordinate 5,894 of JBBIUU010000085.1, forward strand.
TTCGTGAACCCGGTGGTGCCCCCGGCGGTTCCCGAGGGGCGGTGCCTCCTCCGCATTTCGGTGACGGCGGGCCACACGCACAAGCAGCTCCGGGGCGCCCTCGACAGCTTCGGCAAGGCCGCCCGCCGCTTCGGATACTCCAAGAAGTAGCCGGCCGATGCGGGGCGACCTCCGGATCGAGCCCGTTTCCACGCCCGCCGACGTGGAGGCCTGCATCCGCTTCCCTTTCAAGCTCTACGAGGGCGCTCCGCACTGGGTGCCGCCCCTCCTCCTCGAACGCCGCGAGTTCCTCGACCCCAAGAAGAACCCCGTCTGCGAGTACGCCGCGATCCAGCTCTTCCTGGCGAGCCGGGGCGGAGAGGTCGTGGGGACCATCGCCGCCATCGACAACAGCCGCTACGGCGAGTTCCACCCCGAGGACCGCCACGTGGGCTTCTTCGGCCTCTTCGAGTGCGTGCAGGACCAGGCGGTCGCGGACGCCCTCTTCGCGGCGGCGGGGGAGTGGCTGAAGGGCCGGGGCCGGAGCGCCATGCGCGGCCCCGTGAACTTCACCACGAACGACGTGGTGGGGCTCCTGGCGGAGGGCTTCGACGACGACCCGTCGATCATGATGTCCTACAACTACCCTTACTACGACGGGCTCTTCTCGGCGGCGGGCTTCACCAAGGCCAAGGACCTCTTCGCCTTCGAGCTCAGCGACGAGGTCTACGCCGGCCAGCTCGACGAGCTGGCCGTGAGGCTCGCGGAGCGTGCGATCGTCCAGGTCCGGCCCATCGACCTGAAGCGCTGGCAGGAGGAGCTCGAGTTCGTGCGCCACTGCTACAACCTGGCCTGGGCCAAGAACTGGGGCTTCGTGCCCTGGACCGACCGGGAGCTCGAGTTCATCGCCAAGGAGCTCAAGCCCCTCGCGGACCCCCGCCTGGCCTTCGTCGCCGAAGTGAAGGGGAAGCCCGCGGGCATCATGATCACGATCCCCGACGCCAACCAGGCCCTCAAGCTGGCCAAGGGGAGACTCTTCCCCTTCGGCATCTTCAAGATCCTGTGGAAGCTCAAGGTGAAGAAGGTGACGCGCCTGCGGACCATCGCCCTGGGCGTCCTCCCCGAGTACCGCCGCCTGGGCATCGCCGCCATCCTCATCCAGCGCCTCACCAAGAACGCCCGAGACATGGGGTACGCGGTCTCCGAGCTGAGCTGGATCCTCGAGGACAACGAAAACCTCCTCGGCCCGCTCCGCCAGATCGGTGCCTGGAAGACCAAGACCTACCGCGTCTACGACCGGAACATCTGAGGGAGGCGCCGTGCTCGCGCTCGTCACGGGTGGCCAGGGGTTCGTGGGCTCTCACCTGTGTGGGCGCCTCGCCGCCGCGGGCCACCGCGTGCGCGTCCTGGCGCGCGCCACGAGCGACCTCTCCGCGCTCGACGGTCTCGGCGTGGAGGTGGTGCGCGGGGACCTGGGGCGCGACGGCGACCTGCGACCCGCTGTGGAGCACGCGGACTGGGTCTTCCACGTGGCGGGCGCGCTCATGGGCTTCCGCGAGGAGGACCTCCTGCGCGTCAACCGCGACGGCACGCGGCGCCTCTGCGAGGCGTGTGCGGCCCACGCGCCGGGGCTGAGCCGTTTCGTGTTCGTGTCGAGCCTGGCGGCCGCGGGCCCGAGCCCCGGCGGGGCGGCGACGATTCCCGTGGCCGCGCCGCCGAACCCGATCACCTGGTACGGCAGGAGCAAGCTCCTCGCCGAGGGGGAGGTGAAGGCCTCGGGCCTGCCCTCCGTCATCCTCCGTCCGCCGGTGGTCTTCGGGCCCCGCGACAAGGAGGTCTTCAAGTACTTCGACATCGCCCGCCGCGGGTTCCTGCCCGTACCCGGGAAGATGGAGCGCAGCTACTCCCTGATCTACGGGCCGGACCTCGCGGAGGGGATCCTCCGCGCGGCTCAGGCGTCCGTGCCCTCGGGCGAGGTGATCGACCTCACGGGGGACGAGGTGGTGACGTGGACCGAGCTCGGCCGGAGGATCGCCCGGGTTCTCGGCACGAAGGATCGCGTCGTGCGCCTCCCCGAGCCCCTCGTGCGCTTCGCCGGGCGCGCGGCGGACCTCGCGGCCCGTCTCCGGGGGCGGCCCCACATCTTCAGCTCGCAGAAGGTCATCGAGATGCTCGCGCCCGCGTGGGTGGCGGACCCACGCAAGGCCAAGGAGATCCTGGGCTGGACGGCGCCCACGCCCCTCGACGAGGCCCTCGCCCTCACGGTGTCCTGGTACCGGGAGAAGGGCTGGCTGTAAAGGCTGCCGGAAGGCTCTCCGGCATCGCGCCGCGCACAGCAATCACGGTCCGTTGCTCTCGGATGCTTCCGGGCCCTTGGCCGCGCCGGGCGTCCAATTGCGCCGGCCCTGGTGGCGCATCGTCCCAAAACTGCGCATTATTGTCACTTTTCGCGAGACTCAGTCCTGTCTCTCGATGCATAGAAAATAAGGCACTTAGGCAGGAGCCAAGTGTTAGCATGGATACTCAGTTACCGACTTCATTGCGACCATATTTTGCGTAACTGCATGAAAATAAAGGAAATATCAGCGCTTGGCGGGTGGCAGTGAACTTGCGTGTGAATTCAGAGGGAGGAGTCTGTCTATGGCGGGCCGTAGGGTCTTGCTGCCCCGCGCGCGGGCAGCCTTTTTTCATTCCATCGTTCCCCGGCAGCCTTCGGGACGGGAACGTCTGCATGTGGCCCGGACTTCCTCTGGCGCAGATTTCATGCGGCCTAGACTTCATGAGGCGTAGACTTCATGTGGCCTAGGTGGGGCTCGGCGATCGTCATCCTCGGAGGGCTTCTGGGCCCTCCGCAGGTTGCTCTGTCTCAGGGCGCGCCGCCCGCCGGGGCCGTGCGCCCGGAGGAACCCGCGCCGGCGGGCCTCAAGGATCCCAACCCGGTGGTCCGGATGCAGGCGGTGGACCGGCTCACGGACGAGGAGGCCCTCCGTTCGGTGGCGCTCGAGGATGGCGAGGCTGACGTACGCTGGCGGGCCGTCACGCATCTGACGGATCAGGGCACACTGGCCCGCATCGCCACGGAGGATCCGAGCGAGAAGGTGCAGCTCCAAGCCGTCGCCGGCCTGACGGACCAGAGCGCGCTGGCGCGGATCGCGGAGGGCGCCGCCAGGGAGTCGGTGAGGGCCGCCGCCGTCGGCCGCCTCACGTCGGAGGACGTCCTCCTCGAGTTCGCCCGCGACGAGAACTGGGTCCTGCGAAAAGCCGCGGTGTCGCTCACCCGCGACCAGGCGCTCCTGACCGAACTGGCACTCGACGACCCCGATCCCTACGTCCGGGAGGAGGCGGCCGGCCGCCTCGAAGACCAAGCGGTCCTCGCCCGCATCGCCCTCAAGGACCCCAGCCGGATGGTCCGATTCAAGGCCCTCAAAGGCATGACCTCCCAGCAGGCCCTGGCAAGCCTGGTTCTGAGGGACAGGGACGGGGAGATCGCCGACGTGGCCGTTCAGGCCGTCACCGACCCGCAGCTCCTGTTCGGCATCGCCCTGAAGGTGGACGACCCCAAGCTGAAGAAGGCGGCAATCTCCCGGATCAAGGACCCGGACCTCATCGCGCGGCTCGCGCTGAAGGACCCAGATCCCGCCCTCCGCCTCCTGGCCGTGGAACTCGTGGCGGACCCGAAGATCCTCGAGGGCGTCGCCGTCAACGACGCGGACCGGCTCACCCGATGCGCCGCCATCGCCAAGCTGACCGACCAGGCCGTCCTCGCCGCCCTCGCCGGGGACGGCCAAGACGCACGGGTCCGGGCCTCGGCCATCGCGCGGCTGACGGACCAGGCCCTCCTGGGCCACATCGCCTGCGAGGACCCGTCGGCGGACATCCGCTGGGCCGCGGTCAACGTCATGACGGAGCAGGCGGCCCTCGCGGGCGTCGCGGCTTCCGAGAAGGACGCCCGGGTCCGGGCGCGGGCGGCGTCGAGGCTCAGCGACCAGCGGCTCCTGGAGGGGGTCGCCTTCAAGGACTCTGATCCGGGGGTCCGGAAGGAGGCCGCGGCCCGGCTCGCCGACCAGGCCGCCCTGCGGCGCGTCGCGCGGGCGGACGCGGATCCGTCGGTACGAGCCGCCGCCGTCGTGCGCCTGGACCAAGCCCCGGACCTCTTCCGCGCGCTGGCGCTAGAGGACCCCGATCACGAGGTCCGCCTTGACGCCGTGGCGCGCCTGGAGGACCAGGGCCTCCTCGTGAGGATCGTGCTGCGCGACCCGAGCCCGGGCGTCCGGATGACCGCCTTGAAACGTCTGACGGACCCCGATGGGCTCGCCACGGTCACGCGGGAGAGCACCGACTGGGTCGTGCGCAAGTTCGCCGTGACTAAGGTCACCGACCCCGGGGTGCTTGCCGGTGTGGCCGCCAGGGACTCCGACGAGGACGTCCGAAGGGAGGCCCTCTCGCGCATGCAGGACGAGGGCGCCATCAGCCGTATCGCGCTGTCCGCCCCGTCCGTCCAGGCCAGGGAGCAGGCCGTTTCCTTCGTCACCGACGAGAAGGTCCTCGCGTCCCTTCTCGAGGGCCAGGTGGAGAGGGGCGTCCGCCTCGCCGCCATCGGCCAGATGGCGGACCCGCGGGCGCTCTCGGCGTTCGCCTCCCGGTCCCCCGACCCAGAGCTCCGCTCCGCGGCGTTGGAGCGGGTGGCTCAACTCGGCGGGCAGGCGGCAGACCCCAGGAACGTCATGGTCCGGGAGATCCTCCTCGACCCCGTCCTCCGCGGGCACTACGGCGTGCTCGACCTGGCCTTCCGGATCTGGACGGACGAGAAGCGGTACGTGAAAGAGGACGCGGAGGCCGCCTACCCGCCGCCGAAAGGCAAGGTGCTCATGGAGCGGGTAAGCGTGACGGTCCTCAAGGGCGGCGAGGTCCTCTTCAAGAAGACCTACATGGGAAGCAAGGGCAGGAAGCTGGAGCCCTTCTCGCCGGAGATGGCCTTGGTGGGCGGGTACCGGATCAAGGTCCACCCCGCCGAGGTGGACTACGTGGAGATCTGCGAGGCGCTCCTGGAGCCGCTCGACTCAGCCTCGCTCGCGGCGGCGAGCCGGTCGCAGAACAAGTACGTCCGGACCGTGGCGTCCACCAAGATGCATCCCTGAGCAAGGTTGATTCCGAAACGAGGGTGTTCCAAAGGGTAGGTGTCCGAGGGTGAAAGGGAGGTACCCATGAGAAAGAGCGTGTTGTTGGGCGTGCTGTTGGCGGCCCTGGCCTGCTTGGGGGTCATGGCGCAGAACGCGCCGTCGAGCGGGCCGGTCTACGTGAGCCCGCCCGTGGTGCCGACGATCTCCCCGGTCGTCCGCGATCTGCCGGAAGGCACGGTCGGCCCCGACCTGTACGGCCTCGAGATGAAGCGCCGGGAGGACTACGGCTTCTTCCCGATCCCCTACCAGGTCGAACCCAAGGTCGACCCCCTCCTGCGGATCCAGCGGAACGAGTCCGCCAACCTCGTCCAGAGCTTCGGCGCGCTCGTCCACAACTACACGGGACAGACCTCCAGCTCGTCACCGCCCGACACCACGGGCGACGTCGGGCTGACCCATTTCGTACAGGGCGTCAACCAGTCGGTTTCCACCGTGCAGGTCCTCAACAAGAGCACCGGCGCTGCCATGAAGACGTTCACGCTGCAGTCGCTGGCGTCAGGCGCGCCCTGCAACAGCGGCTACTGCGACCCGATCGTGCTCTATGACCGCACGGCCGACCGCTGGCTGGTGTCTGAATTCCCCAGCAGCGGCGGGCACCTCTGCGTCTACGTCTCGACCTCCGGGGACCCCACCGGCACCTGGTACGCCTACACGTTCTCGAACGTGGAGACGAGCACGCCCGACTACCCCAAGTACGGCGTCTGGCCCCAGAACGGCAACGGGGGCTCCTACCTCGTCGGCATCAATGCCGGCGCAACGGGCAAGCGGGACGTGGTGGCCCTGGACCGGGCCAAGATGCTCGCCGGCCAGCCCGCGACCTACCAGAAGTTCTCCGTGGCGGCCATGCCCAACTCGGGTTTCCAGCTCGTCCTCCCCGCCACCGTCCAGGGGCGCAACGCCCCGCCCAACGGCGCCCCCGCCATCTTCATGCGCCCCCGCGACCGGGCCCAGCAGGACGGGGTCACCAACAAGACCTTCGACTACCTCGAGATGTGGGCCCTGAGCGTGGACTGGGCGACGCCCGCGAATTCCACCCTCACCGTTCTGCCGAGCGTCCAAATCAGCCCCTACGACATGACCCTGTGTGGCATGGGGAACACGTGGAACTGCATGCCCCAGCCCGGTACGACGCAGAAGATCGATCCCATCCGCGAGCCCCTCCACTTCCCCCTGCAGTACCGCAACTTCGGCGATCACGAGACGCTCGTGGGCTGCTACGTCACCGACGTTGACGGGACCGACCACGCGGCCCTGCGCTGGTTCGAGGTCCGCAAGACCGGCACCGGGAACTGGACCCTCTTCCAGGAGGGCCTCGTGGGCGGCGAGGCCAACGTGCACCGCTCGGTGGGCTCCGCGGCCATGGACGGCTCGGGCAACATCGCCATCGGCTACACGCGAACCGGCACCTCCTCGCCCTACTATCCCTCGGCCTACTATAGGGGGCGGCTGTCCACCGACGCCGCGGGCACCATGCCCCAGGGCGAGTACGTGATCGTGGACGCCACCACATCCAAGACGAACAACGAGCGGTGGGGCGACTACGCCGGCATCGGCGTGGATCCCTCCGACGACTGCACGTTCTGGTTCACGACCGAGTTCGGCGGCTCGGGCCAGACGAAGGTCGCAGCCTTCAAGTTCGACTCGTGCGGCGCCGCGACCTACAGCATCTCCGGGACCATGAGCGGCGCGGTCACGTCCGGCGTGACTATGACCCTGAGCGGCGCGGGCACCGGCACCACGACCACCGGCACAGGCGGCACGTACACCTTCAGTGGGCTGGTGAACGGAAGCTACACGGTGACCCCTAGCCTGAGCGGCTACACCTTCTCGCCCGTCAATAGCGCGGCGACGGTAAGCGGCGCCAACGT
>JBBIUU010000086.1:0-12750 GCA_037440125.1 Acidobacteriota bacterium
AGGTCTCCTTCATGCCGCAGGAGCACGTCGGCGTCATCGTGTTCGTCATCGGCGATCACTGCGCGAGCCTCTACAACACCGTCAGCTACAACGTCTACGAGCGCCTCCTCGGGATGGACCAGACGCCGTGGAGCGAGCGCTTCCTCAAGGCCAGGCTCCTGGGCAAGGAGGCGTCCAAGGAGGCGCGTTCCAAGGCCGGCATCGGGCAGGTGAAGGGCACCCAGGCCTCCCACCCGCTGCAGGACTTCACCGGGACCTACGAGCACCCCGCCTACGGCCTCCTCACCATCGGCCTCAAGGACGGCCAGCTCCAGTTCGACTTCCACAACATCAAGTTCCCCATGACGCGCTTCCACTACGACCGCTTCGACACCCCCGACGACGAGCGCTACGGCAAGTGGTCGGTCAACTTCCAGACGAGCCCCCAGGGCGACGTGGACAAGGCCACCATGTCCCTCGACGAGGGGGAGGTGGCCTTCACCCGCAAGGCCGAGACCCTCGCCCCCGACGTCCTCCAGAAGCTCGCGGGGACCTACGGCACCCCGAGCGGCGGCAAGCTCCAGGTCGCCTACTCGGAGGAGGGCGGCCTGAGGATCGTCATGCCCGGCCAGCCCGACACCAAGCTCCTCCCGTGGAAGGGGCTCCAGTTCCGCGTGCCGGAGTTCGCCGACGTGGTCTTCGAGTTCGTGATGGAGAAGGGCCAGGTCGCGGGCCTCAAGCAGCGCGATCCCTCGGGGGAGTTCCTCTTCCCGAGGAAGTAGCCTCCTCCCCACGCGCGTCGCATGGCGGTGTTGGCCTCCCTTGAAAGGCAGGCCAGCCTTCCTGCGGTCGGCCGCCTTGCCCTGCTCGCCCGGCGCCGCGTGCGCGGCCATGCCCTATTTGCGGATAGGCCCTTAGGGAAGGCCCCGCGCTATACTTGGGCCGTGGTCTGCTCACAGGGGAGACGCCGTGAAGAAGCCCTACACGTTCGACGCAGAGATTCTGGACGCGGGCCGGGGCGGTGGCTACATCGAGTTCCCCCACGACACCCGGAAGGAGTTCGGCACCGGCGGCAGGGTTCCGGTGAAAGCCAGCTTCGACGGGCATCCCTACCGGGGTTCCCTGGTGCCCATGGGCGGCCCCCGGCACATCCTGCCGATCCTAAAGGAGATCCGCGTCGCCCTCGGCAAGGGGTCAGGCGACAGGGTGCGCGTCGTCATCGAACCCGACACCGAGGCGCGCACCGTGGAGGTCCCCCCGGAGCTCGCCGCCGCGCTCGAGAAGCATCCCTCGGCGAAGAAGGCCTTCGACGAGCTCTCCTACACGCACCGCAAGGAGCACGCCCGCGCCGTGGCCGAGGCCAAGGCCGCCGAGACGAAGGAGCGCCGCATCCAGCGAGTGCTCGAGGCCCTCGTGAAGAAGTGACCTCAACGTCCGGGGAGGGAGCCATGGACCGCGACACGATCAAACACTACTTGGCCGCCCTGGTGGTCCTCCTGTCGCTCGACGCCGTGTGGCTGGGGCTCGTGGCGAGGAACTTCTACAAGGTCCACCTCGGCTTCATCATGGCGGACCATCCCGTGTGGGCCGCGGCCGGCGTCTTCTACCTCCTCTACGTGGCGGGGCTCGTGGCCTTCGTCGTCTCCCCCGGGGTCCGCGAGAGGCGTCCCGGCAAGGCGGCGCTCAAGGGCGCGCTCTTCGGCCTCGTGGCCTACGCCACCTACGACCTCACGAACCTCGCCACCGTGGAGCGCTGGCCCCTCGCCGTCACCCTCGTGGACCTCGCCTGGGGCACGCTCCTCTCGGCGGCGACGGCGGGCGCCGCGGTGTGGTTCTTCGAGTGGCGGAGGAAGGGGGAGGGCGGCCGCCGGCCGCCCGTGGAGGCCTCTCCGTGATCACCCGCGACCTCAGGACCCTGGAGCGGCGGGACAACTATCGCATCCTCTCCAGCCTCGTGGTACCCCGGCCCATCGCGTGGGTCACGACGCTCGGCGAGCGCGGGCAGGTGAACCTCGCGCCCTTCTCCAGCTTCATGGGGATCTTCGACCCGCCGGCCCTCGCGCTGAACCTCTCCCACCGGAGGGACGGCTCGCCCAAGGACACGCAGGCCAACCTCCGCGCGCGCAAGGAGGCCGTCGTGCACCTCGCGGACCTGCCCCTCCTCGAGGCGCTCCACGCCTCGGGCGAAGAGGTCCCGCCTGAGGAGAGCGAGGCCGAGCGTCTCGGGCTTGCGACCGTGCCTTCGCTGGTCGTGGCCGTGCCGCGCCTCGTCGGCGCGCCCGTGGCCCTCGAGTGCCGACTGCGGCAGGAAGTGGCGCTCGTGCCCACCTCAGACATTCTTTTCCTCGACGTCCTCCTGGTGCACGCCCGGGAGAGCCTCTGGGACGAGGCCCTGGACTGCGCCCGCGGCGACCGGTGGGAGCCTCTCGCGCGCCTCGTCGGGGGCGGCGTGGACACGCCCAACTACGCGGGGCTCGGAGAGCGCTTCTCCCTCGGCAAGCCCAAGCTGCCGGGGGGCAAGGGGCGGGAGTAGGGGAGTAGGGGAGCAGGAAATCGAGTGGCCTAACTTTGATGATTGGTGTCTGGTCGCCCGCGCTTCACGCCTCGCGTTTCACATCTCACATCTCACGTCTGACATCTGACGTCTAACGTCTCACGTCTGACGTCCTCTACCCTTCCAGGATTCTCGCGAACTGTCCCGCGAGGCCCTCGCGGTAGTCGCCGTGGCTTGCGGCGTCGCGGTCGGCGAGGAGGATCTTGGCGCGGAGGTCGGCCGGCGGCGTCTTCCCGATCTGCGTGAACCGCTCGGCGAGGTAGGCCTCGAACTCGGCGATCTCCGTCTCCCAGATCTCCCGGGAGGATCCGCTGCGCTCGCCTCGCCGCCGCAGGATCGCTCCGACGACGTAGAGGGCTTTGTCCCGCTCGATCTTCCTGGCCTGGGGCCCCCAGGCCGGCTGCTTCTCGGCCACCCAGGCGGGGGCCGGGAGGTCCGGTGGGGCGATGGCCTTCTCGGCCGGAGGCTTTCCCGCGTCGGTGAGCCGTGAGAGGACGCCCGATGCCAGGGTGGCCAGGAAGAGGAGGACGATGGCGCTGAGGGTCAGGCGGAGCCAGCGCTCGTCGCGGAGGGCCACGGCGCAGTAGGCGGCTACCAGGACGGCGGCCACCGCCGCGGGGTAGCGCACCGCGGGCATGGAGAGAATGGTCCTCAGCGTGTCCCCGGCTGGGGGGTGCTCCCCGCCGCCGGTCCCTGGGTCAGAAAGCTCCTCCCGATCCATCGAGCCCTCCCCGGCCGCGGTGCCCGGCTCCGCGACCTCTACAGGCTATCGCCGGCCCCTGTGCCCGTCAAACACCCGCCGGGCCAGGAGCGCCCGCGGCTCCTCCCTGCACGGGCCGCGGACCCGTGCTATAATCCGCCGCTCATGTGCGGGATCGCCGGACTCTTCGGACTCGATGACGCGGCGGCGGCGGTGACGGAGGCGCTCTTCGCCCAGCAGCACCGCGGGCAGGACTCGTGCGGCGTGGCGAGCGCGGGCGAGGCGGGGGTGCACCGCTTCCGGGGCCTCGGGCTGGTGCGCGAGGCGCTCACGGCCTCCGTGATCTCCGGCCTGCCTGGACGAGCCGCCATCGGCCACGTGAGGTACCCCACGCAGGGGCGCGCCACGTGCGAAAACGCCCAGCCGCACGTGTTCGAGCGGGACGGCCAGGCCCTCTTCGCGCTCTCCAGCAACGGCGACATCACCAACCTCCCCGAGCTCTCGGAGGAGATCGTGCGCCGCGGCTATGCGCTGGAGGGGACGAACGACGCCGAGGTCATCGCCAAGTGCATAGGCATCTGGGCTTTCGACGACGGCATGGGGCTCAAGGCCGCCATCGCCCGCTGGATGCGGGAGGGCAAGGGCGCCTACTCGACGGTCCTCCTCACCCCCACGCACCTCTACGCCTTCAGGGACCCTCACGGCCTGAGGCCCATGAGCTACGGCACCCTCGACGGCGCCGCCGTGGTGGTCTCCGAGACCGTGGGGCTGGACATCCTCCGCGCCGACTACGGCGGCGAAGTGCCACCCGGCGGCATTTTGCGATGGGGCGACGACGGGTTCCAGCAGAGCCAGGGAGTCCCCGTCGAGAAGCCGCACCACTGCATCTTCGAGTACATCTACTTCGCCCGGCCCGACAGCCTCATGTTCGAGGAGCGCGTCTTCGATGTGCGCCGCGCCATCGGCGAGGCCCTCGCGGACGGCGACGAGACCCCGGGGGACGTGGTGGTGCCCATCCCCGATTCGGCGAACTACATCGGGCTGGCCTACGCCAACGCGCGCAATCTGCCCGTGGCCTTCGGCCTCGTGCGCAACCACTACGTGGGCCGCACCTTCATCGCGCCCGAGCAGCACGTGCGCGACGAGAGCGTGCGGCTCAAGTTCAACCCGCTCCCCGGCTTCTTCGTGGGCAAGCGCGTCTTCGTCGTGGACGACTCCATCGTCCGCGGCACCACCATCCGCAAGCTCGTGCGCATGATGCGCGAGAACGGCGCCCGCGAGGTGCACCTCCGCATCGGCTCGCCGCCCATCCGCCACGCCTGCTACTACGGCATCGACACGCCCGAGCGCAGCAAGCTCGTGGCCAGCGAGCGCGCCGTGGAGGACGTGGCGCGCCTCCTCGAGGCCGACTCGCTCAGGTACCTCAGCCTCGAGGGCCTGCGGCGCTCCGTGGGGAAGCCCGAGGACTTCTGCTACGCGTGTTTCACGGGGGAGTATCCGGCGGGCGTGAAGCAGGACGCTAAAGAGCTGTAGGTTTTGAAATCTTAGGCCGCCAGTCTCGGCCCGCCTGCTTTGTCAGCCTTCTGCGCCCGCATCCTCAATGTACCTTCCAAGTACACCTGCGGTGCGGGCGCATCGGCTTTCGCGCATCCGGGCCAATCCGGGCGGCATGATTATTCAAGCCTCGCAGGGACTGAATATTGAGCCAATCCGCGCGGCATAGTGCTTTACGCTGCGCGAGAACTGAATCTTGGACCGATCCGGGCGGCATGCTGTAATGCGCGGGGAAGGGACGCGTAACCAGGTGAGCAAGGGGCTGGGAATCTGTGGGACTAATGTTTGGTGACGGATGATTTGCCTTTCCCTTCTCCCGTCTCGCGTCTCCCGTCTCGCGTCTCCCGTCTCGCGTCTCCCGTCTCACATCTCACGTCTCACATCTCACGTCTCGCGCCTCACGCCTCCCGCCTCACGCCTCCCGCCTCACGCCTCACGCCTCACGCCTTCCTTCCGCATTCCGCATTCTCTTTCCCGCCCCCATAGGGATTCCCCGAGGGGTGTAGCATAATCGTCGGGGGGATCGAACCGGGAGGAGGCCCGTTGAACGACCGTGGACCCAAGGGTCCCGACAACCAACCCACGGCCTCGCTCCCCGGGGCCGCACCCCACTCCTCCGCACCCACGGCCGGCCTGCCCGCGGGCACCGAGCCCGGCCCGGGCGGCGCCCCCCTCGTCTTCTCCTCGGGAACCCTCGTGGCCGGGCGGTACCGCATCCGGCGCTTCATCGCCGCGGGGGGCATGGGCGAGGTCTACGAGGCGGAGGACCTGGAGCTCGGCGCGCGCGTCGCGCTCAAGACGCTGCGCCCCCGCATCGCCGACACCCCCGGCGCCCTCGAGCACTTCAAGCAGGAGATCGCTCTCGCCCGGAAGGTCACGCACCGGAACGTGTGCCGCATCTTCGACGTGGGGTGGCACCTCGAGTCGTCCCCCGCGCCGTCGAAGCCTCAGGGCCCGGGCGTGGCCTTCCTGACCATGGAGTTCCTCGAGGGCGAGAACCTCTCGGACCTCCTGAGGCGCGAAGGCCCCATCCCTCCGTCCAGGGCCATGCCCATCTTCCGGCAGATGGCCGAGGCGCTCGCCGCGGCCCACGGCGCGGGCGTCATCCACCGCGACTTCAAGGCCGGCAACGTGGTGCTCGAGCCCACGGGTGACGGATACCGCGCCGTGGTCACCGACTTCGGCCTGGCGCGCTCCGGCTCCACCGGGGACACGGCGGCGTCGGGCGATATCGTGGGGACGCCCGCCTACATGGCTCCCGAGCAGCTGCAGGGCGGACGCGTCACCCCGGCCACCGACGTCTACGCCTTCGGGGTGGTCATGTGCGAGGTCCTCCTGGGGCGGCGTCCCTTCTCGGGCGACGGGTCCCTCGCCACGGCCATGGACCGGCTCAAGCGCGGGGACACGGCCCCGGACCTCCGCGGCGCGCGGCTCGGGCGGCGCTGGGAGCCGGTGGTCGTGCGCTGCCTGCAGAGCGAGGCCTCCCGACGCTACGCCGAGGGGGCGCTGCTCCTCGCTGCGCTCGACGAGGCCGCGGGAACCGCGTCGCGCAGGCGGCTGACCTTGGGCATCGGCGCGGTCGTCGCGGCGGCCGTCCTGGGGTCGGGCCTCCTCACCGCCTACCTCATGAAGGGTCGCCCCCATGCCCCGGCGGGGCATGCCGTCACGGCCGCGAAGACGCCCCGGCGCTCGGTCGCCGTGCTCGGCTTCAAGAACCTCTCGGGCAAGCCGGAGGACGCCTGGCTCTCGACGGCCCTCGAGGAGATGCTGTCCACGGAGCTCGCCGCAGGCGAGCACCTCCGGATCGTTCCCGGGGAGACGGTGTCGCGTATGAAGCGAGACCTGGGCCTCTCCGATGTGGAGACGCTCGCGCCCGACACGCTGGCGCGGGTGAGGGCGAACCTGGGAGCCGATTTCGTCGTCCTCGGGTCCTACGTGGCGCTGGGCGGGGGGGGCGGGTCCAGCATCCGCCTCGACCTCCGCCTCCAGGACGCGGGGGCGGGGGAGACCCTGGCGTCGATCGCCGAGAGCGGCACCGAGTCGCGCCTGTTCGAGATGGCGGCGGACGCCGGCGCCGCCCTGCGCGGGAAGCTCGGCGTGGGACCCGTGACGCCCGTCGAGGCGGCGGCCGCGCAAGCCGCCGCGCCGGCGGACCCGAGGGCCGCCCGCCTCTACGCCGAAGGGCTGTCGCGGCTGCGCCGCCTCGAGGTGAACGACGCGGTGCGCCTCTTCCAGGGCACCATCGCGGTGGATCCGGCCTTCTCGCTGGCCCACTCGGCGCTGGCCCAGGCCTGGACCGACCTCGGCTACGACGCCCGGGCGCTCCAGGAGGCCAAGGCCGCCTTCGACCGGTCGGCCTCGCTGCCCAAGGAGCAGCGCATGGTCGTGGAGGCGAGGTACCGCGAGACCGCCGGCGAGTGGGACAAGGCCCTCGATCTCTACCGCGCGCTCTGGGGGTTCTTCCCCGACAACCTCGAGTACGGCCTCCTCCTGGCGCACGCCCAGTCGCGCGCGGGGCGGGGCAAGGACGCCCTGGGCACGGTGGCGGAGCTCCGGTCCCTCCCGGCTCCGGCCGCCGGCGACCCCCGCGTCGACATCGCCGCCGCCGAGGCCGCCCAGGCGCTCTCCGACTGGAAGGGGATGCAGGAGGCCGCGGCGAGATCCGCCGCCGCGGCCGGCCGCCTGGGCGCACGGCTCGTCGTGGCGAGGGCGAAGACCTTCGAGGCGCAGGCGTGGCGCAAGCTCGGCGACTCGGCCCGGGCGCTCGCCGCGGCGGACGAGGCCCGGCGGGCCTACGAGGCCGCGGGAGATCCCTACGGCGCGGCGGACGCGGAGCGCGTCACGGTCTACGTGCTCTCGGCCCAGGGCGACGTGAAGGGGGCGCAGGCGCTCGCGGCCAAGCTCCTCAGGACCTACCGCAGCCTTGGGAACCAGCGCGGTGCGGCCATGATGCTCAACGCCCTCGCCAACGCCGCCTACGCGGAGGGCGACCTGAAGAGCGCCGCGGCGAGCTACGAGGAGTGCCTCCGCGTGCTGAAGGAGACCGACGACGCGGCCGGCGCCTGCCGGGCTTCGAGCAACCTCGCGAACGTGCTCCTCCTGCAGGGGGACTCGGCCGGGGCCAGGCGCCGCCATGAGGAGGCGCTCGCGCTCGCGCGGGAGGTGGGCGACAAGAGCGCCCAGGCCTACGCCCTCTGCGCCCTCGGCGAAATCGGCCTGGGGGAGGGCGACATCGCGCTCGCTTCGGCCCACTACGGAGACTCCCTCGCGCTCTTCCGCGAGACGGGGGAGAGGAGCGGCGAGGCCTACGCGCTTTACGGCCTGGGCGAGGTCCGCGTGGCCCAGGACATGCTCGACGAGGCCGCCCGGCTGCACGGTGAGGCGCTGGCGCTCCGCGAGAAGCTCGGGGAGGTGTCCGCCGCGGGGGAGAGCCGTCTCGCCCTGGCGAACGTCGATCTCCAGCGGGGAGGGGCGGAGAAGTCGGAAGCCTCCGCGCTCGCGCTCCTCAAGGGCTTCGAGACCGACGGCCTCGAGGACGAGCGGGCGCTCGCATGGGACCTCGTGGCGCGGGCGAGACTGGCCCGGAAGGACCCCGCCGGCGCCCTGGCGGCCGCGCGGAAGGCGGAGGCCCTTTCCCGTGGGAACGAGGACCGCCCGCTCCAGCTCGCGGTGGCGCTCACCGCCGCGAGGGCCCGGGGCGCTTCGGGTGATGTCGCGGGTGCGAGGAAGGCGATGGACTCGATCCTCGACGCTTCGGGCCGGGCGGGCCGGCAGGACCTCGCGCTGCGCGCCAGGCTCGCGCTCGGCGAGCTGGAGCTCGCCGCCGGCCGGCGGGCGGAGGGCCGTGCCACCCTCGAGGCCTTGAAGAAGGAGGCTTCGGCGCGCGGGTTCGCCCTCGTGGCGCGCCAGACGGGTGCCGCGCTCGCCCCGTAGCCCCGATTTCCACCCTTGCGCCTGTGGTAGAGTGAACCCAGAACAGGCTTGGGACGGCGACATGATCGGCACGACGCTCGGCGTGTACGAGGTCCTCGAGGAAGTGGGACGGGGCGGCATGGCCACGGTCTACCGCGCCCGTCACGCCGGCATGGACCGCGTCGTCGCCCTCAAGATCCTCCGGCAGTCCTTCGCCGGGGACCCCGACGCCCTCGCCCGGTTCCAGCGCGAGGCCCGCCTCATCGCACGCCTCGAGCACCCTCACCTGCTCCCCGTCTACGATTTCGACGGCGCGCACGACCCGCCCTACATCGCCATGCGCTATGTCGAGAGCGGCACGCTGAAGGACCTGCTGCGGCAGGGGCGCCTCCGCCTCGGGGAGGCCGCCCACCTGCTCGACCAGGTAGCCTCGGCCCTCGACTACGCCCACCGGCAGGGCGTGGTGCACCGGGACATCAAGCCCAGCAACGTCATGCTGGACGCCGAGGGAAACGCCTTCCTCGCGGATTTCGGACTGGCGCGCGTGGCGCTCCCCGACCGCGAGGGCGAGGGCGCCCTCACGCTGCCCGGTACGATCCTCGGGACGCCTTCCTACATGGCCCCCGAGCAGGCCGTGGGGACGGGCACCGTGGACCGGCGTGCGGACCTCTACGCCCTCGGCGTCCTCCTGTTCGAGATGGTGACGGGTACCCTGCCCTTCCCCGGCGACAGCCCGGTGGAGGTGGCCATGGCCCACGTGAGCCGGCCCGTCCCCAGCGCCACCGCGCGCGACCCCCAGTTGCCCGCCGCGCTCGATGCGCTCTTCCGGCGGGCGCTCGCCAAGCGCCCCGAGGACCGCTACGGCAGCGCCCTCGAGCTCAGCGCCGAGGTGCGACACCTCGCGGGCCAGACGATCGCCGCGGCGCCGGGCTCGCTGCGCGACGCCGTGCGCGACTCGGCCGGCCGCGCGAGGGCGCTCAGGCAGGCGAGCATGGACGCCACGATCTCGGACTCCCGCGCGGACCGGACCCCCGGATCCGCGGGAGGCTCCCGCGCGACGCCGAGCGAGCGCCACCGCCTCGTCACCGCCATCTACGCGAACCTGTCCGAGTGCGCCGCCCTCCTCGCGGAGGAGGACCCCGAGGGCGCCGCCGCGGCGATGGAGCGCGTCCTGACCGCCCTCGAGCGCGTGGTGGAAGCCGCGGGCGGGCGCGTGGAACAGCGCACCGCGGAGACCCTGCTCGCGCTGTGGGGCGCGGAGCGCGGCCGGGAAGACGATCCCGAACACGCCGTGCGCGCGGCCCTCGAGATGATGGAGGCCGTGCGGTCCCTCGGCCCGGTGAAGACGGGCCCGCCGCCCATGCAGGTGGGCGTCACCACAGGGCGCGTCCTCCTCGCGCCCGTTCCGGGGTCCGGGCGGATCGGGGCCTCGGGGGAGGCCGTGGTCGCGGCGAGGCGGGTGGAGCGCGCGGCGCCCCCGGGAGCCGTCCTCCTCTCGAGCGAGACCTACCGGCTCGTGCGCTACACCGTGGACGCCGAGCCGGGCATCAAGCTCCCCGCCTCCGAGCGCCAGCCCGCCACGGAGGCTTTCCTGGTGAAATCCTACCAGCCCTCCGTCCTGGGCCGGGACTCCGGCGACGCCTCCGATAGCGGCTCCCGCACCGTCTACCGGGGGCGGGAGCTCGAGCGGATGCGGCAGGCCTTCCTCTCGGCGGGCCGCGAGGGCAGGACGCGCCTCCTCGCGCTCACCGCCCGCCCGGGCCTCGGGAAAGCCCGGCTCGTGGCCGACTTCGTCCGCTGGCTCTCGAAGGAGCACCTACCCTACCGCCTCATGACCGCCCGGGCCACGTCTTCCACGTCGCTCCGCCCGTACAGGCTCATCGCGGAGCTCCTCTCCGCTGGGGTGGGAGAGGAGGGCGCCGGAGCGCTCGGGCGGAGCGTGGCGGAGGCGTTGGAGGGCAGCTCCTTCGACCCCTCTGAGACCACCGCGGTTCTCGCGCAGATGTCGGGCGGGGAGGAGGAGGACGAGGGAGCCCCCGGCGCCGCACCGGGCACGGGCGCCGAAGCGCGCCAGCAGCGCATCGCCCTCCACCTCGCGCGCTACCTGGAGGGGCTCGGGCGCAAGGGCGTGGTGGTCCTCTTCCTCGCGGACCTGCACCGCGCGGACGGACCCTCCCTGGGGCTCCTGGACCGACTGTCGTGGGAGCACCCTCACCTGCCCCTCCTCGTGCTCGGCACGACGAGGCCCGACCTCTTCGAGCGGCTGCCCGACTGGGGCCAGAGCAGTCCCGGGTTCGAGCGCGTGGACCTTGAGCCCCTGTCCCGCCGGCAGTCCGAGGCCTTCGTCCGGGAGCTGCTGGCCGAGGTCAGGCCGGTGCCCGAGGAGCTCGTCGAGTTTGTCGTGGACCGCGCCGAGGGCAGCCCCCTCTACACGGAGGAGCTCATCCAGATCCTCTGGGACGAGGGCGTGCTGGTCCGCGGCGGGACGGGCGCCACCGTCTACCTCGAGAGGCTCCGCCACCTGCGGGTGCCCGCGAGCCTGACGGGGATCCTCCAGGCGCGCATCGACGCCCTCGGGCAGGAGGAGCGGGTGGCCCTGCAGCGCGCGGCGGTCCTCGGTCGGGCCTTCTGGGATGACGCCGTGGCGGCGCTCGAGCCCGCCGACGGCCTGGCGCTCCAAGATCCGCGAAGCGTCCTCCGGAGCCTCGCGGACCGGGCCCTCGTGGAGGTCCGGAGCTCCTCCTCCGTGGTGGGCGCGCAGGAGTTCTGCTTCGGCAGCGCCCTCCTGCGGGAGGTGGTGCTCGAGACGATCCCGAGGAAGCTCCTCAGGGCCTACCACTCCCTCGCGGGGCACTGGCTCGCGGAGCGGGGCTCGGACCGTCCGAGCGACCGGGCCGCCTCCATCGGCGAGCACCTGGAGGAGGCGGGCGAGACGCAGGAAGCCGCCCGCTTCTACGCCCGCGCCGGGGAGTACGCCCTCGCCGTGAGCGCCTTCGAGGACGCCCGGCGCCTGCTCGAGCGCGCCTGTTCGCTCTCCGGTCCCGCGGCCGTGGGGGAGTCCTCCGTGAGGATCCACCTGGCGGAGGCGCTCGCCCACCTCGGCGAGTACCAGGAGGCGGAGCTCCGTCTCGAGGAGGCCGGGCGCATGGCCCGCGACACGGGCGACGCGCGCGGACAGGCCGACGCCCTGAACGCCATGGCTCAGGCCGCCCTCTGGCGGGGCGACACGCGGGCGGCGGAGCGGCGGTTCGAGGAGAGCCTCGAGGTCGCGGACGTGGAGGACGAGTGGGTCCAGGCGAGGGCGCTCCAGGGGCTCGGCGAGGTGGCCTGGCGCGAGGGGGACCTGCCGGACGCGAAGGACCACCTGGAGGCGGCGCTGGAGCTCGCGAGGGCGCTGGGCGACCCGTCCCTGGTCACCTCGTGCCTTCTCCGCCTCGGCGTGCTGGCGCGGGTGGAGGGCGACCTGGAGGGCGCGGGGGCCTGGCTCGAGGAGTGCCAAGCCGCGGCCATGGAGGAGGGCGCCCGGGACCGCCTCGCGGAGGCCATCAACGGCCTGGGCGAGGTCCTGAGAGACCGGGGCGAGGCGGCGGAGGCCCGGGACCGGTTCGCGGAGGCCCTCGCACTCGCGGAAGCCATCGGTCTGCACGCCACGGCGGTGCGTGCGCAGATCAACCTCGCCTTCGCCCAGGGCGACCTCGGCGCGCCCGAGGAGGGCGGCGCGAGGTTCCTCGAGATCCTCGACAAGGCGCGGCGCAACGGGGAGACGGAGAACGCGCTGTGCGCCGCCGTGGGGCTGGCCTCGGTGGTGGGGGAGACGGTGGGGCGGGAGGTCCTGCGGGCCGCGCTGGCGCATCCCGCCGCCAACGAAGTGGTGAGGTCCTATGCGAAGGGCGTCCTGCCGTCGCTCGGCCTCGGGGTGGAGGAACTTCACCCCGGACACACCGACGGCGCCGCCTTCGACGGCGTCGTGTCCCGCCTGCTCGGCGAGGAGGCGGACTAGGCCTCTCCGGTCTCGGGTTCTTCCAGGAACGAGTTCAGGAGAGCGATCTCG
>JBBIUU010000087.1:0-12606 GCA_037440125.1 Acidobacteriota bacterium
TGGAGGGCGCCAGGAAGGAGGTCGCACCCTTCGTCACGGATCCCGATTCCCTCGCGGTTTGGTCGCCAGCGTTCTTCCGCACCGTGAGCGAGAAGGTGAAGATCGTCTAGGAAGGGGGATGGGATCTCGGCGCCCCTGGGCTACCCTTCCGCCAAGGAGTACGGGGCCCCTGCCTTGCGGCAGGGGCCCCTTTTCGTCGGCATCCCGGAGGGTTGAGGAAATCGGCGGCTTAGAGAGACTCCAGGCGCTACCGGGCTCTTCGGTGCGAAGACCTGGCAAGGTCAAATCGGTCGAGGTTCATGACCTTGGTCCAAGCCGCCGCGAAGTCGTGGACGAACTTCTCCTGGGAGTCCTTGCATCCGTAGGCCTCCGCAATGGCCCTCAGCTGGGAGTTGGACCCGAAGACCAGGTCCACCCGCGTGGAGGTCCACTTCGTCTTGCCCGTCCTGCGATCGCGGCCTTCGAACACGTCCTTGGCGTCCGAAACCGCCTTCCACTCCGTGCCCACGTCGAGCAGGTTCCCGAAAAAGTCGTTGGTCAGCGCCCCCCGCCGTTTCGTGAAGACGCCGTGCTTGGTTTTTCCGAAGTTGGTCTCCAGCACGCGCATACCGCCGATCAGGACGGTCATCTCAGGCGCCGTCAGCGTCAGCAGCTGCGCCCGGTCCACGAGCAATTCCTCGGCCGAGACCGAGAACCTACCCTTGAGGTAGTTGCGGAACCCGTCGGCCACCGGCTCGAGGACGGCGAAGGAGGCCGCGTCGGTCTGCTCCTGCGACGCGTCCATGCGACCCGGTGCGAAGGGGACGGCGACCTTGTGCCCGGCTTTCTTCGCCGCCTGCTCGATGGCCGCGCACCCCCCCAGGACGATGAGGTCGGCCAGCGAGACCCTCTTGCGGGTTTTCTGCGCCTCATTAAATGCCCTCTGGACACTTTCCAGCTTCTTGAGCACCTTCGCGAGCTGCTTGGGCTGGTTGACCTCCCAGTCCTTCTGTGGCGCCAGCCGAATGCGGGCGCCGTTGGCGCCTCCTCGCTTGTCGGAGCCGCGGAAGGTGGAGGCCGAGGCCCAGGCCGTTGACACCAGCTCCGAGACGGAGAGGCCCGAGGCCAGGATCTTGCCCTTGAGCAGGGCGACGTCCTTCGCGTCAATCAGCTTGTGGTTGACGGCCGGGATGGGGTCCTGCCAGAGGAGCTCCTCGGAGGGCACCTCGGGGCCGAGGTATCGCGCGCGCGGGCCCATGTCCCGGTGGGTCAGCTTGAACCAGGCCCGGGCGAAGGCGTCGGCGAACGCGTCCGGATCCTCCATGAAGCGCCGCGAGATCTTCTCGTAGGCCGGGTCGAACCTCAGGGAGAGGTCCGTGGTCAACATGGTCGGGGCGTGGCGCTTGCAGGGGTCGTGGGCATCGGGCACGGTCCCCGCGCCCGCTCCGCCCTTCGGCTTCCACTGGTGCGCGCCGGCCGGACTCTTGGTCAACTCCCACTCGTATCCGAAGAGGTTCCAGAAAAGGTTGTTGCTCCATTTCGTGGGCGTGGTGGTCCAGATGACCTCCAGGCCGCTGGTGATGGCGTCGCCGCCCTTGCCCGTGCGGAAGTCGCTCTTCCAACCGAGGCCCTGTTCCTCAATGGGCGCGGCTTCGGGTTCGGGGCCCACGTGGGTCGCCGGCCCGGCGCCGTGGGTCTTGCCGAAGGTGTGCCCGCCGGCAATGAGCGCGACGGTCTCCTCGTCGTTCATGGCCATCCGCGCGAAGGTCTCCCGGATGTCCTTGGCGGCGGCGAGCGGGTCCGGGTTGCCGCCGGGGCCCTCGGGGTTCACGTAGATGAGGCCCATCTGCACGGCGGCCAGCGGGTTGTCGAGATCCCGTTCGCCCGAGTAGCGCTTGTCGCCCAGCCACTTGTCCTCGGAGCCCCAGTAGATGTCCTGCTCCGGCTCCCAGAGGTCCTCGCGCCCGCCGGCGAAGCCGAAGGTCTTGAACCCCATGGACTCGAGTGCGACGTTCCCGGCGAGGATCATCAGGTCGGCCCACGAGATCTTCCGGCCGTACTTCTGCTTGATGGGCCAGAGCAACCGGCGCGCCTTGTCCAGGTTGACGTTGTCGGGCCAGCTGTTGAGGGGGGGGAACCTCTGGTTGCCGCCCCCGGCCCCGCCGCGGCCGTCGCCGGTTCGGTAGGTCCCGGCGCTGTGCCACGCCATGCGGATGAACAGGGGGCCGTAGTGCCCGAAGTCCGCGGGCCACCAGTCCTGGGACTGGGTCATCAGCGCGCGCAGGTCCTTCTTCAAGGCCGCCAAGTTGAGGCTCGCGAACTCCTTGGTGTAGTTGAAACCCTCACCCATCGGGTTGGATTTGGAGGAGTGCTGGTGCAGGAGGTCGAGCCGTAGCTGGTTCGGCCACCAGTCCCAGTTCGACGTGCCGCTTCCCGGCGCGTGGGCGTGCGCCGCACCTGTTACCGGACATCTGCTCTCTTCATTCATGGCTTCCGCTCCTTTCGCTTCTTGGGAGCCGAGCCTTGCGGCCCGTGCGCTTCTGTGGGGCAGGCTTCCCGGCCATTTCTTCCATCCCTTTGGCGATGCAGTCCTTGCACCTTCCATAGAACTCCACCGTATGCCGTGTGACTTGGTGGCCCGTGTCCGCCTGCACGGACCGCTCTAGTCCCTCCTGTATGGGGACGGGAAGGTCGAGGATCCTGTGGCAGACATTGCAGATGAAGTGGTAGTGCTTCTGCTCCCTCGAAAGGCCGAAACGGCTCTCGCTCGTCCCGAAAGGGAGTTCGCAGAGCACGCCCTCCGCGACCAGGGCGCGGAGCGTGCGATACACCGTGGCCAGGCTCACCTTGGGAGACCGCCGCCTGAGGCGCCCGTGGATCCAGTCCACGCTGGGATGGATGGGGTGCTCGCTCAGCAGGTCCAGTACGGCGTCTCTGTACTGAAGGGGCCTTCCCATCCGCTCCGCACCTCGATGACGATATAACGATAACAATTATCGTTATCTTTCACCAAAATATAGGTCCGGCGCGAGGCCCCTGCAAGTCGGCCTGACTTCGCCCTGGTTCAGGGTCCAGATTGGGGCGGTCATCGCCCCAGAATTCTCACGTGCCCTCGGGAGAAAATCGCAACTAAATCGCAACTTTGAATGACGATTGGCGACCAAACCTGGCAAATCCATTAAAGAGCCCCGATGCTCCAAACCATTGCCAGATTAAGGTTTGTCCGACTCTGTTCAACTCCCGTTAGCCGCGTTAAAATGTCCTCTGTGGCCTTGGAAAGCGTGTTAGCGGGAAACCGCTACCGGGGTTCGAATCCCCGTCTCTCCGCCAATATTTTCAGCTAGTTACACCCACTCCCCCTCATGATTTTCGGTTGGTTTTTGCGAAGGGCGATGCAACTTAATCGCAACTTCGAATGTGGAAAAGTGCCTCCCCGGCAGCTCTGTGGAATTCACAGAAAGCTTATCCACACTCGATTTTCGGGCTATCACCCACCAAGATAGTAAACACGCTCCTGGTGCAACTTCCAAATCACTACACACGCGTTTGGCGCTTGTGCATTACTTGCGAGCCTGCCTTTCAGATGGGCCCTAGAATCGCGGCGCCGTCCGCTGTGGTGACCCCTTCGATCCGGGAACTCTCAGCTCACGGTGACGGGAGGGGCCGCCGCCCGCCCATGCCTTCCCGAAAGAACAAGGCTCTAAGGTGGTCCAGGTCAAACGAAAGGAGCGGCCCCAGGGCCTAGCTCACTTAAGAAACCCAATGACCCATGGGCCTAGTTTCTTCCTCAGAACACGAGCACCTGGTCGGCTTCGAGCGTCCAGTCGCCGAGCAGGTCCATGGAACCTCGCCGAACGCCTTCGATCATCTCCTCAGGCCCGAACCCGCGGGCCTCTGAGCACGACGTTCAGGTGGCCGCGGCGCCCTGACGCGCCACCGAAGCGACCATGCGCTCCACGTTGTAGAAGCCGTTGGGTGTCTTCTGATTCTTCTTGGCGCAGGTGACCGCGTCACCCATGAAGAACAGCCTCACGGCCGCTCCTTTCTTCTGGAGGCTCATGGCGAGTCTCAGGCCGTTGTAGGATCGCTCGTTCCCATACGGCGCGTCGTTCAGGATGATGAGATAGGATTTCATTCCATCCTCCCTTTCAAAGCGAAGTCACCTGTGGTGCGGGCGTCGGCAGATCTTCCTCTGTTCAATTCTATCAACTCTCCCGCGTGAATGACGTGACCAGAATCGGGGCCGGCGGATGCGCATGACCCAAGCGCTGCGGTGACATTGAGCGCTGGCGCTCCCGGTCGCGCCCTTCGGGTGAATCCCTGCCCCGGCCTTTTCCCCCGTCCCGCCTTTCGGAATTCCACGTGGAGCCCTCACCGCTGGAATTGAGTGTTTTCTAGGGTATTGGATGTCGGGCCTGCGAGGGAAAACTCTGGCTGTAACAAATCCTCCCCTCGTCGGACTACCTGGCAGGACCGGCTGGGTCGGGCGTTGAACCGGCCACGGGACGACGATACGGGAGACGACGATGGACCTCACCAAGACGATGACCAAGGCAGCGCAGAGGGGGCTGAGCCTCACCAACCGCTTAGCATTCCTCGCTCCGCTGGCGACAAGGATCGTCATCGGCCTGGCCTATTTCCAGACGGGCCTGGGCAAGTGGCAGCACTTCGACCGGACGGTGCAGTTTTTCGCGTCCTCCGGCATACCGTTCCCGACCTTCAACGCGGCGCTGGTGGCCACGCTAGAGCTCGTGGGCGGGCCGCTCCTCATCGCGGGCCTCATGACGAGGCTGACGGCGGCCATGCTGAGCGCCAGCATGACGGTGGCGATCCTTACGGCGGATCGCACGGCGTTTCTGGCCGCCTGGAAGCCTGGAGGCGATTCGGGCCCGACCGATGTGGCGTCCTTCGTGTTCCTGCTCTTCCTGCTCTGGCTCGTGCTCCAGGGGCCGGGACCGGTGAGTCTCGACCGGTGGCTTCGGCGGATGCTGGAGTCCTGCGGCCTGCCCAAGGCCCCACCCCCCCACCTCGGCTGAACGTCACCCTGCAAGAGAGCGAGGAACGACGGTGTTGGGTGAGAGGAGAAAGCCAATCCCCCGGACGCAGCCCTGGCGGCAAGCGGCCGGTTCGACGATAGCGCGGCGAAGCTGATCCTGGACCGAATCGAGACAATCATTGGCCGCGATAGCGGCAGAAAGTAGAGGAACCCATGAACCGGAACAGATCCCTCAGGTCGGTGGCTCTCAACGCGGCGGTGGCGGGCATGATCGCCGGACTGGCGGCGGCCGCCCCCATGAAGGCCCACGCCTCCGCGGCCCCCCGCGTCTCCAACAACGGGTGTAGCGGCAAGAACGGGTGTAACGGCAAGACGCAGACGGCCCAGGCCGACGCCAAGGACCTCCACGCCTGCAAAGGCCTCAACGCCTGCAAGGGCAAGGGCAGCTGCAAGACCGGAGACAACGGCTGCGCCGGCAAGAACTCGTGCAAGGGCAAGGGCGGCTGCGCCAGCGCCGAAGCCAAGCACGCCTGCAAGGGCCAGAACTCCTGCAAGGGTCTGGGCGGCTGCAAGACTGGCGACAACGGCTGCTTCGCCAAGAACTCCTGCAAGGGCAAGGGCGGCTGCCAGGTCCCCAAGGCGGCATAAGGAATGAGCCGGGTCGCGGGGTTCTTCCCCCGCGGCCCGGCGTTCCAGTTCAGGAGAGCGACCATGAGCGCGAACCGATGGGGCTTCGAGGACCTGGGGCTGGGCGTGGGACTGAGGACGACCCACTTCGCCCACATCCTGCGCGAGCGTCCGCAGATCGGCTTCTTCGAGATCCTGACCGAGAACTTCCTGGATACGGGCGGGCGGCCCCTCTTCATCCTGGACCAGGTGGCCGAGCGCTACCCCATCGTGATGCACGGGGTCTCCCTCTCCATCGGCTCCACCGACCCACTGAATCGCGACTACCTGAAGAAGGTGAAGGCTCTGGCGGAGAGGACCCGGGCGCGGTGGGTCTCGGACCACGTCTGCTGGACGGGGGTCGTCGGGCGGAACACCCACGACCTGCTCCCCCTGCCCTACACGGAGCAGACCCTGCGCCACGTGGTCCGGCGCATCAAGATCGCGCAGGACGTCCTGGAGCGGCCGCTGGTTCTGGAGAACCCCTCCACCTACCTGGAGTTCGTGCCCTCCCAGATGACCGAGTGGGAGTTCATCGCGCGCATGGCGGAGGAGGCCGACTGCGGGCTCCTGTTTGACGTGAACAACGTCTACGTGAGCGCCTTCAACCACGGGTTCGACCCCAAGGTTTACGTGGACGCCATCCCCGGCGAGCGCGTGTGCCACCACCACCTGGCCGGCCACACGCACAAGGGGACGCACATCCTCGACACGCACTCGGACCACGTCGTGGACCCGGTGTGGGAGCTCTTCGGCCACACCGTCCGGCACGTGGGTCTGCGCTCCACGCTCCTGGAGTGGGACGCGGACATCCCACCCTTCGAGGTCGTCCACGCGGAAGTGCTCAACGCGAAGGTCTGGAGAGACCGGGAGGTGACCCGTGCGGCGTGACCCGAACCTCAGGATCGAATCCTTCCCCCTGGACACCGTCGAGCGGTGGTTGCAGGCGGTCATCGTCCATCCCGGTGACATTGGGCAGGCGCTGGCCTCCGAAGGGGCCGAAGGCGAAATCCCCTCCTCGCGCCTGGCCGAGCTCGTCAAGCCGTCCCACTCCTTGAGCCCCGAGGAGCGCGTGGAAATCTACCACGAGATGTACCTCCTCAGGATGGAGGAGGCCCTCGCCTCGGACTATCCGGCCCTCAAGCACTTCCTGGGCGAGGAGGCCTTTCTCGCGCTCGTGAAGGACTACGTCCAGCGGTACCCGTCCCGCAGCTACACGCTCAACCGTCTCGGCGACCACCTGCCGCAGTTCTTGTCGGAGGAGACCGGCAGGCCTCACGCGGCCTTCCTACGAGATCTGGCCGCCTTGGAGCTCGCCGTCACCCAGTCCTTCGACGAGGAGGAATCCCCCCTGCTGAGCCTGGACCAGGTCCAGGCCATCCCCCCTGAGGTGTGGGGCACGTCCCGGCTGCGCGCTTCGGCCTCCCTTCGCCTTCTCGAGCTGAAGCACCCCGTCCTCGAGCACCTCGACGCCTACAAACGGGACCTCCCATCGCCTCATCCCCGGCGCAAGGCCTCCTACGTGGTCGTCTGGCGTCGGGACTACACCGTGTTCCGGATGGAGCTCACGCGCGCCGAGTTCACCCTGCTCCAGTCTCTTGCCGAGGGCACGCCCCTGGGCGAGGGAGTGGCCCATGCGACGAAGGCCCTCAAATCATCGGAAGGTCAGAAGAGGATCTTCAAGTGGTTCCGCACCTGGATCGGCGAGGGCATGTTCAGCGGGGTGGGCGTGTCGGGGAAGTGAGGGAAGGCGCCGTCCATTCGACGGCGAGCACGTTTTCAAGAATCGGACCGCTCGCGTTGTTCGCGCACGGTGCCCGGCTGAAACAGCCGGGCACCGTTGTCTTGCGTTGGCGCGAAGAACATCGGCACCTTTTGAAGGCCAAGCGGGCAACATCCGCACGAGATCCCTGTAACGATTCTCGTTCCAGCATGACTACAGCTCCTGGGCGGCACTGGCGGTCAGCGTCGCCCACACTGAAGGAGGATTCGAATGCGATCGAAGATGATGGTTGCCTTGGGACTTTCTTTCCTGCTCACCGCCGGCTTGGCCGAAGCGGCCTTCGCCGCTGACGCGCAGGCTCCGGCCACGGTCGAGGCCACTGCGCCGGTCACTGGGCAGGTCCCTGGGTACACGGCGGACAATGCCAATGAAGAAGGCTACTGGTACTCCCGCTACAACATGATGTCCCTGACCATGCAGAGCGGCCTGGGCCAGACCTTCATGCCGGACCCGCAGCAGATGGCGATGGCGATCCAGATGGTCGCCCAGAACCCCTCCGATCCAGTGATGGTCCCCGTGAACCCCGCCCTCCTGAGCGTGGTCTACGCCGGAGGGGATGCCCACTATCTGGCAACACCCTCCCCCATGGACTGGCAGACCCTGCGCTGGAAGGGCGGCGACACCACGGTCACAGAGGAGGCCAGCGCGTGGACGCTCACGAAGGAGATCGAGTGGGCCAAACTCTTTCACGTGGACGCCCACTTCGGGACGCCCACGGACGATTTCGGAGCCACTCAGCGATTCGCGGGCATGGTGATCGCCATGATGGCCAAGATGCAGATCATGGCCTTCCAGCAGAACCCCTCCGGCTTCCAGGCCAGCACCCTCGGAGACTACGCCATGCTGACGGCGCTCAGCGACGCGGCCGGGTTCTACGGGGCGGCCGCCCTGCCGCACAGCACCACCAACCGCTACCAGGACGCCGGGGTGGCCACCCTCTCCGCCAGCCTGGCCCGCCAGCAGTTCCAGAAGGTCCTCACCACAAATCCAAAGAAGACGGACGAGCTGAGCCTCGGCATCCAGTCCCTCGTTTGGTACGGCGCCTTGACGACCGACTCCCAGGAGCTGCAGCAGGCCAAGGAAACGCTCGACCGCTGGGCCAAGAAGCTCGCCCGGACGGACCCCGACAACCCCGTGGACCGCGCCTACAAGATCCGGGGGCTCATCGAGGCCGGACGCACCACGGCCGACGAGAGCGACCTGACCGAGGCCGCCAGGACCTTCAAGGCGCTGGTGAAGGGCTTCGACGCCAAGTACGGCGTGCTTCGCGGGACCAAGACCATCACCATCGAGGGCGCCGGCGAGATCGCCGGGGCCTTCAATTCCGCCATGCTCTTCCTGGGCACCCGCATCGACCAGGCGGTTGCCAAGGATACTTTCGGCCTGTGGTGGGAGGGCACGGTGAACCTCGGCGGCCTCCAGATCGCCGCGCCGGCGATTCCCGACTTCAAGGGTGCGTACGAGACGAACCAGGATTCGCTGAACTTCCGATACCCCACGGTGCCGCTTCCCAAGGACGCCGGTGGAGCGTTTGGCATCGCGCCCGTATTCGCCGCCTCCGTGGCATGGAAGCATCACGCCTGGAGAGCCGATGAGAGCCGATTCGACACGGCGGGGTCCATGCACGCCTCCAACGAGATGATTTGGTTCCACAACGATGAGGTCAACGGCTTCCCCACGCCGAACTTCTGAGCGCCGCCCTCGTCTCCTCTCAGACATCCCGGCCTGCCTCACGGCGGGCCGGGATTTTCTTTGCGTGTCGTGATCGTGCGGCAAGGGACGGCGAGTGAGGGGGTCGGATCAACTCAGGGCGAGGGCCCCCGAAACGAGCCCACGAGGTTCAGGTTCTTGATTCCGGGCGAGGCGGCAAATGGATGGAATGGCAGGGGCTGTTGAAGTCTGAGTGCGGTGCGGGGCTCAGTGGCTCTTTTTCCAGTCCTTGAACCTGTCGAGAAGCTCGGCGGTCACATCGGGCGGAGGTCCTTCGGGAGGCAGGGCGCCCACGGTGCGGATGGTGGCCTTCATCTGGCGGAGATACGCGCGGCAGTGGCGGCACATCCCCAGGTGCATCTGGAACATCATGCGGTCCCACAGGGAAAGACGTCCCTCAAGGTAGTCGGTGATCAGCTCGGTGAGTTCTTTGCAGGTCATCATGGCGAATCCTTTTTGCCCGCCGCCGAAAGCACACCCTCCAGCGCGCGGCGCAGGCGGGAGCGACCCCGGTGGAGCAGCACCCGCTGGTTAGTCTCCGAGACGCCCAGGATGTTACAGGCCTCCTCGGGGGAGCAGCCCTCCATGTCCCGCAGCACTACGATGGCTCGCTGCGCTTCCGGCAGCGCTTCCAGTGCCTGCTTGAGGTGCACCATCATTTCCGCGTTTGCCAGCAGGCGCTCGGGCGTGTGGTCGTCCCAGGGGCGCGGCGGCTCGTTCCAGTACCCGCTTGCCTTGAACCGGGCAGGATCCACAGCGGGTTCCTCCCCCTCTTCCGCCGACGCCATCTCTGTGAAGAGAACCTCTCGGCCGTCCCGCACCGCCCGGGTCCTGGCCTTGTTTGCGAGGATGCTGAAGATCCAGGTCTTGAGCGACGAGCGCCCCTCGAACCGGTCCAGCCCCTCCAGAACGGCAAGCCAGGTCTCCTGAACCATCTCCTCCGCGACCGCGGCGTCCTTCAGAAAGGTCCGCGCAAGACGCAGAAGCGAGCCGTGGAGCTCTTTTACGAGCGCAGTAAACGCCTCTTCGTCGCCGCGTCTTAACTGGGGGAGCAATTCGTCTTCGCGTGCCAGCACCGGGTTGCCCTCTGGGCCAAAACTTTATCAAAAAATCGCAGAGGAGGCATGTGCTGGTGCCCGCGCATGTGCCCGACATTTACGGCCTGCCCATAATGGGGGCGCCCACGGGCCCCCCGGCGCTTTCATCTCGTGTCGAAGCCTTCGCAAGACTCTCAGCAAGGGACTCGGCCTATCCGGGCTCCCCGCTGGTTCACAGACCTGGTCCTCACCTCAGCAATCCTGCAATCTGACGGACATCGGGGCGAAGGCGTATGATGAAGGGCATCTTCCACCATGCTTGACCGCCTTACAAGCAGATAAGAATCGTCTCAGGAAGGCCGGAGCACACAGATTCTTTTAACAAGTAATCGGGCCGAGAAGCTTGCCCGGGCCCGAGGGCAAGGGACAGGCTGCGCGTGCAAATATGCATTCAGAATGCAAGATTGCACGCTTGGAAGCCGCCGGGAGCGGATCGGGATTGGGGACAGGTTGGCACTGTCGTTCCCATGTTGGGAATGATCCACCCCAAATGGGGTACGGTCAGCTGACTTGGGCTCGGCCTCATCGACCCGCAGCCTTTCACGTTCGGAGAGTGGTCGGGGCTTCTTCCATGAAAAAGGAACTCTTGACTTTCGATTTTCGTGGTAGGATGACGGCATGATCGAGCGGGTGAGGTACCTCAAGGAGCTCCGCCGTGCCATGAAGCGCAGCGTGGTCACCGCGCTGGTGGGACCCAGGCAGTGCGGCAAGACGACGCTTGCCCGTGAGGTCCTCCCGCCGTCCTCGGCGGCCTACTTCGACCTGGAGGACCCGCGCAGCGTGGCCCGGTTGGAGCAGCCCATGACGGCCCTCGCCGGCCTGAGGGGCGTGGTGGTGATCGACGAGATCCAGCGCAGGCCGGACCTCTTCCCCGTGCTCCGCGTCCTCGCCGACCGGCGACCGGCGCCGTGCCGATTCCTGATTTTGGGCAGCGCCACGCCGGATCTCCTGAGGCAATCCTCCGAGACCCTCGCGGGGCGCGTCGAGATCCTCACCATGGGGGGCTTCAGCCTCGACGAGCTGGGACCGGAGGCATTGCCCAAGCACTGGCGGCGAGGGGGCTTCCCGCGCTCCCTGCTGGGGCGCACCGAGGAGGACAGCCGCTCCTGGCGACGACAGTTCATCCAGGCTCTCCTCGAGCGGGATCTCCCGCAGCTGGGCATCGGCATCCCGGCCCAGGCCCTCCTGAGGTTCTGGACCATGCTGGCTCACTACCATGGCGGTGTCTGGAACGCTGCCGAGCCCGCACGTTCCCTGGGAATCACGGAACCCACCGTCCGCCGCTATCTGGACCTCCTGACGGGGCTCTTCATGGTCCGCCAGCTCCAGCCCTGGCACGAGAACCTGAAGAAGCGTCAGGTCAAATCGCCCAAGGTCTACATTCGCGACAGCGGGTTGCTTCACGAGCTGCTCGGCGTACGGAACGAGAAGGACCTTCTCTCTCATCCAAAGTGCGGGGCCTCCTGGGAGGGCTACGCCCTCGAGCAGGTCCTTAGGGTCGTGAGCGCCGACCAGGCTTTTTTCTGGGCGACCCACCAGGGGGCCGAGTTGGACCTGTTGCTGATCAAGGACGGGAAACGGTTCGGCGTGGAGATGAAGCGCCAGGACGCTCCCGGCCTGACCCCCTCCATGCGGATCGCCCTGGAAGACCTGGGGCTGACTCGCCTCACCGTCCTCTATCCAGGGAACCAAGCTTATGATTTGGCAAAGGGTATCTCCGTACTCCCTCTTGCCACGCTTGCCACTCAGCCAGAGGCTGTCCTGAGACCCGGACGCACAAAGGCCCGCTGAGACTTCCCGGCGGTCTTCCTTGCTTACCGAGATTGCCTGAGAATCGCGGCGGACGCCGATTACCGGGTTTACTCGGATTGAACAACCTGACGCGCTGGGGTCCAAGTCGTTTGGCGGTTTGGTAAGGTATGGGTCAAGTCATTCGTCAACCGACCAAGGCCCGGGGATTGACCGTGCCAGCCGGGATTTCCGGGAGCCGAGAGCGGTTTCCAAACCCAATTCGCGAGACGCACTCTCGCTCTTCATCCAACGATTAACCTTTGTACATCTGGACGATTCGGACATGGGCGCCGAGGAGACGAAGGGCCGAATTTTCCTCTCCCCGGAGGAAGAATACGGGGCCTTTCTCAAGGCCCCCGACCGGGTTACCCTGTGGAAAACAGTGCAACTAAAGTGCAACTTCGGATGGCGAAAATCGGCAAATCCGCTCGAATCGCTTAAAGTGCCTTGATGCTCCAAACCATTGCCAGATAAGGGTTCATTGGACCATGTTCAACTTCGTCAAAATGCGCTAAACTGCTCGTGGAGGGCTTGGAAAGCGTGTTTACCCGAAAGGGTAACCGGGGTTCGAATCCCCGTCTCTC
>JBBIUU010000088.1:0-12292 GCA_037440125.1 Acidobacteriota bacterium
AGGCGGGCCTCCACGGTGTGCGGGCGAGTGTCCGAGGGCGCCAGCGTGACCGCGTCCACCGGCGTTCCATCGAGGAAGATCTGGGCCCCGGGCGGGACGGTGACGACCTCGAGCGCCACGGGGAGCACCTCCTGCGACGGCGGCGGCGTCACCAGCGCGTTCTTCTTCCCCGTGTAGTCCTCGTACCGGTTGATCCCGATGGCGACACCCGACACCACGAGCACCGCGAGGATGGCGAACCGCCCGTACTTCCTCGAGAGCGTGTGCCGCCTGCTGGCGCGCTCCTTCGCCGTGATCGGGGGGAGGTAGGGCGCGTCGGGGTGCGGCTGGATCGTCGGGACGGTCGCGCTCTCGAGGTTGACCCAGGTTTGGACTGGGTCGGGCTCCTCCGGGTCCGCCAGCGCCTGGCGGAGCGCGGCGGCCGAGGCGAAGCGGCCCTCCGGGTGCTTCGCCAGGGCCTTCCCGACGACCTGGCTTAGGGCCTCGGACACCTTCGGGTTGAGGCTCCGGACGGGCGGCGGTCCCTCGTTGAGGACGCGGTACATCACCGTGGAGATGGTGTCGCCCTGGAAGGGGCGCTCGCCCGTGAGCATCTCGTAGAGCACCACGCCCACGGAGAAGAGGTCCGAGCGCCCATCGAGCGTCTTCCCCTGGATCTGCTCGGGGCTCATGTAATGGGGCGTACCCATGACGTGCCCGCTGTGGGACATGCTGGCCCCCGAGTCGCGGGCCAGACCGAAGTCCATGACCTTGAGAGCCTGGCCCTCGACGACCATTAGGTTTCCCGGCTTGATGTCCCGGTGGATGACCCCGGCGCGATGGGCATAGTCGAGGGCCGAGAGCGCCTGCACGCCCAGGTGGACGACCTGGTCCACGGGCAGGAGGTTGCGCCGCGTACAATAGGCGTCCAGGAGGACGCCCTCCACGTACTCCATGGCGATGTAGAGGGTGCCGCCGTCCTCGAAGACATCGAAGATGGTCACGATGTTAGGGTGCAGGAGCTTGCCGGCGGCCCGCGCCTCGCGCAGGAATCGCGCGCGGCTCTCCTCCAGTTCCTCCGGCCGGGCGCCCTCCGCAGGCTTGATCGTCTTGAGCGCCACGCGGCGGCCGATCTGCGGGTCGAAGGCGAGATAGACCACGCCCATGGCACCCTTGCCGAGCACCCTCTGCACCTGATAGCGACCCACCTGGACGGGCTGATCCATCAGCGCTCCCGGGAGTCTGAGGCGAGGTCACGCAGCCGGCGACAAGGCTTCATGGAAGAATCCTCATTCTCAGTTTACCACATGGGGGTTAACGATTTCCATGCCTATCGATGGATGTCTGCCCGACAATAACTTGACAATAGCACACTAAGACTTTATATTATGACCTTGCTTAGATTTTTGGTCCAATTAGGAGGCCCACTGATGCGTTGGGAACAGTTCACCGAAAAAGCCCGCGAGGCCATGAGCGAGGCCACAGCCCTCGCCGCCTCCGCGCACCATTCCGAGATCACTCCCGAGCACCTGCTGAAGGCGCTTATCGACCAGGAAGGCGGCATCGTGCCCGCCGTCCTGGACCGCCTCGGGATCGACAGACTCCCCCTCGACAACCAGCTGGGCAACGCCCTCGACCGCTTGCCGAAGGTGAGCGGCGCCGAGTCCGAACCGGCCTTCTCTCGCCAGGCGCTCCAGGTCCTCGAAGCGGCCGTGGGCCAGTCGAAGTTCTTCAAGGACGACTTCGTGTCCACCGAGCACATCCTCGCGGCCCTCCTCGAGGCCACGGGCAGTCCGGCGCCCAAGGCCCTGAAGGCCTCGGGCCTCGACCGGGACCGCCTCCTCGTGGCCCTGCAGGACCTGCGCGGGTCCCAGCGCGTCACCGACCAAAACCCCGAGGGCAAGTACCAGGCCCTCCAGCAGTACGGGCGCGACCTCACGGAGATGGCGCGCCTGCGCAAGCTCGACCCCGTCATCGGGCGCGACGCCGAGATCCGGCGCCTCACGCAGATCCTCGCGCGGCGCACGAAGAACAACCCCGTCCTCGTGGGCGACCCGGGCGTGGGCAAGACCGCCATCGTCGAGGGGCTGGCGCTCCGCATCGCCGACGGCGACGTGCCCGAGTCCCTCCGCGACAAGCGTCTCGTCCAGCTCGACCTAGCGAGCCTCATCGCGGGCACCAAATTCCGCGGCGAGTTCGAGGACCGCCTCAAGGCCGTGGTCAAGGAGATCTCCGCCAGCGACGGCGAGGTCATCCTCTTCATCGACGAGCTCCACACCCTCGTGGGCGCCGGCGCCGCCGAGGGCGCCATGGACGCGGCCAACATCCTCAAGCCCGCCCTCGCGCGGGGCGAGCTCCACGCCGTGGGCGCCACCACCGTCAACGAGTACCGCAAGCATATCGAGAAGGACCCCGCCCTCGAGCGCCGCTTCCAGCCCATCTTCGTGGGCGAGCCCGCGGTGGAGGACGCCGTGGCCATCCTCCGCGGCCTGAAGGAGCGCTTCGAGGTCCACCACGGCGTGCGCATCCGCGACGGCGCCATCGTGGCCGCCGTGAGCCTGAGCCACCGCTACATCCACGACCGCTTCCTCCCGGACAAGGCCATCGACCTCGTGGACGAGGCCGCCGCGCGCCTCCGCATCCAGGTGGACTCCATGCCCTACGAGCTGGACACGCTCCAGCGCCGTATCGCCTCGCTCCAGATCGAGAGGCAGGCGCTCCTGCGCGAGAAGGACGCGGCCTCTATGGCGCGCCTCGAGGCCGTGGCCGAAGAGCTCTCGGGCCTGGAGGACGAGGCCAAGGTCGTGCGCACCCGCTGGCAGGCGGAGCGGGAGGCCATCAAGAGCATCCAGGAGCTCAAGAGGGACATCGAGGACCTGAAGGGCGAGGCGGACCGCGCCGAGAAGATCGGCAACTACGACGAGGCCGCCAAGCTCAAGTACGGCCGCCTGCCGCAGGCGGAGGAATCGCTGAAGGTGGCGCAGGAGCGGCTCGTGGCCCTCCAGAAGGACCGGCCGCTCCTGAAGGAGGAGGTCGACGAGGAGGACATCGCCGCGGTGGTCTCCGCGTGGACGGGCATCCCCGTGTCGCGCATGCTCGAGGGCGAGCGCGCCAAGCTCCTCGCCATGGAGGACCGCCTCCGCACCCGCGTGGTGGGCCAGGACGAGGCGCTCCGGGTCGTCTCGGACGCCGTGCGTCGCTCGCGCTCGGGCCTGAGCGACCCCAGGCGCCCCATCGGCTCCTTCCTCTTCATGGGCCCCACGGGCGTGGGTAAGACCGAACTGTGTAAGGCCCTCGCCGAGTTCCTCTTCGACGACGAGCACGCCATGGTCCGCCTCGACATGAGCGAGTACATGGAGAAGCACGCCGTGTCGCGCCTCGTGGGCGCGCCCCCCGGCTACGTGGGCCACGAGGAGGGCGGCCAGCTCACCGAGGCCGTGCACCGCAGGCCCTACAGCGTCATCCTCCTGGACGAGGTGGAGAAGGCGCACCCCGACGTGTTCAACATCCTGCTCCAGGTCCTGGACGACGGGCGCCTCACGGACGCCAAGGGCCGGACGGTGGACTTCTCCCAGACCCTCCTGGTGATGACGAGCAACATCGGCTCCCGATGGATCCAGGAGTTGGCGCACCGGGACCCCGAGCGCATGCGCGAGAAGGTCATGGAGGAGCTCAAGGCCACCTTCCGCCCCGAGTTCCTGAACCGCGTGGACGAGGTGGTGATGTTCCGCTCCCTGGGCCGCGAGGACCTCGAGGGCATCGTGAAGATCCAGGTCGCCGTCCTCCAGCGCCGCCTCAAGGAGCGCGACGTGGAGCTGCACGTGGACGAGGGCGCCCTGGCCTTCCTCTCGGAGGTCGGGTACGACCCGGTCTACGGCGCGAGACCCCTGCGCCGGGCCATCCAGAAGTACCTCGAGAACCCGCTGGCCAAGGAGCTCCTCGCGGGGCGGTTCGCGCCGGGCCAGGTGGTGAATGCGACGCGCGAGGGCGAGGCGCTGAAGTTCGACGCCCTCACCGAGGTGGTAAACTGATGGTCTAGGTGGACGGGGTGGGAGCGGCCCGACGCCGCGGGGTGTGCCTGCGAGAGGCAGGGTGTCCCGCCGGGGCGGGCGGCTCCCACCGGACGTCTGGAGGTCATTCGATGTTCAACTGGTTCAAGACCATGATGCTCTTCGTGGCGCTCGCGGCGGTGCTCATGCTCGTGGGCGGCGCCGTGGCGGGGCGGCAGGGCGTCGCCATCGCCCTGGTGTTCTCCCTCGTCATCAACTTCGTGTCCTACTGGTTTTCGGACAAGATCGTCCTCGCGTCGTACGGCGCCAAGCCTTTGACCGAGGCGGAGGCACCCCGGGTCCACGCCGTGCTGGCCGAGCTGTGCCAGGCCGCGGGCATCCCCAAGCCGCCCCTCTACCACACGCCCGAGAGCTCGCCCAACGCCTTCGCCACGGGCCGCGACCCGCACCACGCCGTGGTGTGCGTCACCGACGGCCTGCTCGACCTCCTGAACGAGGAGGAGCTCAAGGGCGTGCTCGGCCACGAGCTGGCGCACGTGAAGCACCGCGACATCCTCATCGGGACCGTGGCGGCCTCCATCGCCTCCACGATCATGTTCGTCTCGAGCATGGCCCGGTGGGGGCTCATGTTCAGCGGCTATGGCGGGAACCGGGATCGGGAGGGCGCGAACCCTCTCGCCCTGCTCATCGCGGCGATCGTGGCACCCCTCGCCGCGCTCCTCATCCAGATGGCCATCAGCCGCTCGCGGGAGTACGGCGCGGACGAGAGCGGGGCGCAGTTCGCGGGCAACCCCTACGGCCTGGCCGACGCGCTGAGGAAGCTGCAGACCATGTCCGCGAGAATCCCCCTCAAGGCATCGCCCTCCACGGCCCACATGTTCATCGTCAAGCCCTTCACGGGGGGCGGCGTCTTCGATCTCTTCGCCACGCACCCGCCCATCGAGAAGCGGATCGCCCGACTCATGGAGCTGCGAGGGGCGAGGTGAAGAAGGCGAGAGGCGCGAGGCGGGAGGCGTGAGCCAGACCGAACGTGAAGTTTCCCCAGACATTCCTCCGGAAGGTGCCTATGGGACCGACTCGAAGTAGAGACGTCATGCTGGCTGCCCTCGCTGCGCTCGCACTCGCGGTGGGGACGCCGTCCTCCGCGCAGGACAAGTCGGCGCGAGAGACGCAGGTCGTCAAGGTCGTCCGCAAGCTCAGCCCGGCGGTGGTCTACGTCTCATGCCAGCAGCGGGTGCAGAACCCCTTCGCGGGCTCCTTCTTCGACATGTTCGGCGGGTTCCCCGGCATGCCGGGGACGCCCGGCGAGCAGGAGGAGAACTCCCTCGGCTCGGGAGTCCTCGTGGACGCCGCGGGGTACGTGCTCACCAACGAGCACGTCATCATGGGGGGCTCCAAGATCCAGGTCACGCTCAGCTCGGGGAAACAGTACTCCGCCCGGGTCGTGGGCACGGCGCCCGAGTCGGACCTCGCCCTCCTCAAGATCGATGCGGACCGCACCTTCCCCACGGCCGAGCTCGGCACCTCGGCCGATCTCATGATCGGCGAGCCGGTCATCGCCGTGGGCAACCCCTTCGGCCTCTCCAACACGGTGACTACGGGCATCCTCTCGGCTACGGGGAGGACGGTCAACTCGGGCAACCGGCGCTACTCGGACTTCCTGCAGACCGACGCCGCCATCAACCCGGGGAACTCGGGCGGGGCGCTCTGCAACATCCTCGGCCAGGTCATCGGCATCAACACGGCCATCATCCGCGACGCCCAGGGGATCGGCTTCGCCATCCCCATCGACCGCGCCAAGCGGGTCATGGAGCAGCTCAGGACCTACGGCAGGGTCCGGCCGCTGTGGATCGGCGTCCTGGCCCTCGACCTCAACGACTACGCCAAGAAGCAGACGGGGGCGCCCGGGGGGTTCTACGTGGCCCGCGTCTACCCCTTCGCGCACCCGCAGGCGGGCGCGCTGGAGCGGGGTGACATCGTCACCACGCTCAACGGCAGACCCGTGGAGGGCACGGGCGACCTCAACGCCAGGCTCGCAATGGCCTCCGCCGGGCAACGGATCGAGCTCGGCGGCCTGCGCGCCAGGAAGCCCTTCTCGACCACGATCGACGCCGCGCCCATGCCCGAGCAGCTCACGGCCGCCATGGCCTGGGAGCTCCTCGGGCTGAAGGTGGCCCAGGGGCAGCGCGGGCTGGCCGTCGGCGGGGTGCGCAAGGGGTCGCCGGCGGAAGCCGCGGGCCTCCGCCCCGGAGACGCCGTCCTCGCGGTCGAGGATCAACAGGTGGACACCCCCCAGGAGTTCCTCTCCAAGGCGCGCACGGCCCTGGCCTCCACGGGCCTCGTCGTGAGCGTCGGGCGCGGGCCCTGGACCTACTACGTGACCCTGAACCTGCTGGAAGAGTGATCTCATGAAGACCCGCGAATCCCACCGCGATCCCGTTTCCGAATCGGACCGTTCCGACGCCGGGGAGAGGATCCCCGTATCGGTCGTGGACCGGAGGCGCGTCGGCAAACCCGGAGCCGCGCCATCCTCCGAACCGAACCTCAAGCCCTCTTTCGTCCAGGAACTCGAGGAGCGGACCCTGCGGGCCGAGGCCGCGCTGAAGCAGCGCCTCGCCGAGCTCGAGGAGGACGCGGCGAAATCCCGGGCGCGCATCCGCGCCGACCTGGAGCACCAGTTCGCGGCGAAAGAGCGCGACCTCCTCCTCGAGGTCCTCCCCCTCCTGGACGACCTCGACCGCGCCGCGGCCCTGGTTTCCGACTCTCCGGCCGTCGCCGAGGGCCTGGCGCTCGTGGCGGCACGCACCGAGGGCTTCCTGTCGCGGCACGGCTGCGTCAAGGCGGCGCCCGAGGGGCAGGCCTTCGACCCGGAGACCATGGAGGCCCTCGCCGTCCTGGATGGCCCGCCCGGTACCGTGGTGAAGGTCTTCAGGGCCGGTTACGTCAGGGACGGGAAGCTCCTCCGTCCGGCTCAGGTGGCGGTGGGAAAAGGGTAGAGAAGAAGGGCCTTCTCCCAATGCATCGGGTTTGACCGGCTAA
This sequence comes from Acidobacteriota bacterium, assembly GCA_037440125.1. Lineage (GTDB taxonomy): Bacteria > Acidobacteriota > UBA4820 > UBA4820 > DSQY01 > JAKAJA01. The sequence goes on from JBBIUU010000088.1 coordinate 7,029, forward strand.
CCACCTTTCAATTCTGGCAAACCCTATTGCTTTTTCCAGAATTGGTGTATCCTAGTCCTGCTGGTAACCCGGAGTGCGTTGAAACGAAAGGGGTTTTCCCGGGGAGTGCGGATGGGGGGCCAGAGTCCAAAGCCTTTCATTTCAAGGGTTTTCGAGGCTCTCTCGGTTGCCAAGCCCGACCCCGGGTGCTATATTCACGGAGATGGAGGAGGAGTGCCCATGCGCCGCTTCTTGCTGCTGAGCATGTTCTTGCTGGCCGGAATCGCCACGCAGGCTCAAACAACCCTCTGGATCTTCGGCTCCCAGTCCCCGATCCTCACGGACCCCACTGTGGGGTCGGACGGGTCGGTGTACTTTACCACCGCCGACAACAAGATCTCTGCCATCAACAGCTCGGGCGTCTTCCGCTGGAAGGCGGACCTCGGGGCGCAGGCCATGGTGCCCATCGCCCTGCAGGGCAACCAGCTCTTCGTGGGGACCTCCTCCCAGCAGGTGAGGGCGTACGGGACCGACGGCCACATGATCTGGAAGATCACCCTCGAGAAGAACATCAAGACGAACATCGCGGTCTCCTCCGACGGGTACCTTTACTTCGGGGACATCACCGGGAACCTCTACGGCGTCAGCGCCGCCAACGGCCAGGTGATGTGGAAGACCTACGTCGACACCCAGCTGGGGCCTCCGCTGATCGGGCGCAACGGCACCATCTACCTTGCGAGCAACTCCTTCCTGAACGCCATCAACCCCGCCAACGGGATCACCTACTGGCGGAAGGACGCCTTCAACTTCTCCAACGTCCCCCTCGTCCAGTCCGACGACGGGTACATCGTCTACATCCGGCGGGGAGGGTTCGTGGACGTCTATAACCAGCGCGGGGACATCCTCTGGGAGGCCTACGACGACCAGGGCCAGGTGATCCTCGCCGAGATGACCCAGCCGGTCATTTACGGGAACACCGTCATCTTCGCCAAGACGGGGGGCGGTGACATCGTCTCGATGGACCTGGCGTCGGGCGCCGTGGTCTGGCTGTACTCCGAGGCCAACCAGACGAACCCCCTCAAGTTCTCGCCCAAAGTCCTTTCCACCTTCGCGGTCGACGGCTGGGGCACCGCCTTCTGGTGCGACGATACCGGCACCATCACCTGGCTCGATGCGGCGACGGGCCTCGTGCAGGGCTGGCAGCCGAGCCACGGCACGGGCCAGAACTTCATCCTGACCCCCAGGAACAGCGCGGGCTACGGCGTGTTCCGGACCGGCTCGGGCGGCCAGACCCTGGTGGGCTATGCCATGCCCGCCGGCCCCACCGGCCCCTGTGGCCAGTGGCTGGGCTCGGGCTTCCACCAGTCCCGCTTCGACGATCCCCCCGTGGTGGACATCCTGACCCCCGCAGACGGCGCCATCATCTCGGGGCCTCTGAACGTCACCGCATCCGCGGCCGACGACTATCACCTCACGGACCTCTCCATCTTTCTGAACAAGACGAAGGTCGCGTCCTCCGGGGGGTCGGCCCTCTCCTTCATCGCCGATTCGGCCTCGTTCCAGGACGGCGTCTACACGATCAGCGCGGTGGCCACCGACAACGGCGGCAACCAGACGAACAACATCATCCAGGTGGCGTTCGTGAACCCGCCCCCGGTCTACACCGTCTCCGTGGCCCCGCTCGTTTTCAGCTGGCTCCCCAACGGCGTAGACAACAAGTACCGCGTGGACATCTCGACCTCGCTCAGCTTCGGCAACATCGTCCTCACGAGCGCCACCGACACGCAGAATTTCTTCAAGGGCACCTCGTGGCAGCCCTCCGCCAAGAAGTGGCGGAAGGTGCAGGACGCCGCGCTCGGAAGCGCCTCCAGCTCGACGACCTTCTACTGGCGGGTCACCGGGAAGACCGGCGGGCAGGTGATGATCAAGAGCTTCACGCTCACGAAGTAGCCGCGCCCTTTCCAGAAATGACCGAGGGCCCCGCACGCGGGGCCCTTTTCTTGTTCTCCGACTCGTTGGTGGGGGGCGGGACGGTGGCCCTACGGAAAGACCGCAGCCGGGTGGATGAGGCGCCCCTCCACCCGCCCGAGCGCGACGAAGCGCTCCGAGGGCCCCACCACCTTCACGAAGCCGCCGGCGCTCTGGAGTCCCAGGGGCGCGGGCACGTCCTGCCCGTGGAGCAGCAGGCGCTCCTCGCGGGCGTCGGCGCGGTGGACGGGCAGGCCGAGGTCCGCGGCGTCGAAGGGGATGAACCCCTTCGGGTCGAAGGGGTCCTCGAGGCGGTTCGCGCCGGCGACGTCGAAGGCCCCCACCTTCGTCCTGGCGAGCGTGCGGCAGTGGGCCGGGCACCCGGCGCGCTCACCGAGCTCCGCCGCGATGGAGCGCACGTAGGTCCCCGAGGAGCAGCTCAGGCGGAACCCGAGGTCCGTCCCGTTCAGGGGCTCCACCTCGAAGGAGTAGACGTGGATGGGCACGGGCTCGAGGGGGACGGCTTCGCCGCGCCGCGCCAGGGTGTAGGCCCGCACGTGCCCCACGCGCTTGGCCGAATAGGCCGGAGGCCTCTGCATGAGGGGCCCCACGAAGCCGCCCGCGAGGGCCTGCCACGCCTCCTCCGTCAGCCGAGGGGGCTCACCCTCGGCGGTGACCTGGCCGTCCCGGTCGAAGGTGTCCGTCGCCTGCCCGAGCCGTACGACTCCCTCGTAGGACTTGTTCATCCCTTGGAAGAGGCTCGCGAGGCGAGTGCCTTTGCCGAGGAGGAGGATGAGGAGCCCCGTGCTGAAGGGGTCGAGGGTGCCGCCGTGCCCCACCTTGAACTTCTTGGGGCACAGGCGCCGCACGGCAGACACGCAGTCGTGGGAGGTCATGCCCGCCGGCTTGTCGAGGAGCACGAGCCCGTCGGCGGGCTCAGGAACGGCGTTCATCGTCTTCCTTGTGGATGGAGGCGATGAGGTCCTCGATGTGCCGCGCGCGCTCCTCCGCCTCGTCGAACACGAAGCGGAGCTCGGGCGCCTGTTTCAGGTGGAGGTTCCGGCCCAGGTAGGAGCGGAGCTTCCTGGCGTTCTCCTTGAGGAGCGCCGCGGCGTCCTTCTTGGGCAGCTCCGAATCGAGGACGGAGTAGAAGACGCGGGCCACCGACAGGTCCCGGCTCATCTGGACCTCGGTGATGGTGACCCACCTCAGGAGCGGCTCCTCCATCTCGCGCATCAGCGCGTTCGAGATGGCGTGCCGCACCAGGTCGCCCACCTTGTCGGTCTTCGCGAAGCGTCGCATGGCAGCCCTCGATCGTGAGTAGGACAGTGGGTGAGCAGGTGAGTAGGACAAGACCAGAGCGCTGATGTATCGTCTTTCCTACTCTCCTACTTCCCTACTCCCCTACTCCCCGACTACAGCGTCCTCTCCTGGAAGCGGATCTCGTAGGACTCGATGACGTCGCCGGGCTTCACGTCGTTGTAATTCTCGATGCTGATGCCGCACTCGGTGCCGTCCTTGACCTCCGAGGCGTCGTCCTTGAAGCGCTTCAGCGCGGCCATCTTGCCCGAGTGGACCACGACGTTGTCGCGGAGGACGCGGACCTTGGCGGCCTTCACGACCTTGCCGTCCACGACCACGCATCCCGCCACCGTGCCCACCTTGGAGACCTTGAAGATCTGCTTCACCTCGGCGTGGCCGAGGACGACCTCCTCCTCGATGGGCTTGAGCATGCCCGTGAGGGCCTGCTTCATCCGGTCGATGAGGTCGTAGATCACGGTGAAGAGCGAGATGTCCACGCCCTCCGCCTTGGCCAGGTCCTGCGCCTTCCGCTCGGGGCGGACGTTGAACCCGATGACGACCGCGTTGCTGGCGGACGCCAGGAGGATGTCGCCCTCCGACACGGCGCCCACGCCCTGGTGCACGACGCGGATCTTGATCTCGTCCGTCGAGAGCTCCGCGAGCTTCTGCGCGATGGCCTCGAGGGACCCGTGCACGTCGGCCTTCAGGATGACGGGGAGCTCCTGGATCTCGCCCTGCTGGATGGCGCCGAAGACGTTGTCGAGGCGGACCTTGGTGGTGCGGAGCGCCTTGGCCTTCTCCTGCTCCTTGCGGAAGGAGGCCACCTGGCGCGCCTTCGCCTCGTCGTCCATGCCCTGGAAGACGGCGCCCACGGCGGGCACCTCGGGGAAGCCCAGGACCTCGACGGGCGTGGCGGGGCCCGCCGAATCGATGCGGTTGCCCTTGTCGTCGAAGAGGTTGCGAACGTGGCCGTAGGTCGTGCCGCACAGGAACAGGTCCCCCACCTTGACGTGGCCGTCCTGCATGAGCACGGTGGCGACGGGCCCGCGGGCGCGATCCATGCGGGACTCCAGGACGGTGCCGCTGGCCAGCGCGTCGGGGTTGGCCTTGAGGTTCAGCATGTCGGCCACGAGGGAGACCATCTCGAGGAGGTCCTCGATGCCCATGCGGGTCTTGGCGGAGACGGGCACGCTCACCACCTCGCCGCCCCAGTCCTCGGTGAGGATCCCGTGTTCGCTGAGGTTGCGCTTCACACGGTCGATGTCGGCGCCGGGCTTGTCCATCTTGTTGATGGCCACGACCATGGGCACCTTGGCGGCCTTGCAGTGGTTGATGGCCTCGACGGTCTGCGGCATGACGCTGTCGTCCGCCGCCACCACGAGGACGACGATGTCGGTGACCTGGGCACCGCGGGCGCGCATGAGCGTGAAGGCCTCGTGGCCCGGCGTGTCGAGGAAGACGTACTCCTTCTCGCCGTGCTTCACCTTGTAGGCGCCGATGTGCTGGGTGATGCCGCCGAACTCCTTGGAGGTGATGTCCACGTCGTGGATGGCCTCGAGGAGCGAGGACTTGCCGTGGTCCACGTGGCCCATGACGGTGACCACCGGGGCGCGCGGGGACTTCTCCTCCTCCGAGGATTCCTCCTGCTCGAGGACGAGCTCGTCTTCAAAAGAGATGACCTCGGCCGCGAACCCGAACTGCGAGCAGAGCTCGATGGCGACCTGGCGGTCCAGGGGCTGGTTGATGGTGGCGAGGATGCCGCGGGACATGAGCTTGGCGATGACGTCGCGCACCTTCTGGTTGATCTTGTCGGCGAGCTCCTTGACCGTGATGCCCTCGCGGATGAAGACGGCCTCGCCGGTCTCGGCGTTCGCGCGCGCCTGCTCGAGCTCGGCCTCCAGCCTCTCGCGTCGGTCCTGCTTGGCCTGCAGCTTGTCGAGGCGGCGGTCGCGCTTGCTCTTGCGACGCTGTTCCGGGGCCGGCGCCAGACGGCCGGGGCCGCGCGGAGGCTCGGG
>JBBIUU010000089.1:0-12262 GCA_037440125.1 Acidobacteriota bacterium
TCGGCCCCCCCGCCCTGCGGGGGCGCGGTGGGCGGGGTCCTCGGTCTCCTCTGTGCCGCGCTCCACCACCGCTTCCTCGCCGTGGCCTTCGACCCCGAGACGAGCCGCGTCCTCGGGATGCGCGTGGACCTCGTGGAGCTCGCCTTCTTCTCGGGCCTCGGGGCCCTTCTCGGGGTGGCCATCAGCCAGATCGGAGTCCTCGGCGCCCTGGGCAGCGTCGTGGGCACCTTCGCCTCCATCCGCTGGGACGTTCCGACGGGCGCCGCCATCTGCCTCGCGCTCGCGGCGCCGTTGCCCGTGGCGCTGGGGGTTTCGCGCTGGAAGAGTTGAGAGGGGAGGAGAACCCGCAGGCGGGGGCCGCGAGGCCCGCACCGGAGCCACGCGCTCAGCCCCGAAGCAGCTTTCGGCCCACGGAATCCAAGTCCACGGCCTTCGCGCGATCCCCCGCAGAAGCCATCTGAGGCGCACCGAGGGCTCCCTCCAGGCGCGCGATCAGGGGCACGGCCTCCCTCTCAATGTCCACGGTGGCCGAAGGGTGGTGCAGGGCGAAGGCGAGGAGCTCGGCGGCCTCTCCGTGGCGCCGTTCTTCAACGGCGAGGCGCGCGAATCCGCAGACGATCGCCAAGGCGATGGGAACCGCCCCGATCTGGAGGGCCACAGCGAGTGCCTCCCGCAGGTGCCCGCGGGCCTCGCCCAGGCGGCGCAGGCCCAGGAGGGCAAGGCCCTGGTTCGCCCTCGTGATGGCCTCGCCCTGGCGATCGCCGGACTCGATGAAGATTTCCATCGCCTCTCCGTCCAGGTCGTAGGCTTCGCCGAAGCGGCCCCGCTCACGGGCGTTTTCGCCAAGGTTGCTCAGCGCACGGGCCTCGCCCATGCGGTCGCCTGCGGCGCGGCAGAGGGAGAGGCTCTCGAGGAGGCAAGATTCGGCCTCCCCGAATCTGGCCTGGAAGAACGCAATGACCGCGAGACCGCTGAGGGCCTGGGCGGCGCCGGATCGGTCGCCGCACTCACGCGCTGCGTCGAGAGCGCGCTGCCGGAAGCCCCGGGCCTCCCGCAGGCGTCCCTCGTAGGAGGCCACGTAACCGAGCTGGTTCAGGACATCACAGAGCACGCGCGGGGCCCCGTCTCGTTGGGCGGACCGCAACGCCTCGCGCAGGCACGCCTTGGCCTCAGCGTAGTCGCCGCGCTCTCGATGGAGGCGTCCCAGGCCGCCCAGGCACCGGCACGCCAGGACGGGTTGGTCGGCCCGCCGCGCCAGGTCGAGGGCCTCTCTCAGCGCGGATTCGGCACCGGCGTACGTGGCCACGCCGAGCCTCGCTTCGCCAAGCGTACACAGCGCCTCGGCGCGGGCTGCGCTGCAACCCTTTCCGGCAAGGGCTTCGAGCGCCTCCTCGGCGACCCGGGCCGATTCGGCGTGCCGGGCCATCCGGTCGAGGAGCCTCGCTTCGGCGGCTCGAATGCGGCCCGCCAGGTTTCGATGCTGTCCGGCACGGCCTTGCAGCAGCCCGCGCGCAGCGCCCAGGGACTCCAGCCCCTCATGGGGAATGCCGCAGATCTCATGCAGCGCCAGGAAACCATCGAGCGCGCCCGCGAGGGCGTCGCGATCCTCGTCTTCGAGGGCGCACTGCCAGGCCGCCCGGATGTCCTCCACCTCCGCGGTGCCGCACCGGTCAGGCCGGGCCAGCAGGCCGAGAAAGTGCCCCCGATGGGCGCGCCGGATCTTCGAGAGGCGCCGCGCGTCGGCCGCCAGCTTCTCCGATGCGTACTGGCGGAGCACTTGGTGGAGCCGGTAGCGGCCCGAGGGCTCTCTCAAGAGGACCGACCGGTTGATCAAGCGCGCGAGCGCCGCAGGCTCTGCAGCGGCGACCTCCGCTCCCGCTTCGCGCGTGAAGCCGCCCACGAAGACCGACGTGGCGGCGAAAGCCTCTTGGTCCGCGGGCGTCAGGCCTTGCCAGGACTGCTCGAAGACGGCGCGGAGGCTCCGCTGGCGCTCGGGGACGTCGCGCGCGTCGGCCACCAGGAAGTCGAAGGAGCGCTCGAGCTCGTCAAGGATCTCGGCGGCGTCCAGCGTCCTCGCCCACGCGGCGGCAAGCTCGATACCCAGCGGCATGCCCTCGACCCGGTCGCAGATCCTGGCCACTGATGCGAGATCGTCGGGTGTGGGGTCGAATCGCAGGTTCGCCCGCCTCGCGCAGCGGAGGAAGAGGAGCTGGGCGTCAGCGAGCCCGCCGGGGCGTTGCCCTTCTCCCTCCGTCCTGCGCAGGCCGCGGACCTCCATGATCCACTCTTCACGCAGGCCCAGGCGTTCGCGCGAGGTGGCCAAGACCTTCAGGCCGGGATGCTGTCGGAGGAGGTCCGCAACCCAGAGACTGCCGGGGAGCAGGTGCTCGAATGCGTCCAGCACGAGCAGGAGCGAGCGCCCCCTCAATCGCGCGCGAAGGCGCAGGTCCAAGTCGGGCGTCCCCGAGCTGTCGAGGCCCAGCGCGGCAGCTGCCGCCGCCGGAAGGCGGGAGGGCACCTCCACGGTAGCGAGAGGCACGAAGACCACCCCGTCGAGGAAGGACGGATGCACCTGCGAATCCTCCGTCGCCACGGCCCGCCGCGCGGCCTCGAGCGCCAAACGCGTCTTTCCTGCTCCCCCCGTTCCCAGGAGCGTGAGCAGCCTGCACGATGGGTCGCGCAGGTGCTCCAGGAGCACGCCGACCTCCTCCTCCCTCCCGACGAAGGGCGTGGATTGAGGAGGGAGGTTCAGGGCCGCGAGCGCTGCGGCGCCGGCGGTTCGGACGGCCGTCGAGCTGCCGTCCGTCGGAGGTCCGGCGCGCACGGCCTCCCGGAGTCGTTCGGTCTCCTCGGTGGGCACCGCATTCAGCTCCTCGGCCAGGATCTTCCTCAGGGCATCGTATTGCCTGAGCGCGCTCCCGGGCTCGCCGCCGAGCCAGAGCAGCTTCATCACCGCGCGGTGGCCCTCCTCCCGCCAGGGATCGAGCGCCACGAGCCGGCGTGCCAGGGGGAGACCCGAGCGGGGGCGTCCGGCGCGGGCGAAGAGCTCGGCAGCTCCCCCGAACGCGGCGCACGCCAGGGCTTTGACGCGCTCCCTTTCGACGAGCAGCCACTCCTCGAAGGGGGCCGAGTCCTGCAAGCTGACGCCCTCGAGAAGCTCCCCCTGGTAGAGCGACAGGTCCCGGGCGAGTCCCTCGAGACCATCGGCGCCGCCCACGGGGGTGCGCTCACCGAGAAGGCGTCCGACACCGGCGCAGGCCGCCTCGAAGACCGCAAGGTCGACCCGACACGAAGTCGAGGGACGGAAAGCGATCTTGAGGCGCTCTACGAGGAGGGGGACCTCGACGCCGCCCGCGGTGAGCCGGGCGCGCTGGTCCCAGAGAGCGCGGCGGAGGTTTCGAAGGGCCTTCTCGTCTGGCGCTTCGCCCCAGAACAGTGCCGCGAGCTTGTGGCGTGTGTGGGGGCCCGGTTCGACGGCGAGAAAGGCGAGCAGGGCCGAGGTCTTCGAGGACTCGAGGCGGATCGGGCCCGCGGGGCCCTCGAAGTCGCACCCGCCGAGCAACCTCATCTTGAAGAGGCCTGACCTGCTCATCCGGCTTCCCAAGAAACGCGATTCCGAACTGCGGCGGCGACCGGACGCCGTCCCAACGGTATCCCAACGGTGCGCACCTAGTCTATCACCAGAAGCCGGGGGAAACCGGGCGGGAGGCGGTCATGCGCGAAGTGGCTCATGGAATGCAGGGAAGCTATCTGCTGAGGGTCTGGAGGGAGTCGCCGGAGGGCCCGAGGGGGTCAGCATGGCGGTATAGCGTCGAGGACCTCGAGACGAGGCAACGGCGCGGCTTCTCAGACGTGGAGGACCTCCTCGGCTTCATCCGCGGACTCTCCTGCGAACGGGAGCAACTCTCGGCCGTCCGGGCGGCGAAGGGGGGTGCGTCGTGATCGCGCGGGCCCTCAGGGCCGCTCCGGCATGTTCCTTGGCCGCGCTCGCGGCTATCGGGCTGCTCCTGCCCTTCGCCGCGTGGGCCCAAGCTCCCTGCGTTGGAGGTGTCCACTCGGGAACGGTGATGGCCGACCAGCGGTGGTGCCTCGCGGACAGCCCCCACACGGCGACGGGAGGCTTCACCGTCGGCCCGGGGGTGACCCTGACGATCGAGGCGGGCGTTAGCGTGACGGTGGAGGGGACGATGACCGTGCAGGGTACGCTGTTGGCCCAAGGCACGCCTGATCTGCCCGTCACCTTCAGCAACTGGCGGTGGACGGGGCTCGTCTTTTCGGGAGGCGTGGGGACCCTGTCCTACTGCAAGATCCTCAACGGTGGGTTCAATACCCCCGCCCTCTGGGCCACGGACGTCGCGGCGCCTGGCCTCGTTCTGGACCACTGCACGTTCGACCACGGCTCGGACGTGGTCCTCACTGGGAGCCGCGTGGCCATCAGGGACAGTTCGTTCACAAACATCAGCGGCGCCTACCCGCTGCGCATCCAGGGAGCCTCGTCGGCTGTGAGCCTCGCGGGGAACACGTTCACGAATAACCAGTTCAACCGGATCGCCGTGGAGACCGGCGCCATGACGGAGGCCGATTTCGCCCTCACGGCCCAGGAAGGCCTGGAAGGCTACGAGCTGGGCGGCGACTACACCGTGCCCTCCGGCCGCACGGCCACCTTCGGCGCCGGGGTGTCCGTCGTCGTCAACGGAAGGCTGAGCGTTTTGGGCCGCCTCGTGACGGAGGGAACCGGCGGCCGGCCCGTGTCCATCACCAACGGCTGGCGCTGGACTGGCATCCTCTTCGACGGCGGCACGGGCGATCTCTCGCACTGCATCATCTCCAACGCGGGGTTCGACTCGCCGGGAGTGAAGATCAACAACGTCACGACCGGCGAAGTTCGCTTCGAGGGGTGCCGCATCACGGGCAGCCAGTCCGTGATCGCCACGGGGAGCCGGCTGGTCCTCGTGAACACGGTGATCAGCGACGCGCGCAGCGAATCGCTGTGGGGCCTCGTCGCCGAGGGCGCCTCCACGCTCACGGCCACCCACTGCACCATCGCGCGGTGCCGGAACGGCGTGTCCCTCCTCACCGGCAGCACGGGGACCTTCACGAATACGATCGTGGCGAACACGGGCACGGGCGTGGAGGCCGACGGCACGTCGCACGGCACCATGAGAGGGACCTTGTGGGACACGGTGGCCGTCCAGGCCCCCGGCGACATCGCGCAGGAGGGCTCGGTGACGGGCGCCGCGGCCTTCGAATCGGACGGCTGCCACATCACGCCGGCCTCCGCCGCCCTCGGCCAGGGGGTCCTCACCTCCGTGCGCGACGACATGGACGGCGACTCGAGGCCCTCGCCCGTGACTTCCTTCCCCGACCTGGGCGCCGACGAGAGCCCCTACGAACATCCCTCAAGCCGGTCGCCCGTGGCGCTTACGCTGGGCCAGGCCGCGCTGGGCCAGATGACGTGCGGTCGGTACGGAGACTTCCAGCTCGATCTCGCCGAAGGCCAGGCGCCGAACCTCGTCGTGCGCCTCTCGGAGGCCGCGGGATCGCCCTCGTGGTCGCTCGTGGCGCGCGAGGGCCTCCTGGGAACCGAGACGGTCTACGACGTCAGGGCCACGCGCACGCCCGACGGGGCGCTAGAGCTCGTCATTCCGGCGCCGCACGCGGGGCGCTACTTCTTCACCGCGCTCTGCGAGGGAAGCGGTTCGGGGACCTTCACCCTCCGCGCGGTTTCGGCGGAGCGGCACCTCGCCGCCGTCACGCCCGCTTCGGGCGGGAACGCGGGCACCGTGACGGTGAAGGTCCTGGGCGTGGGTTTCGCCGACGGACTCGTGGTGGAGCTGAGGAACGGCCCGGTCTTGCGCCGCGCCGTCCCCGGCGCGTGGGACGACGCCTCCCTGACGACGCGCTTCGACCTCCGGGGCCTCTCGGCCCAGGCCGCGGACCTCGCCGTCCGCTGGCCCGACGGGGGCGAGGAGGTGCTCTCGGGCGCCTTCGCGATCGTGCAGGGAGGCTCCGCTGACCTGAAGGCCAAGATCATCGTTCCCGCGGCGGTGCGCGGCATGAGGAGCGCGACGATCTGGCTCGAGTACGAAAACGTCGGCGCCGTGGACATGGACGCGCCCCTCTTCGTCATCAGCTCCGACCAGAGCCTCGCCATGCGCCACACTCCGTACGAGACGTGGCGCCGCGAGCCTCTCACGGTCCTCGGCATCGACCGGGACAACGCCGGCCACGCGGGCACGCTCTCACCCGCCCATCCGCAGCGCGTGCCCCTGCGCGTCCTCGCCGAAGGGGCGGCCCACAGCCGGATCACCTTCTCCCTCTCCGTCCTCAGCCCCGAGGCGGGCGCGGTGGACTGGGCGGCGCAAGAGGCTTCCATGCGCCCCGACGGCGTGGAAGACGCTCTTTGGTCACGCCTGTGGCCCGCGCTCACGGCGGCTTTTGGCCCTTCGTGGCCGGGGATCCAATCCTCGCTGCGGCAGGCGGCCGACTACCTCAGCGCGCACGGCCGCTTCGAGCACAGGCCTTCGCGCCTCCAGGGCCTCCTCATGGACGAGGTCATGGGAAACGACGTCTCGGCCATGCTCGCCTTCGAGCGCGACGCCCTCTGCCCCGCGCCCGGCCGGGCGCTCGTCTTCGATCGCACCCACGGCACGGGCCTCCTCGCGCGCTTCCATTCGGGGCCGCTGGGCTACGGGTGGTCCCACTCCTACGACTTGCGTCTCCAGGAACTCCCTTCGGGCGACGTGTTCGTCCGCGCGGGCTCGGCGCTGCGCCCTTTCATGAAGCTCTCTTCGGGGGCCTACCAGGGGCACGAGACCGATCAGGGAAAACTGAGGAAAGACGGGGAGGACTGGGTCCTCACGGAGCCCGACGGCACTCGCATGCGCTTCGACGCGGAGGGCGCGCTGCATTCGGTCACGGACGCGGCGGGGAACGTGGTGACCCTCTCGTACGACGCCTCGGGCCGGCTCGAGAGCGTCCAGCACTCCTCGGGCGACCGCTTCGCCTTCGCCTACGACGACGCGGGGCGCATCGCCGAGCTGACGGATCACGCCGGGGAAAAGACGCGCTACGCCTACGACGGTGGAGGTTGCCTCGAAATCGTCACGACCCCCGACGGCAGGACCACGCACTACGCCTACCACGCCGAGGAGGGCAAGCTCACGGACCACGCCCTCGTCGCCACGACCCACCCCGACGGCAGGGTGGTGACCTTCCTCTACGACGACCTCGGCCGCTTCTCGGGGCGGCGCTCGCCGGGAGGCGCTGCGACCTTCACCTTCGCGCGCACGGCCCTGGGCACGACGGCCGTCTCCGATCCCATGGGGCACACCGCGACGCTTTGCCGCGACGAGGCAGGCCGCCTCGTGGAGGCGAGCGCGCCCGGCCTGCCCTCGCGCGGGCTCGCCTACGACGACGCCGGGAACCTCAGCGAAGTGAACTACGGGGACCGCAAGGCCGCCTTCACGTGGGGCCCTCTCGGCGAGCCCCTGTCGGTCAAGGACCCCGCGGGGAACACGACGGCCTTCGCGCACACCTATCCCGCGGCGGGCGGTTCGGCGATCGAGAGCTTCAGCGACGCGGGCGGCGTGACCTATTCGGTGGAGCGATCCGCTTCGGCGGCGCGACGCCCGGCTGGAAGCGAAGGGCTGGCCAACGCCGTGGTCTACCCCGACGGAACCCGCGAGGAGTTCTTGCGGGACGCGCAGGGGCTCGTCACCCAGTACACGAACCGCCGCGGACAGGCCGTCGCGGTGACGCGCAACGTCCGCGGGCAGGTCACCTCCGCATCCTTCCCCGACGGCACTTCCGCGAACTACGAGTACGACTCGGCGGGCCGGCTGACCAAGGCAGGCGACGCCTCGGGCGACATCCTCCTTCGCTACGACGCCGCGGGGAACCTCGCACAGATCACCTACCCCGGCGGCCACACCTTCACCTTCGCCTACGACGCCGCGGGCCGCCGCACGCAGCGCACGAGCGAGGACGGCTTCACGCTGAACTACGCCTATGACGCGGAGGGGCGGCTCGCGAACGTCACGACGGGAGAGGGGACGCTCGTCATGGCCCTCACGTGCGATGCCTCGGGGCGCGTGACGCGCGAGGACCGCGGCAACGGGACGGCGACCACTTTCACGCGCGACGCCTCGGGACGCCTCCTCCAGATCCGGCACCTCGCGCCCGGCGGCGCCGAGTCGGACTTCGCGCTCTACGCCTACGACGCCGCGGGGAACGTGGCGTCCAAGCAGACACCCCACGGGACCGAATCCTACGAGTACGACGCGGCGGGCCGCCTCCTCCACGTCGCGTACCCCGGCGGCCACAGCGAAGGCTACACCTACGACGGCGCGGGCAACCGCGTCGTGATGGAGCGCGACGGGCAAGCCACGTACTACCTCGTCAACGGGCTCAATCAGGTCGAGTCGGCGGGAAACCGGAACTTCGGTTACGACAGGGACGGCAACATGAGCTCCGCCAGCACGGGCTCCGGGACGGCCTCGTTCCAGTACGACGCCCTCGGCCGCCTCGTCGCGGCCAGCCATCCCAGCGCTGGAGGCGCGGCCTACACCTACAACGCGCTGGGCCAGATGGCCTCGGTCGCGAGCGGCGGGGCGACCCTCACGTTCCTCTACGACGGAGCCGGAACGCTTCCGGCCGCGGAGCTGGCGGGCGCGGGCGTGGCCGCGGCGAGAAACGTGGACGCCCTCGGCCTCGCGGCGCGCATTGCGCAGGACGGCGCCGCCTCCTTCTTCCACTTCGACGGATCGGGCAACACGACCCAGGTCACGGGCACTTCGGGTAGCGTGACGAACACCTACGGCTACTCGCCCTTTGGCGAGACGAGGGAGAGCACGGGCGCGGGATCGAACGCCTACCGGTACGGCGGGCAGGAGGGCACGCGCCTTGACGCGGGCGGCATGGACGGCCTCCTCGACGTGCTCGGATCGAGGAGCTTCGCGACCTCCCTCGGGCGGACGAGCTCCGCCGGCGAGCAGCGTTTCTCGGAGGGCCCGAACCCCTACTCCTTCAAGGGCTCCGAGCCCATCACCGGCGCCCCGCAGTTCGAACCCACGGTCTCGGACCACAGCATCCTGGGGGATGTCCTGACGGGGACGGGAACGCTCCTGGGCCTTCCCGAGCTGGGGAAAGCCCCGAACTACAAGGTCCACCTCGGGCTCGAGCCCGCCGAGGTCCCCGGCTTTTCGACGCACGTGGGCAACGCCCTCAACATCTACGCCGGCTTTCAGGGGCTGAGCGAGATGCAGTCCGCCACCGAGCGGCACGACACGGGCGCCTACATCCACGGCACGACGACCATGACGCTCGCCGGATTGGGCATGTTCTCGGCGGTGTGCCCGCCCCTGGCCGTGCCGGTCTTCATCGCGGGGTTCGTCCAGTGGGGCGCCGATACGGCCACCGACATCTACATCTCCAACCTCCACACCAACGATCCCTCGCACTGGTACGTGCCCCACAGCTTCCGCTACTACAAGATGCTCAACGAGCGGCGGATGATGCCGCCCGAGAGCCAGCGAAGCCCCATGGGGCAGTCGGACCCCTCCGAGGTGAAGTACTCCGAAGATCCGAACGAGAAGGTCGGCCCCGCGGGACGCGGCGAGCAGCACATCGTCCTGGCCCAGGACACGCTGAGCTACACCCTCCACTTCGAGAACGTGGCCACGGCCTCGGCCCCCGCACAGGAGGTCTTCGTTACCGACGCCCTCGACGCCAGCCTGGACCCCTCGACCCTCCGATTCGGAGACGCCGGGTGGGGCGATCAAATCGTCAGCGTCACCTCGGAGGCGCCGGCCTTCCACCTTCGCTCGACCGTGCCCGACTACCGCCCCGGGGTCTCCAAGGTGTGGTGGGTGGACCTCTACGGAGAGCTCGCGGAGGACGGAACGCTGCGCTGGATTCTGCGGACCCTCGACCCCGCCACGGGTGATCTCCCCGAGGACGCGCTGGCGGGCTTCCTTCCGCCCAACGACGCGTCGGGCCGCGGGGAGGGGTACGTCTCCTTCACGATCAAGGCGCGGGCCGGCACGCCGCTCGGCACTGTCATCCGGAACACGGGGACGATCCTCTTCGATCAGAACGCGCCCATCGTCACCAACACGGTGAGCAACACGATCGGGCTTCCTTGTTCCCTGGCCTGCGACGCGGCAGCGCCCGCGGGGGCGAGCGCCGGGCAGGCCGTGGCGTTCACGGGCTCGGCTTCGGGGCCCTGGTGCGCGGGCTCGCCGGTCTTCGACTGGAACTTCGGCGACGGCTCGACGCACTCGTCCGAGCAGAATCCCAGCCACGTCTATGCGGCGGCCGGCGCCTACCACTGGTCCCTCGGCGTCACCGCCGAGGACCAGGTCTGCAGCAAGAGCGGCACCGTGACGGTCGTCAACCCCCCCGTGATCACGCTCGTCAAGAAGGCCTCTCCGCCGTTCAAGCTCGTGGTGACGGGGAGCAACCTCCAGAACGGGATCCGCGTGTTCATCGACGGGACCGAGTGGACGAGCGTGGTCTGGAAGAACCCGGGGAAGATCCAGCTCACCGGGGCCGTCAAGGCAGCCGTGCCCAAGGGCACCACACACACCTTCCGCTTCCTCAACCCCGACGGCGGGGAAGCGACGACCACTTGGGGGTGGTAGAGGGAAGGCGGAAGAACCACTGAGAAAATCGGATTTCGGAGTTCGGAATTCGGAAACGAAGGCGGAAGGCGAAAGATTTCGGATTTGGGATGTGGGATTTGGGAAACTAGAGCTGGGGCGGGAGGCGGAAGGCGAGAGGCGAAAGGCGGAGGGGTGTGTGGGATCACCCGAACGTCACAGTCACTCGTTCGCCTGACCACGCCATCAGCCCGTCACCCGAACGTGCTTCGCGTGGCCCCCTCCCGGCCTTTAACCTATAATTGCGGCCGGAGGGGCACCATGGACCGCAAAGTCTTCTTCGCCCTCGTCTACTTCGGGGCCCTCGTGGCCATCCTCTACCTCATGCTGCGCCTGCTCTCGCCTTTCCTGTCCTCGATGGCGTGGGCGGCCGTCATCGCCCTCGCGGCCCACCCGCTCCACAGGAAGTACCTGAAGCTGACCCGGGGCCGCGGCGCCCTGGCGGCGGGCCTCTCCACGCTGACGGTCGTCCTCGTCGTCGTGGTGCCCCTCGCGTTCATGCTCGTGGTCTTCGCGGGCCAGGCCATGTCGGTCTACAGCTACGTGCAGGAGTCGGCCGCAGCGGGACAGATCCCGGGGCGCCAGGAGTTCCTGAGCAATCCCGCGGTGGCGAAGCTCACGAAGGACCTCGAGCCCTACCTCGCCCAGATGGATCTCAAGCCCATCCTGCTCTCGGGCATGAACTCGGTGAGCTCCATGGCCGTGGGGCTCTCCAAGGCGATCTTGATCAACACCCTGGCGGTGATCGTCAAGTTCTTCGTCATGGTGGCGCTCCTGTTCTTCTTCTTCCGGGACGGCGAGAAGATGGTGAGGCGCTTCTGGGAGATGGTCCCCCTCGGCGACGACCACAAGGCCGTGCTCGCGTCCACCGTGGAGCGCGTGGTGGGCGCCGTGATGTACGGCATCGTCCTCACGTGCGTGGTCCAGGGCATTCTCGGCGGCGTCGGGTTCGCCATCGCGGGGATCCCCTCGGCGGTCTTCTTCGGCGCCGTAATGATCGTCTGCGCCTTCATTCCGGTGGTGGGGACGGCCCTCGTCTGGTTCCCGGCCGCGCTCTACCTCCTGACCACGGGGCACGTGGGCAAGGGCGTCTTCCTCCTGGTGTGGGGCGTGCTCGTGATCTCGAGCATCGACAACTTCATCCGCCCCTTCTTCATCAGCGGCCGGGCGAAGATCCCGCTCCTCGTCATCCTCCTCGGCGTCCTCGGGGGCCTGGCCACCATGGGCTTCCTCGGGATCATCGTGGGGCCCCTGCTCTTCGCCGTGTCCCTCGAGCTCGCCCGCGTCTACCGCGACGACATCGTCTCCCAGCTCACCGACGTGATGGGGACCCCCGGCGGCGGCGAGTAGCACCGACGCGCGATACCCGAACCCCCCTGAATACGAAAGGGGCGGGACCTTTCGGCCCCGCCCCGGGCGGTAGGCTCCCCCGGACGGGAGGGAACCTACGGCGTGATGGTGAAGATGATCTGGCCGCCGGACTTGGAGAGCTTGAGGATCTTGGTGCCGTTGTCGAGCAGCTCGTAGAAGATCAGCTTCCTCCCGTCGGCGGGGTCCAGGACATCGGGGTCCGGGTCCGCCGTGCCGGTGGTCACGTTTGC
>JBBIUU010000090.1:0-12187 GCA_037440125.1 Acidobacteriota bacterium
CCGGGGGGTGCTTCTCCAGGCACCGTTTCACGAGCCCGGCGAGGGCCCGTGGGACACCGGCGGGGAGCGGCGGGGGATCGTCTTTGAGGATGGCCGCGGCCACGTCGCTGGTGGTGGTGCCGGTGAAGACCTTCCGGCCCGAAAGCATCTCGTAGAGGACGACGCCGAGGGCGAAGATGTCGGACCGGGCGTCCGTGGCCTGGCCCCGCACCTGCTCGGGGGCCATGTAGCCCGGGGTGCCGAGGACCATTCCCTCGCCGGTCGGGCTATCGACCGTGGGGGCCTGCGTTTGGGGTGCCCCTGAGACGGGCTCCGTCGCCATCAGCCGCGCCAGGCCGAAGTCGAGGATCTTGATGCGGCCGTCCTTGGTGATGAAGAGGTTCTCGGGCTTCAGGTCCCGGTGCACGATGCCCTTTTCGTGGGCCGTTGCGAGGCCCTGGGCGATCTGCGCCCCAAGTTCCACCACCATTGCCGGCGGAATGGAGCCCTCGCGCATGCGCTTCCGGAGCGTCTCGCCCTCGAGCAGTTCGGTGACGATGTAGGGCGCGCCCTCGTGGGTGCCGAGGTCGTGCAGGACGAGGATGTTGGGGTGGTCCAGGGCCGCCGCGGCCCTGGCCTCGTGCTCGAAGCGGCGAAGGCGTTCGGGGTCCGTCGCGAACGCCGCCGGAAGGACCTTCACCGCCACCTCGCGGCCGAGCCGCGAGTCCCTGGCCTTGTACACCTCACCCATCCCCCCTGCGCCCAGGAGAGACACGATTTCGTAAGGCCCGAACTTGTCCCCTGGATGCGCGGGCATTCGGCGCCTCCCCCAAACGGGCGAGTCCCTGATGTTGGTCAAGTAAGACGATAAAAATATGGGACGAGCAGGGGGAGAAAGCAAGACGATGTAAGGCTTTGGCCTCTCTTTACACGCCGAGCCGACCTCTGTCTGTCTTTTTAGACCTCGGCACAGGGCCACAGGTCGCAGACCCATGTTTTATGTCAAGGGAGATGGATCAGGGCGCAGAGTCCCTGCGAGGCCCTGGGACAGGCTGGGCGCCCGCTGACGGGCCACAGGAGTGGCATGGCCCCCGTCTTCCGCCTATATTCCTAATCAAGAACATGGGTTCAACAGGTCAGGCACCCGGGATCGACGGATCGGAGAGGTGTGCGTTCTGTTCCCGGTCCGAGGTGTTGGGGTGTCCGTCCCAGGGGTCACGGGGGCGTCGTGCAGGTGCACGGGGACCCGGGAGGGATTTCTCCCGCGCCGATGGGACGACGGGGAACCTGACGGGGAGCAGGGGGCGAAATCGTGGAATCTGGGGATGACATCACCGAGCGCCGCGCCATGACCGGCGAATTTGCCAAGGGGCTCGATGCGCTCGGGGAGATATTCGATTTCCTGGGGCGGTTTGCGGCCCGGAACGGGCTCAGCACCAGGGCGGAATTCCAACTGGGAGTGGTGGCGGAGGAGCTCTTCACCAACACGGTCAAGTACGGCGCCAAGACGGAAAAGCCGGTCCGGATCAACTTGGAGAAGGTCGGCTCGGAGGTCCGGCTCGAGATGCTGGACTTCGACGCCGAGCCCTTCGATGCGGGCGAGGTCCCGACACCGGCCCTGTCGGCCCCCATCGGGGAGCGCAGCCCCGGCGGGCTCGGGCTCCATCTGGTCCGGTCGCTGGTGGATGAGCTCACCTACGAGTACAGGGATCGCGAGCTTCGGGTGCTGGTCACCAAAAAGCTGGAGACGTGACATGTTCGAGATCGAAACGGGCGACGACGGCACGATCATCCTCCGCGGGCGCTTCGATGCGGCGCAGGTGGAGACCGCCAGGAAGGTGCTTGACGGCGTCAGCGGCTCCAGGATCATCGATCTTCGGGAGCTCAACTACATCTCCAGCGGGGGCCTCGGCCTGCTCTTCTCGGTGCAGCGGAAGCTCGTGGATCGCGGACATGGGCTAAAGCTCGTGAACATGAGCCCGCACCTTCGAGAGATCTTCACCATCGCCGAATTCGACCGGATCTTCGACATCGGGTAGCGGGGGAAGGGCATCAACCTTTCGGCTGCCGGGCGGTACTTATGACGAGAGAGAGGGACGCCATGCTCGTTGCAGCCTGCCTCGCCGGGGACCAGACCGCCTTCGCCCAGCTCGTGGATGCCTACGAGGGCAAGCTGTTCTACGCCGCCTACCGGATCACGGGCTCCGCCGACGACGCCATGGACGCCACCCAGGGGGCCTTCGTGAAGGCCTACGAGAACCTCGGCGCCTTCGATCCCTCCCGCAAGTTCTTCAGCTGGATCTACCGGATCGTGCTGAACGAGGCCCTCAACATCCTCAGCCGGCGACGGCATCAGAGCGCCCTGGAGGAGGAGATGGCCGACCCCGCGGAGGACGACCCCGAGCAGCTCTGCGAGGCGGAGGAGGAGGGGCGGTGCGTCCAGCGGGCGCTCATGGAGCTCCCCGGGGAGCAGCGCGTGGTGCTGGTGCTCCGGCACTTCCAGGGCCTGTCCTACCAGGAGATCGGGGAGGTCCTGGGGATCGGCGAGAAGACCGTCAAATCCAGGTTGTTCACCGCCCGCCAGAACCTGCGGGCGGTCTTGACCAAGCAAGGACTTACCCAATGAACCGCGAACAGTTCGAAGCGCTCGTCTGGGAACGCATCGACGGCACCCTCGAGGAGGCGGACCGCGCGCGGTTGGCCGCCTACCTCGACGCCCACCCGGAGGCCCGGGAATGGCAGCGGGAGATCGAGGCCACGGCCCGACGCCTGGGGGCGGTGAAGGAGGTCCCGCCCCCGGAGATCCTGCGGGCCAGGATCGACGCGTCCCTCGCGGCGTCGCGCCGCCCCCAGCCGCCTCGGAGCTCTCTGCTCGCCCGCTTCCGGGACCTGCTCGTGCCCAACTTTACGTGGGGCTCGCCTGTACTTAGGGCAGAGAGAGGTCTTTCGAAACCTGTGGACCGCGAGAATCTTGGGAGGTACCTGGCCATGAACGCGAAAAGGAGTACGGTGATTACGGGGTTCGTCGTGCTGGTGGTGGTCGCCGTCCTGGTGATCGCCTACTACTCGATGCATCGGCCCCCCGCGCCGCCTGAAAACGCCGTCGGCGCCACCGGGGTGGCCCAACGCTACAAGGCGGAACAGATCAAGGAAGGGGACGTGAGGCTCGACCTCAAGAGCGAAGAGACCCTCGATGACGCCATCTTCGCCGTCCTCACCGAGGAACAGAAGGCGGACATGCTCGACCGCCTGAGCGCGGAGCGGCGCATTCGGTTCCTGGCCGCCGTCAACATCGACGAGGCCCGCTACGCCAAGATGGACCGCAAGCAGAAGGCCGCCCTCCTGGATCGGCTCGATGCGAGCGGGCGCGCCCAGTACTTCGCCGCGTTCCAGATCGATGAGGCGCAGTTCCAGGCGATGTCCATGGAGGCGAAGGCGGACATGCTCGACCGCCTGAGCGCGGAGCGGCGCATTAGGTTCCTGGCCGCCATCAACATCGACGAGGCCCGCTACGCGAATCTGGACCGCAAGCAGAAGGCTGCGCTGATGGACCGCCTGGCCACCGACGGTGGCCGACAGGCCCTCGAGGCCGTCCTGCAGATCGACGAGAAGCAGTACCAGGCCATGACGATGGAAGCCAAGGCGGAGATGCTCGACCGCCTCAGCGCAGATCGGCGCATTCGGTTCCTGGCCGCCATCAACATCGACGAGGCCCGCTACGCCAAGATGGACCGCAAGCAGAAGGCCGCCCTCCTGGACAGGGCGAGCGCCGATGCGCGGATGGCGGACGTCCTCTCCAGGTACTGTTTCGCGAACATGGCCCTCGAGAGGATGCCGCTGGTGCAGCAGGCCGCCGTCTGGGACCGCATGAGCGCGACCGGCCGGGCCGCCGAGCTGGGGCGGCTGGGCATCGACGAGGCGCAGTTCCAGCGGTACGACGCGCAGGGTAAGGCGGATGCCCTGAGGCGGCTCGAGACCATGGACCGCCGCAACATCGAGGACCGCCCCCGTAGGGACCGGAGAGAGTAGGGCGACGGCTCCAAGCCGCCGGGACCAGGCGGGCTGAGGTGGGGGAGGAGGTGTCGCGCCAACCCCGCGACGCCTCTTCCCCGTTCACGCACCTGAACCACGTCGCCGGAGCCCGCGAGATCTGTCCGACGTCGCCACCGTTGGAGGGGATCCGATGGATGGTCGAGGAGGCGCCTTTCGAGCCATGGTCGCGGGGGTGCTCTGCACCCTCGCCCTCGTCCAGGCGGCCCAGGCCGCCGACGAGTTCAAGTTCCGGTACTTCAAGACCCAGGAGTTCCAGGTGCTCTACCTGGAGAAGCGCAACGACTACGTCCTCCCCCACCTGGCGGGCTGTTTCACCAACTCCTTCCGCTTCTACCGACGTTTCTTCGACTACAAGCCCAGCGAGCCGGTCACCATCCTGCTCCAGGACTTCGACGACTACGGCTACGCCGGGGCGACCCCCATGCCCCTCAACTACGTGGCGCTGGGCATCGAGCCCTTCGAGTACGTGTACGAGACCTCCCCGACGAACGAGCGCATCAACTGGGTCATGAGCCACGAGCTCCTCCACGTGGTCGCCTCCGACGAGGCGGCGGGCCGCGATCTGACCTTCCGGAAGATCTTCTCCGGGAAGGTCCAGGCGGTCCCCGAGCAACCCGAGTCCATGCTCTACAGCTACCTCACCACGCCCAGGCTCTACGCGCCGCGCTGGTACCACGAGGGGATGGCCGTGTTCATGGAGACCTGGCTGTCCGGCGGCTACGGGAGGGCGCTGGGCGGCTACGACGAGATGCAGTTCAGGACCATGGTCGCGGACGGGGCGACGTTCTACGACCTGGTGAGCCTGGAGACCGAGGGCAAGGCCATCGATTTCCAGATCGGGCAGATGTCCTACCTCTACGGCACGCGCTTCATCAGCTACCTGGCGTACCGCTACGGGCCGCTCAAGGTGATCGACTGGCTGAAGCGGGACAAGGACAGCAAACCGTCCTACCGGGCGCAGTTCAGGCACGTCTTCGGCACCGACCTGGAGAGCGAGTGGCTGCGGTGGATCCAGTGGGAGATCAGCTGGCAGCGGGACAACCTGGAGAAGGTCCGCGAATTCCCAGTGACGCAGTACAGGCCGCTGTCGTCGAGGCCTCTGGGGTCCGTCTCCAGGGCCTATTTCGATCCCGCCCGGAAGACGCTCTACACGGCGGTGAACTACCCGGGCGAGTTCGCCCACATCGTGGCCATCGAGATCGACACCTGGAAGATGCGCAAGATCGCCGAGGTGGCCACCCCGGCCCTCTATTACGTCACCTCGCTGGCCTTCGACCCCGAGACGCGCACCCTCTTCTACACGACCCACAACAGCAGCCAGTGGCGCGGCCTGAACAAAGTGGACGTGGAGACGGGCAAGACCACGGTCCTCATCAAGGACTGCCGCACGGGGGACCTTGTGTTCAACCGTGCGGACCGGACGCTCTGGGGCGTGAGGCACAACAACGGCCTCTCCGCGATCGTCAAGATCCTCCCCCCGTACGACAAGTGGGAGGACATCCGCGTCGTCTGGACGCTGCCGTTCGGCAAGGACCTGTTCGACCTGGACGTGTCTCCCGATGGGAAGATCCTCACGGCGGCCATGGCGGGTGTGACCGGGCAGCAGCGGCTGGTGCGGATGTCCATCGCCGACCTCGAGGCGGGCAAGGCGGAGCCCGAAGTGCTCTACGAGTTCGCCGGCAACTCGCCCGCGAACTTCGTCTTCTCCCCCGACGGGGACTTTCTCTTCGGCACCTCCTACCTCAGCGGGGTATCCAACATCTTCCGGTACAACTTCTCGACGAAGGAGATGGACACCATCACCAACGGCCTCACCGGCTTCTTCAGGCCGCTCCCCGTGTCCGCGGAGTCCCTCATCGCCTTCGATTTCACCTCCAAGGGATTCGTACCCGTGATGCTCCCCAACCGCAAGGCCGAGGATGTGAACGCGATCCGGTTCCTCGGACAGGCGATCATCGAGGAGCACCCCATCGTCAAGGACTGGACCCTCGGCTCCCCTGCGGCCATCGACCTGGAAGCCCTCCACGCCACGAGAGGAGACTACTCGCCGATCAAGAACCTCCAGTTCATCTCGGCCTACCCCATCCTCCAGAACTACAGGGGCAGCACCTGTCTGGGCATGAGGTTCGACTGGATGGACCTCGCGGGGATCGACAAGCTCGAGGTCTCGGCCTCCTACAGCCTCAACCAGGGCGTCGATCCCGACGAGAGGTACCACGTCATGGCCAACTACCGGCACTGGGGGTGGGAGCTGAGCGCCACCGCCAACCGGGCCGACTTCTACGACTTCTTCGGCCCCACCAAGACGAGCCGGAAGGGTTATTCGCTCTCCCTGGGGTACACGGGCATCATCACCAACGACAAACCCACCTACATGGACTGGGGGTTCGATCTCGCCGGCTACGCCGGGCTCGACATCCTCCCCGAGTACCAGAACGTGCCTACCTCGGCAAAAGAGTTCTGGAGCGTAAGCGCCCGTCTGGGATACCGGCGCGACCGCAGGACGATCGGCGCCCTCGAGCCCGAGAAGGGCGTGGAGTGGTCCCTCGAGGCCTCCGACAGCATCGTCAAGGGGAAGCACTACCCGAGGGTCTGGGCAGACTCGGCGTTCGGGTTCTACCTCCCGTGGGAGCACTCCTCGCTCTGGCTGCACGCCTCGGCGGGCAAGTCCTGGGGCAACCCTGAGGACACGATCTCCAACTTCTACTTCGGAGGGTTCGGCAACAACTGGATCGACCACGGGGAGGTCCGGAGGTACCGGGACTACTACAGCTTCCCCGGGATGGACATCGACCAGGTCGGAGGCACGGACTTCGGCAAGCTCCTGCTCGAGTGGAGGCTGCCCCCCGTCCGGTTCCACCACTTCGGCGTTCCCCAGCTCTACTGCACGTGGGGGTCGCTCACCCTGTTCTCCTCGGGGCTCTCGACGAACCTCTCCGATTCGGCCCTCAGGAGCACCCTGTACAATTTCGGGGCGCAGTTCGACGTGAAGGTCGTGATGTTCACCAACCTCTCATTCACCTTCTCCGTCGGCTACGCCAGGGCCTACTACAGGGGGACGGGCTGGTCCGACGAGGTCATGATCTCCCTGAAGATCCTATGAGCGAACCCACCCACCCCGCCGTGGCCCTCGCCCTGGGGCTCCTGCCCGTCCTCGTGGTGTTGGGCCTGTTCGTCCTGCTCGATTCCTACAAGCTCGTCCGGCCCCGCTCCGTGGCGCTCTACGTCCTCGTGGGCTGTTGCGGGTCCTGCGTCAGCCTTGCAGTCAACCTCCTCCTGGTGAGAGAGGCTAGCTTCCCCATCCCCGTCGTAGCGCGGTACATCGCCCCGCCCCTGGAGGAGGCTCTCAAGGCGGCCTTCATCGTCTACCTCCTGACGAGCCGCCGGGTGGCCTTCCTGGTGGACGCGGCGATCTCCGGGTTCGCCGTGGGGGCGGGTTTCGCCGCGGTGGAGAACGTCTTCTATTTCGTCTTCCTGCCCGCCCAGAGCCTGCCGCTCTGGGTGGTGAGGGGGTTCGGCACCGCCATCATGCACGGGACGGTCACCGCGATCATGGCGGTCACGGCCCAGCGGCTCAGGGAGCAGCGCGGACCGGGGGCCCACTGGGTCTACCTTCCCGGCTGGGCCCTGGCGGCGGTCCTGCACTCGATCTTCAACCACTTCTTCCTCGCCCCGGACCTGAGCACGCTCCTGCTCCTCGTGGCGCTGCCCCTGCTCTTCCTGCTCATCTTCCGGATGGGCGAGCGGGGCACGCGGGTCTGGCTGGGGACGGGCTTCGACACCGACGCGGAGCTCCTCCAGATGATCCATTCGGGAAAGGTTTCGAGCAGCCGGGTCGGTGAGTACCTGGGCACGCTCAAGGCGAGTTTCTCACCGACCGTCGTGGCCGACATGCTCTGCCTCCTCCGCCTCAGGCTCGAGCTCTCGATCCGGGCCAAGGGCATCCTCCTGATGCGCCAGGCGGCCTTCGAGGTACCGCCCGACCCCAGGATCGGCGAGCGTTTCGCCGAGGTCGGCTATCTCGAGAGGTCCATCGGTCGCACGGGCCTCCTGGCGCTCGGCCCGGTCCTCCACATGAGCGACCGCGATCTCTGGCAACTGAACATGCTCCGGGGGAGAGGTGAACGATAGAACCGCCTTTGCGGGCGCGCCGGTCCGGGGGCCAGCCGCTCCCTGGAAACGCGGGGGCGATGGCGCAGGCGTTCGCGGACGATCGGCGGAGGTGAAAGGAGACCCATGGCAGAACCAGCTTTCGAGACGCTGCGCCTGACGGTCAGCCCGGGCGAGAGAGAATCCTTCCAGTTCGATCTGCCGGGGCCCTCCTGCATCGTCGGGCGGTCGTCGAAGGCCTGCCTATCGCTGAGCGACGCCTTGCTGTCGAGGGAGCACGCGAGGATCTTCCTCGAGGGGGGTAAGTGGTTCGTCGAGGACCTCCATTCCAGAAACGGGACGCAGCTCAACGGCGTCAGGATCGCGGAGCCCGCTCCGCTGAGCGAGGGGGACAGGCTCAGTCTCGGCGCCTGTACGCTCACGGTGGGCCGTTCCGTGAGCGGGGCGGCCACGCAGCCGACCTCCAGCGGGATGTCGTGGGGACAGTCGGTCCTGAGACCGGCCTCGGAGATCCTCCAGGCCAGTGCGCTCCACGTGGAGGCCCTCGCCGAGAGCGAGCACGCCCAGTTGCGGAATTTCGCGGGGCGCCTGCAGACGCTCATCGAGGTGAACCGCGCGCTGTCGACGCCCGTCGCCCTGGATGACCTGCTCCAGCTGATCCTCAGCAAGGCGTTCCAGCAGCTGAAACCCGAGGAGGGGGCCGTCTTCGTCACCCGAAGGGACGGGTCGGTCTTCCGGGCGGCGAGCCGCACCGTCGCCCCGGAGGGACAAGCGCTGTTCAACTCCAAAACCCTCCTGGAGGAGGTGGTCGCTAAGGGGCAGGCGGCGTTGGTCCAGGACGCGCAACTCGACGAGCGCTTCGGTGCGTCGGAAAGCATGATGAGCTCGGGCGTTCACAGCCTCATCGCCGCCCCCTTCGTGGATCAGGACGGGACGGCGCTCGGGATGATCACGCTCTGCTCCCGCGCGGTGGCCCGCCAGTTCCAGGAGGAGGACCTTGAGCTCCTCACCTCCCTGGCCTCCGTGGCCGCGCTGCGCATCCGGAACGTGGCGCTCTCGGAGGAGGCGGCGGAACGACGGAGGTTGGCCGACCAGATGGAGCTGGCCCGCCAGATTCAGCAGGGGCTGCTACCCGAGTCGCTTCCTGAGCTGGAGGGCTGGGCGCTCCACGCCGTCAACCGGCCGTCGGATGTGGTTTCTGGGGATTTCTACACCACGGTCCTGCGGGGAGAGCCGCCGGAGCTCGTGATGCTCATCGCCGACGTGGCCGGCAAAGGCGTGGCGGCATCTCTCCTCACCGCCTCGCTCGAAGCGCTCTGCGCCGGTCCCCTGGAGGCCGGCCTGCCGCCTGACGAGGTCTTCACCAGGGTCTCCTCTCGGCTGCTCCGCCGAACGCCGCCGGAGAAGTACGCCACCGCGCTCCTCGCCGTCCTCGACCCGGCCAGCGGTCGGTTGCGCTTCGCCAACGCGGGCCATCTTCCGGCCCTGGTGGTGGACCGATCCGGAGGCCATCGGTTCCTCTTCGCACGCGGCATCCCGCTCGGCCTCCTGCCCACCGCAGAGTACGAGCAGGGGGAAGTTCTCCTTTCCCCTGGAGACATGCTCGTCCTGTTCACAGACGGGCTCACGGAAGCTTGCGACAGGGCGGAGGTGGAGTTCGGGCAGGAGCGTCTGGTGGAGGCCTGCGTGGAACTGCGTGTCCTGCCTCTGGCCGAGATCGCCACCAGACTCGAGGAGAAGCTGAATGCGTTTACCGCCGGTGCCCCGCCCTCCGACGACCGGACCCTCATGCTCCTCAGGAGACTGACCTGAAAGGGGTTCTTACCCCCAAGCCCTGTACACCTCGTCCATCCCGCCGGCACCCAGCGGGGAGAGGATTTCATAAGGGCCGAGCCTCGTTCCCGGGGCGAGGGCCATGCTGCGTCACCTGTCTCCTCTCACCACAGATCCATCAGCCTTTCGGCTTCATGAGTTCCTCGTACGGCGGGTAACCATGGAGGGGCTCGAGGTCCTGGCTCGCGTGGAAGGCCAACGCACCAATCTGCAAGATGATCGGGAGACGCCATAGGTATCCCTGGGCGGCGGCTTCGCTGAGGAGGCGCACGGCCCGATCCTTCTCGCCGAGCTGGGCGGCGATGCAGGCGCGCCGGTAGGTGTGGTTGCCGAAGAGGTACTTGTAATTGATACCCGCCAGTTCGTCGGAGATCCTCAGCGCCTCCGCCCGGTCGCCCCTCCGGGCGGCGAGGGCCCCCAGCGCACCGAGGTAATCGATCGCATTGTAGAGACGTAGCGCCTCCGGAAGCTTAGGGGCGTTTGGGTCACCGCGATTCGGGCGGTTGGCCTCGACGAGAGGGTGCTCCTTTGCCAGTTGCTGGTAAAGGGCGAGGGATTCGTCCCAGCGCTCCGCAGCGTACAGGGCCCTCGCGAGGGCCGGTCGAAAGTTGGGGGCGGCTTGAACGGCAGGCGGCTGCCCCCGGAGCCACCCTACGGACTGGGACGCCATCCTCACGGCCGCATCTTGTTTCCCGTGGGCGCGGAGTTCCAGGGAAGCGAGGAGCATCAGGTCGTCCGGTGTCCCTTCCACAAAGGAAGAGCCGAGGGTGGCGTCCACGGCCTTGCGGACGTCCTCGACCCGCCCTGAAGCCGCGTACGCGCGGACCTTGCCGAACCGGACCTCCAGGACGTCCGGGAAGGAGAGGATGCCCTTGTCGGCCACCTCCAGCTCCCGCTGGTGGTCTCCGAGCAGGTGGCACGCGTCGGCGATGACGGTGAAGGAAGACGCTTGTATGGTGGTCCGATAGGGCAGGTTCTCATAGAGGCGCGTGGGATCGGGGATGGTGTCCAGCACCAGCCGCGGCATGTTCGCGAAGGCAGCGGCGAACCCAACCATGTATTGGGTATTCGAGTTCGCGGGGTCGATCTTCACCGCATGTTGATAGGCCAGCAGCGCCAAAGTCCATTGGCCGGCGGAACCGGCACGTGAGGCGTCGAGATAATCCCGCTCGAACGGCGTCAGGCGCTCGCGATGCTGATTCAGGCGGCTGAGAATCGGGTCCTCCTTTTCAAACTCGGCAAAGTTACCGAGCTGCCCCGCGGCGGCAATCAGGGCCCAGGCGAAGGCGGGATCGATCTCGGCGGCGCGCTCATAATGGCCGATGGCTTGTGTCCAGTCGACGGCGTTCATCTGCTCGGCGGCGACGTATTCCCGGTACGCCTCGTAGGTCGGTGGCGTGACGAACCGCGGGTCGAAAGACCCGTCCGCGGCCGCCGCGATGGCCCCCATAACGTGTTGGTCGAGGTCGTCGATAATCTTCTGGGGCTCCTCGCGCGATCCCGCGAAGGGCTCGGGGGCATAGATGATATTCCCCGTGGTCGCATCGGTGACCTTGACCTGGAACCGTAGCGTCTGGCCCTGGAGGTAGTAAGTTGCCGATACGACCCTACCTGCCCCCGCTCCGGTCGGTGCGACCTCGATTCCTGGGATTTTCGACAGCCCCTGCGTGAGCGAGTCCGTGGCCATGCGGCCCAGGGCGTCCAGAGAACGGTCGCCCGTCTGGTTCTCGAAGGCCGCCACCACGACTCGTTTAGGGCTCAGCGCGGGGCCCTTCGGCGCTGCCTTGCCGTTCTTGAACCATACGGCCCAGCCGCCGAGCAAGGCCGCGAGCGCGACGACGACTACCCCTGCGAGGAGCTTCACCCAGTGCCGCGCGAGCCACCCCGAGGAGGGTGTGACTAGAGGTGCTTCCATCGGCGGCGAGGACGTCGGCACGACGGGCGTGGCGACCGCGGCCGCGGACGGAGGCTGCGAGTGGGACGACGCGACCTCGAGAGCCAGCGCCAGGTCGTGCGCCGACTGGAACCGGTCCTCGGGGCGCTTCTCGAGGCAGCGCCTGACCACGCGGTCGAGGCTCGCGGGCGTGACGGGTGGCAGGGGCTCGGGGTCCTTGGAGAGGAGGGCCACGAGGATGTCCGAGGCCGACTCCCCGTCGAAGGCCCGCCTCCCCGAGAGCATCTCGTAAAGGATCACCCCGAAGGCGAAGAGGTC
>JBBIUU010000091.1:0-11919 GCA_037440125.1 Acidobacteriota bacterium
TCGGGATCCGGCCCGCGAAGGCCTGGGGATGGCACCTTTTCGACGGGATCGTCTCGGTCCTCCTGGGCGTATTCATCCTGGCGCACTGGCCCTTCGACGCGCCATGGGTCCTCGGCACCTACGCCGGCATCGCGCTCGTCTTCCGCGGCTTCGCGGTGACCGCGTTCGCCTGCTCTGCGCGCGCCGCGTGCAAGGCCGGCTGAGGCTGGGCCATCCCATTGAAAAAACGAACGGCCCGGGGCACGCCCCGGGCCGTCGTATATCACGGGCAGAGATTCGGCATCAGTCCCTCACGGGCGTCCAGTTCGGTCCCGGGTTGAAGGCGGTCATGCCCTTCGCCGTCATCTCGGTGTCCTTGCCGAGGTCCCGCTGGTAGACGATGTCCTGCTGGTTGACGATGAAGGTCATGACGCCGCTGGCGCCGTAGTTCGCGGGCCAGGCGACGATGGCGAAGCCGCCCGTCATCTTCCCGTCCTTGTCCAAGTAGCTCTTCTCTCCGCCCGGGGCGTCCTTGCCCTGGGCCGTGAGGATCCTGAAGAAATAGCCGTGGTAAGGGGTGGGCTCGCCGCCGCCCGTCTTGTCATAGCCCTCCGAGGTGGCCTTGGCGGCGAGCGGGCCGAGGGGGCTCTCGGGCTCGCCCTCCTTGGTCTTCCAGTAGAGGCCGTCGTGCTGGCCCTCGGTGC
Source organism: Acidobacteriota bacterium (assembly GCA_037440125.1). Lineage (GTDB taxonomy): Bacteria > Acidobacteriota > UBA4820 > UBA4820 > DSQY01 > JAKAJA01. Next base: position 684 of record JBBIUU010000091.1, read on the forward strand.
TCACGAACTTCTGTGCGAAATGGGGCACCTGGTGGGCCTTGGAGAACTCGAACTGGGCCTCCACGATGGCGCGGCACACGCCGATGGTGGTCAGCTCGTTCCGGCCGATGCGCCGGTTGATGATCTCCTCCTCGCCGGTGGCGGTGTCGTAGCTCCAGCCCTGCGGTCCCTTGACGAGGGGGATGGGGAAGAGCCACTCGTCCTTGCCGACGAAGATGGCCATGCGGTCGGGAGGGAAGGGGACGAGGGCCACCTTCTCCTTGGCCTTTTCTGCGAACCAGGCCGTCGCGTTCGCGTCGGAGACGTCATCGCCCGAGGAGATGAGGTCCCCGGAGCTGGGGCCGAAGATCTCTTTCAGGGCGGGGCGGTCCGTATTCTCGCACGCAGCGAGCAGGGCCTTCCACGCCGCGTCGGGGGTGGGGAAGGCTTTCTCCGGGGCGGCAGGCGGTTCTGCCGCCGCGAGGGCGAAAGCGAAGAGCATACAAGCTGCGGCCGCCAGGATCAGGCGCGCCGTCGCGGGTTTCGCGGGATGTCGCATCGTCCGTCTCTCCTCAGGGCCCGCGGCGAAATTGGGCCAGAAATCGGTTCCATCCATGCCGCACTCCCGCGCGGCGCTGAGCGACGAGGGCTTCACGGCTAGCGCCTCTTCCCGCCGCCGCCCCGGTTTGCGCCGCCGCCGGAGCTACGGTTGGCGCCTCCGCCGCTCCTGTTGGCACTACCCCCACCCTTGTTCCCGCCGCCATAGGAGCTCATGCCGCTGCTGGGCTTGTTACGGCTCTGCGCCCCGCGGTTGCTCGCCTGCTTGTCGAAGCTCGCATTGCCCGAGCCCGCGAAGGCGTTCTGCTTCCCGCCCGTGTTGGCGCGGTTCTGGCCCACGTTTCCGGTGCCCTGACCGCCACGATTGGGGGCGCCCGCGCCCTGCTGGCCGCCGCGGTCGTAGCCGCGCGCCTGGTCCCGGCTGGCGGGGCTCTGGTTCGGGCGGTTGTACTTTTGAGCCGTCTTGTTGTCGCCGTAGCGGACGTTCCCTCGCTGCGACGGGTCGTGGTTCCAATTCTGCTTGTTGTTGATGTTTGTGTTCTTGTTCCAGTTCTGGTTCTTGTTGTAGTTCGTGTTCTTGTAGATGTTGTTGTTGTGGATGTAGTTGTTGTTGATGTAGACGTTCCCGCCGCCCCAGTTGCACCCGCCGAACATGTTGGCCCCGATGGCGAACCCGGCGCCCCAGGCGAGACCGCGGACGAAGGCTGACCCAGGCCACGGTGCATACCAGGCCGGGTATATGGGGGCGGGGTAGGCCCAGTAGGACCCGTACACGACCGTCGGATTGTAGGTGGGCACGTAGATGACCTCTGGGCTCGCGGGCTGGATGACGATGGTCTGCTGCTGGACCTCCACCTTCTGCTGCTCGTTCGACTTGAGGTTTCCGCTCTTGTACGCCTCGTTCCTCAGCCTCTGGGCCGTGGCCATGACGGCCTCCTGCTGACCGAGGAAGGCGTTGCCCAAGTCCTGCGTCCAATCGAGGTTTTGGGACATGCGGTCCAGGAGCTGAGGCGTCTCGCAGAGCGATATGACGCTGGGGTCCCACGACTGCCTGGAAAGCGCGTCCTCGAGCGCCTTGCCCTTGAGATTGGGGTTGGCTTTGACCCAGCGGTCGGCCTCGACCACCTCGAGGGGGTAGGTGCAGGCCATGAGGACCTGGGCCAGGAGGGCGTCGGGATAGAGGGCGATGGGCCCGACGAGCTGGTCGAGCTCCGCCTGGGAGTAAACCTTGCCGTCCTGGGCCGCGGCGGGGACCGCCAGGGCCAGGAGGCAGAGGAGAGAGAGGAGGAGAGTTCCTGCCCTTACCGTTCGCATGCGGAGCCTCCGAGTGGTTTCCAGTGTCTGTGGGATTTCTATCATTTCGCAGATACGGCGCTGTCTTCTCTTTGGCGCATCACGCTCCTGGGGAGAATCGCCCCAGGGTCCGGGTTGGTATTCGTCTCGAATCCATTTTATCCCCCCGGCCGGCCCCGTCAATGGGTGGGGACGCCGCTCAGGCGAAGGGCCTCCTGTAGTTCGCGTGGATGTGGTCCCCGATGCGCCGGATGCGAGCCATTTCTTCGTCGGAGAGGGGTCCCAGGTCGAGGGCCGACAGGGCTTCGCGGGTCTGCGCCAGATCCTGGGGCCCGGACATGCACACGTCCACGGCCGGATTCGACAGCGCGAAGCGGTAGCAGTCTGCCCCCCTGAGCGGCGCCTCGCCCGGCGGCATCTTCTTCGGGTTGAGGAGATCGCCCCACCGCGTGGTGGTGAAGGTCACGATGCCGGGCCGATCTCTCTCGGGCAGCTTGGGAAAGATCTCGGTCTCCGCGCCGCAGTGCACGGCGTTGTACCGGACGTGGAAGAGGCCGAAGCGTGCGTCGGAGGCGAGCTCGGGGAAGAGCGGCCGGTTATGCCCGGAGAGCCCGATGACTTTGGCGCGCCCCTCCTGCTGGAGCTTGAGCGCGGCGTCGAGGACGCGGGGGGAGGGGAGCGCGTTGTGCCAGCCCAGGAGGAGCACGTCGGCCGAGTCGAGGCCGAGCTTGCTCAGCCCCTTGAGGAAGAACGACCGCAGGACGCCACCGTAGCGCGCGTAACTCTGGAGGACGAGGACCATCTCCTCCCGCCTGCCCGTGGCCGCGATGCGCCGGATGGCCTCGCACATGGCGGAGGTCCGACGAGAGCCCCAGTAGAAATAGTTCACGCCGCGGTCGAAAGCCTCCTCGAAGGCCTCGGTGGGCGCGCCGTAGCTCGCGGAAATCCCGAGACGGCCGACCTTGAATCCTGTCCGGCCCAAGGTGCGCTTCTCGTGCAAGGTCTCGCTCATGCGGGGTCTCCCTCTAGAGGCAGGTTTTGAACGGGGAGGGCCATGGAGAACCCCAGCCAGGCCTTCCAGGGGAGTACGGCGATGAGGAGGGCGAGTGTGATGTTCACGGCGGCGACCAGGATTCCCGTCTCGCCCAGCCAGGGAACCGAGGACTCCACCTGCGCCGAGGGGTCGAAGGCCTCGAGGATGAGCGAGTTCCACGACGCGTGGAGGACGATGGCGGGCCAGACGCTCCCTGTCCCGAAGCGCTGCCACGCCATGACGGCGGCGATGGGCAGGATGCAGGCGGTGAAAAGGGCGGCCCCGATGAGACGGTCGGGGAGTGGGGCGCGCGGCAGGCCGATGATGAGGGGGAGGTGCCAGACGCACCAGATGAGGCCGCTGACGAGGACGGGCCGCGGCACGCGCGAAATCACAAGGCGCTCGAGCATGTAGCCGCGCCAGCCGATCTCCTCGCCCGCGGCGGAGAACATGTTCTCGACGAATCCGAAGAAGAGCGCGCCCCCGATCAGTGACGCGAAGGCCAACAGCCGCGGCCCCGGCACAGGGTCACCGAAGGCGTCGGCTGGAGCGAAGGCGGCGATGCCGGAGAGCCACGCGGCGCCATAGGCCAGAAGCCCCACGGCGAGCGGGAAGAGCCAGGCCGCGACGCAGGCGCGGCCGCCGCGCCAGCCCGCGAACTCGAAGGAGATGTCGGCGAAGCCCTCGCCGCGCACCGCGCGCAGGAGGAGGGACACGAGGCCGGGAATCCACATCAGCAGGAGGACCAGGAGGGTCCTGTTGAACGTCCTGTGGATGATCCACCACTCCACGAGGAAGGAGAGGGGAAAGGTGATGCAGAGGAAGAGCACGAGGCCGGTCCGGGCGTTCCGCACGGCTTCCACACCCACCTCCTCGGGGCGCTCCGGCCCCTCCCGGTCAACCCAGGGCGGAGAGGCCCCGCTTCAGGCGGTCCACGGTGCCTTCGCGCCCCATGGCCCAGAGCACGTCGAATATGCCCGGGCTCTCGGTCCTGCCCGTGAGGAAGAGGCGGCAGGGGTGGATGAGCGCGCCCGCCTTCACACCGCGCTCTTGGGCGTGGGCGCGGAGGACCTCCTCCAACCTGGCGGGTGTCCAATCCTCCTTCGGGAGGGCCTCGAGCTTGGGGAGAAGGGCCGCTAGGGCCTGCGGGGCCGCTGGGTCTTTCCTGGCCTTCTCCACGCCCTTCTCGTCGTAGGGGAAATCCTCCGTCACGAAGGGGACGAGCATGGCGGCGAGCTCGCGCATGTCCTTGGCGCGCGTGCCGACGACGCGCACGGCGGGCTCGGAGGGCTCTGCAGCGCCGGGGGCCAGTTCGGCCAGGAAGGGCGCTACGAGCGCCTTCAGCTCGCACGCGGGCGTCTCGCCGATGACCTTGGCGTTGATGAAGGTGAGGCGCTCGCGGTCGAAGACGGAGGCCGAGTTCTTGAGCGCCGAGAAGTCGAAGCGCGCCATGATCTCGGTCACGGTCAGGAAGGGCTCCTCCCCGAGGTTGGCGCCGAGCTGGGCGAGGAAGTTGAAGAGCGCGAGGGGCAGGACGCCCTCGTCCCTGTAGGTCATGACCGAGACCGTGCCGTGGCGCTTGGAGAGCTTCCGCTTGTCCATGCCGAGGATGAGGGGCAGGTGCCCGAAGACGGGCGGCTCCACGCCGAGGCCGCGGTAGAGCGCGACCTGCTTGGGCGTGTTGCTGATGTGGTCCTCGCCGCGGATGACGTGGGTCATGCCCATGTCCACGTCGTCGCTCACCACCGACATGTGGTAGGTGGGCGTGCCGTCGGAGCGGAGGAGCACGAAGTCCTCGACCTCCGAGCTGTCGAACGCGATGGGGCCTTTGACCACGTCGTCCCAGCCCAGCGTACCCTCGGGGACGGCGCACCGGACGACGAAGGGCTCGCCGGCCTGCGCGCGGCGCGCGGACTCGTCGGCGGGGACGTCCCGGCAGAGGCGGTCGTATTTCCACTCGCCCGGCTTGCCGCTCGCGTTCCGGCGCTCCTCGAGGGCCTCCTTGGAGCAGAAGCAGCGGTAGGCGTGCCCCGACTCGAGGAGCTTCTTTGCGTTCTCGGCGTAGAGGCCCTGGCGCTCGGACTGGTAAAAGGGGCCCTCGTCCCACGTGATGCCGAGCCAGGAGAGCCCGTCCAGGATGGCCTGGGTCATCTCCGGGGTCGAGCGCGCCTCGTCCGTGTCCTCGATGCGGAGGATGAAGACGCCGCCGTGCTTGCGGGCGTAGAGCCAGTTGATGAGCGCCGTGCGGGCGCCGCCCACGTGGAGGTAGCCGGTGGGCGAGGGGGCGAAGCGGACGCGGACGGACATGGGGAATTCTCCGAAGGGGCCCGTTGGAGTGGCTGTCGGCTTTCAGCTATCAGCTGCCGGCAAGAAGCACGGCGCAAACGAACGGGGGCGCCTCGCCTAAAGTACCATCCGCCGAGGATTCTGCCAACGTGTGGCGCTACACTTGGTCGGGAGGTCGTGGCGTGAAGATCGGACTACGGATCGGGGCGACGGTATTCGTCGCGTTCGGTGCGGCGCTCGCACAGGGGCCCGCGCAGGTGGACCCGTCCCGCGAGGTGGCCCGGATCAAGGTCCTCGTGGAGGAGGCCCGCTGGCAGGACGCCATGCGCGCCGCGCTCGACCTCTCGGCAAGGTGCCCCGATCGGCCCGAGCTTCACGCCCTCGCGGGAGACACGCTCCTGATGAACTTCGAGGCCGCGGGGGCCGCCTCCGAGTACCGTGCGGCCTTGGCGGCCCCGGCGGTCGCGCCCCTCGCCCTGGGCAAGCTCGCCGGTGCCCTCATCGCCCTCGGGCGCGACGGGGAGGCGCTCCGCGTCCTGCGCGACGGGGCCGCCCAGGGCGTCGCGCTCGGCGAGGGCGCGCTCGTCCTGCAGGCCAAGCTCGAGCCCCTGCCCGCCGACCGCATCAAGGTGCTGAACCGGCTGCTCGAGGGCCACCCCGACGACGACGGGCTCAAGGGACAGCTCGCCCTCGCGAAGGCGCTGGCCTCCCGCATCCAGGGGCCCGTGGAGGCCCCCTCGGGCGTCCTCGGGAGCACCCGGGTGAAGGAGATCTACCGCGAGCCGTCGGTGCTCGTGAGGCTAAACGGACGCGAGGACTGGCTCGCGCTCGACACGGGGAGCGAGTCGGTCCTCCTCAACGTGGACACGGCCAAGCACCTGGGCCTGCCCGTCCTTGCCGAGACCGAGTACGTGGGTTGGGGTTACCGGGGCGCTCGCAAGACCGCCTACGTGTTCGTCGACCGGATGGAGGTGGCGGGCCGGACCGTCCGCGGCGTGGCCGCCCTCCTCAACCGACGGGACTCCGAGTTCAGGACGAACAAGGCCGGCTACCTGAGCCTCGGTTCTTTCCGAGACGCCCTGGTGCTGTACGACCGTCGTCGCGGCGTCTTCTCCCTCCACCCTTCCGGCACCGACCCGGCGACGGTCCTGAAGGGCCGGACGCAGGTCCTGCCCATCCTCTGGGCGAGGGACCTCCCCCTCGTGCCCGTCATGGTCCAGGGCCGCGGGCCCTACCCGTTCCTCCTCGACACGGGGGCCATCTACACGCTCCTGGACGAGAAGCACGCGGAGACCCTCGGCATCCGCGTCAACACGGGCAAGTACGGGAAGCTTCGGGCGGAGGGGATGTCGGGCGCGTTCACCTCCAACGTGGCCGAGCAGGTCAGCCTCGGACTTGGGGGCACCCGGTACGACCGGCCCGTCATCTTCGTCACCGACGTGCCCCAGCGCTTCATCGTGCCCATCTTCGGCATCCTCGGCCGCGACATCCTCAACGACTACGCCATGACCTTCGACGGCCCCCGCGCCGAACTGGCGCTAGCCAGGTACTAGGAACGACTATCCAGAGAATCATCGGGCCATCTAGGCATTCCGCCGCAGTCGCGTCGGGGTTATGGGAGCGGTCATTCCGTGATCTGGCGTCCCGCCGCGTCGGGGGTAGAGGCGAGGAGGGCGAGGCGACCGCACCGGAGGTGTACCCGTAGGGTCCATTGAGGATGCGGGCGCCGAAGGCCGACAAAGCATATGCCCCCGACTCGAAAGTGATGTTGCCAGCACCATCGCCAGCTCGCTCCGGATCGGGCCAGATGCGAGGAAGGCGTGAGGGGCGCGCCGAGGCGTACTAGTTCCGTACGTCGCAGGCGCGACCCGAGCGCATGACGAAGCAGGTGGCTCGAGACTGTGCGAGCCCCCCTAAAAGGGGTGTGGGTTCCCGGTTGCCCAGGAACCCACATTGAGGAGGGGGATCCTCATGGAGAGCGTCGTAAGCGCCCCCGTTGTCCCTTCCCTCTAAGAGAGGAGGGTGGACTCCCCGGCCTTGCGACCGGGAAGTCCTAGAGGAGGGGGGATCCTCTTGGGAAGCGAGTCGTTGCCCCCGAGGTGGCAGAGGTCAGTGACCACAGCCCGCCTCGAAGGAGTGGCCACATCCGCATGAGGAGGTGGCGTTGGGGTTCTGAAAGACGAAGCCCGAGCCCCGCAAATCGTTCACGTAGTCCACCGTCGTACCCTTGAGGTACAGGACGGACATCTTGTCCACGTAGACCGGGAGATCGCCGAAGCTGTAGGTCTCGTCGTTCTCCGTGGGCTTCTCGACCAGGGTCAGATCGTATTGGAAGCCGCTGCATCCGCCGCCCACCACCGCGATGCGGAGGCCCGAACCGGGGTGCCCCTCGGCGGCGATGAAGTTCTTGACGGCCTCGATTGCGGTGTCGGTCAGCTGGATCATCTCATCCTCCGGGCCTGATGTGCCTTTTCGGCGTGTTCATCAGGCTTGGCCAATCGAAAAGCAAGGCCGATGCCAAGGGGCGGGGAGTCCGCATCTCCAAGCGGGAGTCTTGAGCGAAGTGCTTTATTATCATAGGATAAGGCTTGTGACTGGGACTCGCTGCTTTGCCTCATCGCCTGCTTCTCCCTGCCCCTTGAGCCCGCTCCGTTCATCCCCTTAACGAGCGGGTCCGTTTCACTTGGGCAGGCGCGTTTCAACATCGCAACGGGTTGGGGTGCAGTCCCGACGCTCATGGTTGCCGGGCCCCCTGAGCCGGAGGTTCCAGGACGGTCGCGGGCGTGAAGGGCTCGACCTCGCCGACCTGGCACTGGGTGCCCGGGGCACGCGCGACCTCGGCCCTGAGGATGCCCAGCGCGAGCGTCGCCCCGAACTTCGGCGACAGCGTGGCGCTGGTCACCCTCCCGATGAGACCCTCTCCGGTTCGGATGGGGTCTCCGACGGAGGCGGCGCCTTCGACGCGGAGGCGCGCGATGGTCCGGTTCACGTGACCTCGGCTCCGCACCCGCGCCACGATCTCCTGGCCCACGTAACAGCCCTTGGTGAAGGAGACGGCGTCGGGAAGCCCCACCTCCATGAAGAGGTTCTCGGGGCCGAAGTCCGAACCGAACCGGGGCAGGCCGGCCTCGATCCTGCCGGCTTCGAGCGCGAGCCAGCCCGCGGGGTGAGCACCCGCGTCGATCAGCGCACCCCACAGCGCGTCCCTCTGCGATGCCGGGGCGAGGAGGTCCACGCCGGACCTTCCCGTCCTGGGGACCCTCACCATCAGCACGGGCTCCTCCGGGCGGACGGCCCGATGGTCATAGGGCGCCATGCCGAGGAGCTCTTCCACCGCCTCTCTTCCGAGGAGCGAAGCGATCACGTCGGACGTCCGGGGACCCTGAAGGGAGAGCCGGGGCATGGTGTCGGAGAGCGGCTCGAAGGAGACCCGGTCGGCGATCTTGTAGCGGCGGAGGTGGGAGAGGGCCTCCTCCTCGGCGCCGGCCTCGGTCTCGATGAGGAACCGGTCCCGGCCGGCGCAGATCCTGAGGTCCGAGAGCACCTTGGACTGCCGCGTGAGCTGGCACGCGCGGCACCCGCTCCCCGGGGCGAGCGCCGCCACGTCGTTGGTGAGGAGGCCGTTGAGGAAGCGCGTGCGGTCTTCGCCGGTGACGGCGAAGAGGCCGTGCTCCGAGAGGTCGAAGAGCGCGCACCCGCCGTCGAGGGCGGCGTACTCCTCCTCAAAGCTCCCGAAATCCAGGAGACGCTCCCGGCCGTCCCGCTCACCGAACCGGGCCCCTCGTTCCGCGTGTCGTGCCGCCGTCGTCTGGCCCATGCGATCCCGTGCTCTCCGCGTAGTTCGAGCACAACTCCCGCGCGGCCCTCCCTATTCCTCCGACCCCGCGGGCTCCATCTGGTATCCTGTCGGCTGCCGCGCGGCGGCCCCACAGGACGAGGGAGACCATGGCCCACAAGTTCGACCCCAAGAACGCGCACCGTCTGGAGAGCGACGAGCGGCGGCGCTCCATGCCGCCCGAGAGGACCCTGCGGAGGCTCGGGCTCAAGCGGGGCATGACCTTCGTGGATGCGGGGGCCGGCACCGGTTACTTCGCCATGGCCGCCGCCGAGCTCGTGGGTCCCGAGGGCCGGGTCTACGCCATCGACGTGGAGCCGGCCATGCTGAGCGCCCTGAAGGCGAAGAAGCCGCCGAAGTGGCTCGTCCCCGTGCAGTGCGGCGAAACGACCTTCCCCATCCCGGAGGGAGTGGCCGACCTCACGCTCACGTGCTTCGTCCTCCACGAGACCCACGAGCCCGAGGCCTTCCTGCGCGAGCTCGGTCGCGTGACCAAACCCTACGCGCCCATCAAGATCCTGGAGTGGGCCCGGCGGCGCCAGCCCGAGGGGCCGCCCTTCGAGGAGAGGATCCACCACCACCGCGTCGAGGCCCTCGTGCTCCAGGCCGGGCTGTGCTTCCAGAGCGTCGAGTTCTTCAACCCGAGCCAGTACGCCGTCACGGCCTTCCGGAAACCGCGATGAAGAGACTCCTGGCGGCGGTGTCGCTGCTGGTTTTGGGAGCGTGCGCGCACCAGCCTGTGAAGCCGCCCGCCCCGCCGCTGGGCCCGCAGCCGCCGGGCCAGCCGGCGCTCGTGCCGGTGGCCTGGAGCGCCCTGGGATCTTTCGCGGACGACATGGACCTCGAGGGGTTCGCGGAGGCCTGCGCGGCCAGCGCGGCATACTACGCCGAGCTCCCCGCCGCCGCCACCTTCGACTTCGGGGGCGAGAAGGTGAGCGCGAAGGAGATGACGGAGGGCATGTCGGGCCTCTGCGCCCTCCTCCAGGATCCGAAGGCGAGCACGAAGGACAAGCTCAAGCGTCTCCAGAAATCCTCACACCTCTTCAAGAGCGTGGGGTCCGACGGCGCGGGCGCTGTGGTCGTGACGGGGTACTACGAGCCGTGGCTGGAGGGTCGCCGCACGGCGGACGCCCGGTTCGACGTGCCGGTCTACCGCCGCCCCGACGACATGCTGATCGTGGACCTCTCGCTCTTCCCGGCGGCGAAGAGCCAGGCCCGCATCGTCGGTCGCGCGGAGAGGGGACAGGTCTTGCCTTACTTCTCGCGAGAGGACATCGCGGGCGGTGCGCTCTCGGGGAAGGGCCTGGAGCTCCTCTGGCTGGAGGACCCCGTGGACCTCTTCTTCCTCCAGGTGCAGGGCTCGGGCCGCGTGACCCTCGACGACGGCGCCACGGTCCGGGTCCAGTACGACGCGCAGAACGGCCAGCCCTACCGGAGCATCGGGAAGACCCTCATCGACAAGGGCGTCCTCCCCGCGGACCAGGTCTCCATGCAGGCGATCCGGAAGTACTTCCAGGACCACCCGGACAAGCTCGACCTGCTCAACGCAAACGCGAGCTACACGTTCTTCCGGCTCGAGGATGACGGCCCCTTCGGCAACATCGGCGTGGCGCTGACGCCGGGCCGGTCCATCGCTACCGACGCGGGCGTCTTTCCCAAGGGGGCGCCGGCCGTCCTCAAGACGCGCAAACCCGTGATCGACGCCAAGGGACAGGTCTCCGGATGGGAGCCCATGGCGCGCTTCGTGGTGAACCAGGACACGGGAGGGGCCATCGTGGGCCCCGGCCGGGTGGACCTCTTCTGGGGCGGCGGGCCTCAGGCGGAAGCCGCCGCGGGGCGCATGAAGGAACCCGGGGAGCTCTACTTCATCCTGCCCGCGGGCGGGAGTTAGGGCGTGTTCACGCTATTGCATGGGCTCTGGGATGAAGTTCCTTGTTGAATGAGCAGGCCGTCCAGGCGCCGAGGGCGCCCTCGCCGGGCGAGCGCGACGACGGTCTCGAAAGGACCTCTCGTCTCCAGGTCGTCTCCAAGTCATCTCTTGGATGGCCGCCTTGCCTCGGGCCCCCCACCGCAGTCCTTTCTCCCCGTCGCCTCGCCCGCCCTGCGACCCTCAGGGCTGTCCGGCCTGCTCGCCCAGTGACACCCTCCCCCCTTATGGCCACGCGCCGACGGCGTCGGACCTCCTGCTTCGTCAGCCGTCGCAGCCCGGGGCGCTCCGAGTACTCAAGTACGAGTCGGCCCCGGGCCGCTCG
>JBBIUU010000092.1:0-11869 GCA_037440125.1 Acidobacteriota bacterium
GACCTCTTCCAGTCGTGGGACGTGATGCGCATGAAGTTCCTCGGGGTCAACACCGTCCTCATGGCGAGGGAGAAGGGGAAGCTCGTCGCCGTCTCGAGCACCCCAATCCTGGGCAGGGCCCGCTGGATCTCCCGGGCCGAATCTGCGCCCGATCACCTCGCGGCGACTCAAAGGGCGCTCAAGGACGGCGCTTGGGCCCAGACGGTCTTCCTGGAGGAAAGGGCCGGGAGCCCCTCGGGTTCCGGAGGGGAGCGGCCGAGCGGCGCTACGGTGGCTTGTCAGCAGGACAGGCCCACCCGCTCGGAATGGACCGTCTCGGCGCCCGCCGACGGATATCTCCTCCTGCGGGACTTGTACTGGCCGGGCTGGCGAGCGACGGTCGACGGTCGGGCGACCGAGATCCTCGCGGCGGACGGTGTCTTTCGGGCCGTGCCCGTCCCGGCGGGGACCCACGAGGTCCGGTTCCGTTACTTCCCGGCCTCCTTCGCGTGGGGCCTCGCCATCTCGGGCACGGCGCTCGCCGCGCTCGCGGTGTGCGTCGCCCGCGGGGTCAGGTCTCGCGGGAAGGTGCGGCCGTGAGCGCCGCCGGCGCTCCGGGCGCGGCGGGGTTCCTTCCCGCGAAATGGGTCTCCGCAGGGGTCTCCGCTCTCGTGGTCCTCTTCCTCCTCCTCAAGATAGGCCCCGTGGCCACCCCGGCGAAGTGGGACGAATGCCTCTACGTCTACGACGCGCACCGGGTGCTTGAGGGCCAGGTGGCCTACCGGGACTTCTTCAACTTCACGCCGCCGGGCATCTTCTACACGCTCGCGGCGTGGTCGCTCCCTTGGGCCGCCGACCGCCCCCTCACCGCCGGACGCTACTACGCGCTGGCCGGTGCGCTCTTGGCCGCCTGGCTCATCTTCCGAACCCTCCGGCGTGCCGGGTGGGGCCGCGGGCTCGCGACGGCCGCCGCCGCCCTGTTCCCCGTGGCCATCTTCGCCTTCTGGCCCGTCCCCTCTCACCACTGGCTGGGCCTCCTGCCCTGGCTTGCGTCCCTGGAGGCCTACGATTTCGGGGCGGGGCGGGTGAGGGGCCCGTGGGGCTGGGCCTGGATCGGCGCCACGGGCGCGCTCGCCTTCCTCTCCCTCCAGACGTGCTTTCTGGAGCTCGCGACGCTTTGGGGCGCATTGTGGCTCCTTCGCGACGTGCGGAAGGGGCGCTCCTTCGCCTCCTGCGCGCTCGGCTTCGCGGTCGTCGCAGGCCCGGCCCTCGTCGCCATCGCCCTTGCGGGGGCGCTCCCCGCCATGGTCCGGGACGTGGTGCTGTGGACGGGAGGGAGCTACGCGGCCGAGGGCGGGCCCAACGCCGTCCGCTTGCTCGAGGACCTTCCGCTGAGGCTTGGGGGCCTGTGGGAGAGGCCCACCCTGAGCGTGTTCCTCTGGGTTCCGTGGGCCGTGGCGGGCACGCTGGCCTACTTGGGCCTCGCCGCCCTGGGCCTCGGCTTTCTGGGGCTGATGGGCCGCGAGCTCTGGTCCGCTCTCCGCGAGCGGAAGCTGGGGGGAGGGCTGCTGGCGCCCGCCGCCGTGCTGACCGCGGCAGACCTCGCGCTCTTCCTCCGCGGGAAGACCGACTGGCTCCACCTCACCTACGCGCTCGTCCCCGTGGGCGTGGCTTGGGCCGTGGCGCTGCCGCCGCCGGACCTCGGCGGCAAGGCGTCGCGCGCCCTGAAATGGTGCCTGGGCCTCCTCCTGGGCGCCTCGGTCCTCTTCCATCTCGGCTACCTGACGTCCCACCGCCCCAGCGCCTGGGAGTTCACCGACGTGGACCGCCCCACCCGCGAGGCTCCCGTGAACGCCTGGCTGAGGGCGCGGCCCTGGCTCGGAGCCGAGGACACGATCGCGGCCTTTCCCGAAGGGGGTCAGGTCTATCTCTACGTTCGCGAGGCGGCCGTCGGGCACACGCTCTTCCTCCCGCTCTCCGACCATCTGCACACGGCGGGAGAGCACGCCGAAGTGGCCGGGGAGCTGAGAGCGCGCGCCCCGCGCTGCGTGGTGCTCACGGCGGATAGGGAGGGGGACTATCTCGACCCCGCCTCGCCCGTCGCGGCCGTGCTCCGGGGCGATTACGAGCGCCTGGCGGTCGTGGGTGACGCCGTGGTCTACCTGCGGAGGCGCGGGCCGTGAAGACGCGCCCGATCCTCCTCGGGTCCCTCCTGCTCCTCTTTGTCGTCCTGGCGGCGCAGGTCAGCCCGGTCCTCAACCCGCCCCGGTGGGACGAGTTCATCGTGGTTTACGACGCCCAGCGCATCGCCTCGGGCCAGGTGCCCTACCGGGACTTCTTCAACTTCATCCCGCCCGGGATCTTCTTCGCGCTCGCGCCCCTCGGCCCCCTCTCGGGCGGGCACTACCTCACCGCGGCGCGATACGCCTCCTCCGCGGTCCTCCTCCTCACCTGGGTCCTGCTCGCACTGGGGCTCCGACGCGCGGGATGGCCTTCTGCGGCGGCCACCCTCTGGGCCGCGGTGCCCGCGGTGGCGCTCTACGGCTTCTGGGGGGTTTCGTCCCACCACTGGTTCGCGGCGCTCTGCGCAGCGGGGATCTTGGCCATGCTCGCAGGGAAGCCCGGGGTGCGGCCTTGGCGGTGGCTGGCCGCTGGGGTCCTGGCCGGCCTGGCGGCGACCTTCGTCCAGACCGTGGGGCTCGGCCTCGCGGCCTTCGTCCTCGTCCTCGCCGTTCTGGATTCCCCTCCGAGAAGATCACCCGCGGCGTGGGCCGCCGCAGGGGTCTGCGCCGTGTGGGGGCCGCTCCTGCTGGGCCTGGCGCTTCTCGGCGCCGCGGGCGACTTCCTGCGGGACGTGATCCTCTGGCCCATGCAGAACTACTCGCGGGGCGGCAACGAGAACGCGGGGGCGGTCCTGCAGGACCTCCCGTGGCGTCTGGGCGACCTCGCGGCCTCCTACCGGACCGACGCGTCCTTGCCGCGGGCCCTGGTGACGGCCGCCGGCTTCGCCCTCTACTCCGCCGTCCTCACCGCGTTTGCGCTGATCCTCTGGGCCGCGCTGCGCGCCGTGGGGCGGGCTCTCAAGGAGCGGGCCGTGAAAGCGCCGTGGCCCCTCGCGGCTTCCTTCGCCGTGTTGTTGGCCGTGGGCCTGAGCCTTCGCGGCAACGCCAACTGGCTCCACCTCGTCTACCTCCTCGCGTGCCTCGGCCCCCTCGTCCTCGTGTCGCTTCCGCCGTGGGGATCGTGGCGGCGGGGAAGCCGGGTCTTCGCCCAGGCACTCCTCGGCGTCCTCCTCGCTGCGGGATTCCTCTATCAGACGCGCGGCCTGTGGTTCCACGCCCCGGCGGCGTGGGAGTTCATCGACGTGGACCGCTCCCTGCGTGAGCAACCCGTCAACGCGTGGCTGCGGAGCCCCGGCGTCCTCGCTCTGGGCGACACCCTCGCGGCCTTCCCTGAGGGCGGCGAGGTCTATCTCTACGCTGCACCGGCCGCCGTGGGCTACACCTATTTCCGCCCTCTGAGCGAGCGGTACAACTCGGCCGAGGACCACGCGGCGGTCGCCCGCCAGATCGATCAGAGAAAGCCGAAGTTCATCCTCGTGCCGCCCGACATGGAACGCGACTATCTCGATCCCGCCTCGCCCGTGGGCGTGGCAATCGCGGCCGGGTATACGCGGGACCGCGTGGTCGGCAACGCCGTGGTCTACCGGCTACTTCCGAAGGTGCACGATGGGGAGTCACACCCGTGAACACGCTGAGCGAGCCTTCCCTTCATCCGCGGGGTCACCGGTCTTTCCGAGCATGGCCGTTTCTTTTCGCCCTCGCACTGTGGGTGACCTGGTTCTGGCCAATTCTCCTCCAGCACAAGAACTTGATGGGGTACCACCTTCTCGATCCTAGAACGACGGGCGCTCCGCTTTCGCTCGTTCCCGAGAAGGAGGGCCTATGGCCCATCAGAGAGGACACCTCTCTTCACATGATGTTCATGCCCTACAAGATGTTCCTTGCCCGACAATTTCACTCAGGACACTTTCCTCTCTGGAACCCCGAGATGGCCTGTGGCCAACCCGTTGCAGCGGACCCGGTATATGAGCCCTTCTCGCCCTTTTTTTTGCCCTTCATGATCGCCCCGTCTGCCTGGATGTTCTCCATCGGGATTGCTCTGCACGCATTCTTTGGGATCCTTGGTTTTGCTCTTTTTTGGCGCGAACGAGGGCTTGATTGGTCCCCAGCCGTTCTAGGCGGCTCACTCATGGCCCTAAACCCGCTCACCGTTCAGACCCTCGTGGTCTCAAACTCTTGGGGGCTCTGGAGTTTGGGGTGGGCGTTCTGGGGGTGTGAGCGCGTGGTTCGTCGGCGGTCTCATGGGGGAGCCATTCTCGCCTGCGGCATCGGCTTGGTGGTTCTCACTGGACACATTGTTGTGGGATTGTTTCAGGTCATCATGCTGACGGCATATGGTTGGTGTTCCGATAGCGCCAGTCCTGCGTTGAGCAAAATGAATCGGTGGGTGGTGATTGGGCTGCTTTCTTTCGCTCTCTCCGCCGTAACCGTCCTGCCCTTCATCGCAAGCCTTCATACGGTTTGGACCTACAAGGACCTGTGGAATGGGGGGCCGTACCTCCCGTGGTGGTTCCTCGCAGACCCTAAGAGCACCGTCTACATCCCGCTCCCTGTCTGGTCCCTGGCCGGGCTGGGGTTCATGAACTCCAGGAAGGCGGGGAGGTGGATATTCCTGGGAATCACTTTGGTTGGCCTGCTCATCATGGCCCCATGGGTCATCCAAGGCCCCATCCGCTGGTTCCTTAGCCTTGGGGGTTATCTAGTCGGCGCCTACGGCGAGGAATGGGTTCGATTCGGCATCACGGGGCTGGCGGTTATCGGCCTGTCGCTCTACTTCGGCGGTACCCCGGTTCGAGCCATGCGCCGAAGCCTTCAAGGTCTGGCGGGGGGTGCGGGACTCGGGTTGCTTATAGCCTGGCTTGCTTCGGTCCATACCTTTGAGGACTTTGCGTACGTACAGCACAGAGGGGTCGCTCTGGTCGAGTTGGTGTGCGAGGCGCTCCTGGTGGTTGGTTGGATGACAGGAGCACACCGGTGGGCTAGGTCAACTTCGCTCGCCGCGGGTTCTCTCATCATCCTTTTACCCCTGGTGCTTCCATTTAGTCTCTGGCGACTTTGCACGGAAACCGATCTCACGCGGCCCGAGACAGCACCCGAAGTGGTTCGAGCCATCAGCGCCGGTGGAGGCGCTTCGGGGAGCTGGCGCTTCTCAGGCGAGTATCTGAGACGCGCCGACGACATGCCGGATCTGTCTCCCAACCAGGGGTTGAACTGGGGGCTCTCCGACGTCAGGACCAACAGCCCCATGGTGCTGAATTCCTATGCCCAATTCGCGCGGCATTGGCAAATTCCGGGGCTCGGACAATCCCAGTGGCTACCCAGACAGGGAGCGGAGGTTCTCGCCTTTCTGGGAGCGCGGTGGATTGTCCGGGACAGCGTCAGGCCACCGCTAAAGGAATGGATCAAGAGGCGTCCCACGAGGAGAGAGTTGCGCCCGTCGAGCCTAATAGTTGAGCAAATCCCTTCTGCGCAAGCTTGGGTTCGTACCGTTGGTGGGTGGGAGGCCATCCCTGACGTCGAGCGGCAGCTCGTCAAGACCTATCAGCTCATCGACAGCGGCGCATGGCGGTCCAAAGCAGTGATCGAGGGGGACAGATGTTCCTCCGAAACAACGCCGGCTTCTTGGATAGCACCTGCTCTCTCTTGGATTGAAGGCGGCCCGAACGAATGGGGATGGGAGGTGTGCGGGAAGGACCGCAGCCTTCTCCTCGTTCTTCAGAACTTCCACTCAGGCTGGCGCTGCAACCTCGACGGGAAGGAAGCGCCCATCCTCCGGACGTATGGAAGCTTCATGGGCGTCATGGTTCCGCCGGGCGCTCACAGGGTGCACTTGAGATACCATGATCCCTGGTTCGCCTTCGGTGCGCTGCTGAGCGCACTGGCCTGGGTCGTCGTTCCGACCTGGGCGTTATTCGGGTATCTCGTCCATCGGGTATCGACCGCACAGGGGGCCGAATGATCTTTGGTGGCAAGATTCGCGATGTGATCCTCAAAGAACATCTTCCGCTGATCGGGTGGACCGCGCTGGCTGTGTTGTACCGAGGCTACTCCTACGCCGTTGGCGACCAGAACCTCTACCTACCGTTTGTCCTGCACTGGAACGACCCAAGCTTGTTCCCGAATGATTACCTATTCTGGCTGAAGTTTCCCAGAGAGTCTTTAACTTGGGTGGCATTAGCCCATCTCGTCAATCACTTCGACCTGAAGGTGGTTCTTCTTGCGCTTTACCTGGCTACGAGCTACTTGACGCTTTGGGCGGCATTTCGACTCGGACTCGCCTGGTCCAAACAACGGCTTTCGGCTTGGGTGATGGTGCTCCTTTGGACTCCGGTCTACGAGTTGCCCGGAAGTGCACAGGACACAATGGATCCCTATCTCACCACGAGGAATATGGCCTATATGTTGGCCATGTGGGCATTGGTCGCCTTCCTCAAATCGAAGCCTTTCCGTGTGGCATTTCTTCTCTGTGGGGGAGTATTCGTTCACCTAATTTCGGAAATTCAGGTTGTATGCGCTTGCTCCCTTGTCTACCTGGACGAGCGGAGGATGAAGCGTTTTGCTTTGCTTCTCGTTTCGATCGGGGGCTGTGTCCTTGCAGTCTTGTCCCTATCCAGGGGGGCCCAGGGCGGTCACGATATGCTAGGGTTTTACGACAGTACTTGGTACGCCATCGCCGCTCGAGGGGCGGGGTGTCTCTTTCCAGAGTCGTGGCTCCCCAGATATTGGGTCCATATTTTCGTCGTGCTAGGGGCCTACGTCCTCCTTGCCGGCTACGCAGCGGTTCGTCGGGAATGGCAGGATGCGGACACGCTTGGGCTGGCACTTGTGGGGTGCTCAGTTTTGCTCGGTCTTTTCGCCTATGCCGGTTCGTTGTCCAGGGTTGTCCTGCCCGTTCAGCTGTCGCTCATGCGAGGCCACATCTTCGTCGTGTTGGTTGCCACCCTATGCATGTCGCGCCTCATTGGTCGCTGCATCGAGTACGGTCGGCCCCTTTCGCTCTCCCTCGGGGCCCTTGGCGCGGCGTTCTGGATGTCCGACAACGCTGCGGCGCAGGTGTTCGCGGCGCTCGTCGCCGTCGGAGGTTCGGAACTCCTCCGCGGCGAAGCATACAAACGGTTGGGGCGATGGGTGATTTCCGACAAGGGGAGGAAGTACATTCTCATGGCCATCCTGGCCGTCGTCTCCATCAACGCCTTGGACTACTACTTTCTTATCGTGCCCGATTTCGGATGGCCGTCGCAAGGACGTTGGTGGAGCATATGGGGATTCGTCTGCATGTCCATCGCGGGAGCCTGGCTGTGCAGGGCCAGACCCCGTACCCGGCTCCCGCTGGTACTGTTCCTGTCTTTCGCCCTTTTCGCATTTGTTGAACCCACGCGGTTTGCCGTGGAAACGCTCGGGCGGACCGAGACCACACGATGGTTCTATGCGTACAGCCGGCCGCATCGCTTCCTTTGGTATCGGTATACGCCCTTGCTGCAGGCCCGGACCGGCCTTGCCGCCTTGGTTGAAGCGCATGTACCGACTCAAGCTACCGTGATTGTGCCTGCCGGATGGGATAGTTTTCGGCTTATGACGCGCAGAAGCTCGTTTGTGACACTCGAAGACATGGTTCCCGCAGAATTCAATCGTCGGTACGCCTTGGAGTGGTACGCCCGGTTTACCGCACTATATGGAGAAGCAGCGCTCGAGGATTACAGCAGCCACACGGGAGCCCCAGACATTCCGGTTGCGACCTTGTTAAATCTCGCCGAAAGATATCGGTCGATTCACCTCACATATGTCATTACCGACCGATCCTATCCGTTGGTGGAGATCGGCAGATTCGGAGGTTGGACCCTTTACAGGCTGGAACCCGTTGAGGCCGCTCTACCAATCTTGGAGAAGTAGGGTGAGCAGCATCAGCGATCGCATTTTGACGGGCATCAGAAGCCAGAAACAGCAGTCTCTCTCTACATGGCTCCGCGCCCTGGCGGCCACGCTCCTCACCGCCGTGCTTCTCCTGCCCCTCGTCAGCCCCGTCATCACGCCTCCCAAGTACGACGAGTTCATCATCGCCTTCGACGCCCAGCGCCTCCTGAACGGCCAGGTGCCGCACCGCGACTACTTCTCCTTCGTCCCGCCCGTCACGTCCTACCTTCTCGCGGCTGCCTATTGGCCTCTTGGCGGAGGGAGCCTCACCGCGGCGCGCTACACGTCCCTCGTCGTGGTCCTCCTGGGCTGGCTCGTCCTCGCGGCGGCCTTCACGCGTGCGTCGTGGGGGCCGTGGGAGGCGTTGCTCCTCGGGGCGATCTACCCCGCCTGCCTCTACCCCTTCTGGCCCGTCGCCTCCCACCACTGGACGGCCCTCACGGTCTGCGCGGTGTTCCTCTGGCTGGTGTCGTCGGATGCCTGGCGCTCATCGCCGGGCGGGGTTTTACTCCTCGGCGCGCTGGTGGGCCTGTCTCTCGGCACGATTCAGACGGAGGGTGTGTACCTGGCGGTGGCGGCCGCGGTGCTCCTGCTCGCGGGTGGGGGTAAGCCGTCGCTGGGACAGCGGGTGCGCCCGTGGCTCGTCGCGGCGGCGGGTGGGGCGGCGGCCCTCCTCCTGATCTACGGCCCGCTGGCCCTCGCGGGGGCGTGGCCCAAGATGGTGGACGACCTCCTGCTCTGGCCCGCCAGGAATTACAACAAACCGGGGAACGACAACGCGAGGGTCCTCCTCGAGGACGTGCCGTTGCGCTTCCGCGCCCTCTGGTCCGAGGGCCTGCCCCTGCCGGCCCCCGTCGGTTACGGGGTCTCCCTCGCGGGGACGCTCCTGCACGCGCTTCTCCTGGTCGGCGCGCTGGCGGTCCTCCTCGCGACCCTCTTCGTCCTCGTGAGGGCGGCGAAGGAGCGCCGGTGGCGGGACCCCGTGCAGGCGGCGGCGTGCGTCGTCACCCTGGCGGCCGGAGTGCTCTATCTCAGGGGGCGGCCCGACTGGCTCCACCTCCTCTACCAGCTGGCGATCACGGGGGCGTTCTGGATCGTAGCCGCGGGAAGGGCGTCGCGCGAGGGGGCGCCCCGCGGCCGGCGCCGCTTAGTCATTCTCGCCGGCCTCCTGGTGTTCGCAGGCGCGGTCTATTTTTCTCGGCGCGCGATGGTCCATCCCGCGGCGTGGCGCGAGCTCACCGACGTGGACCGCCCCGTCCGCGAATACGTGGTGAACCGCTTCCTCCGGGACCCGAAAGTTCTTGCACCAGGAGGCTGCGTGGCGGCCTTCCCCGAGGGGGGCGAGGTGTACCTCTACGGCCCACGGCCCGCCGTGGGGTTCACGCTCCTCTTCCCCCTGCAGGCCGGGCTCAACGACCTGGCGGACCACGCCCGCGCCGCGAGAGACCTGGCGCGCAACCGGCCGCGGTGGCTCCTCTTCCGGCCCGACGTGGAGAGAGGCTTCCTCGACCCCGCATCGCCCGTGGGCGCCCTCATCGCCCGGGACTATGTGAGGCGCGGGGAGATGGGGGCGACGGTGCTCTACGAGCGCAAGGCGGAGGGGGCCGCGCCATGACGGACACGGTAGCGGCGACGGGACACGGCGGAATTCTCGGGAGCGGCAGCGCGCGGCACCCCTGGGGAAGAGTCGGGCTCTGGGCGCTCCTGGCCTTCGCCATCGCGGCGCCGCTGCCCTACCTGAACGATTTCTTTCTCGATCTCTCGGCGGGGGACGAGGGCGTCCACCTCATGGCCGCGCACCGCGTCCTTCACGGGCAGGTCCCCTACAGGGATTTCTTCTCCATCCTCCTCCCAGGCGTGCAGTGGCTGCTGGCGGGGATGTTCTCGCTCCTCGGCGAAACGCTCCAGACCGCGCGCCTCCTGTGGGTCGCGGGGAACGCGCTCCTCGTCCTCTCCACCTGGGCACTGTTGCGGCGGCTGGGTGTGTCCCGCGCCGGTCAGGCCGTGGTCCTCGCCTTCCTGGTCGCGATGGGAGGGGCCTACTGGCCCATCCTGAGCCACCACTGGCTCTGCACCGCGGCGACGGTGGCCTCGGCGGCCTGCATCGCGGCGGCCCTCGGGCGGAGCCGGCCGATCTTCCTCGTGGGGGCGGGCCTCGCTGCGGGCTCGGGGTTGCTCCTGAGCCAGGACCAGGGGGCGGCCTGGCTCCTCCTCGGCGCGCTCCCCCTGCTCGCGGGGGAGAAGGACTCACGGCTCCGATCGGTGGGCGTGTACGCCCTCTCGGCGTCCGCAGTCCTCATCCCGGCTCTCCTCTACCTGATGCTGACCGGCGCCTTGCCAGGGCTGTGGAATGACACCTTCCGTTTCCCTCTCGCGATCTACCACGTGAACCCCGGCAACCGGGTTCACTGGGGCCAGGGCTGGTGGTCGCCCATCGGCTTCTTCGGGAGCGTCGGTTGGGAGGCGCGGGTCCTGGCTCTCCAGAGGGCGGGGACCGACCTCGCGCACGGGCTCGTGCTCCTCCTGTACCCTGCCGGGCTGGTGGCTCTCGTTTGGGGGTTCCTCCGCCTGCGTCGTGAACCGCGGCAGCGGGCCCCCTTAGCCCTCCTGGCGGCGCTCTTCGGCGCTTGCCTCGTTTCGGTCCTCCACCGCCCCGTCATCCTCCTGCTCGTCTTCGGAGCGGTCGGGCCGCTCGCGGCAGTGGTCTGGGTTCTCGAGCAGAAGTGGCCCGAGAGCCGGACGCTCGGACGCGCCGTTGCCGCGTCGTGCGCGGGCCTCTTAGTCCTCTGTCCCTGGCAATGCAATGGCTTCCTCGGGCCGTCGTAGCGGGCCGGACCTTCTCGCTTCCCGCCGGCTCGGTCCGGGCCTACGCCCCGGGCGACGTGGCCGCCCTGGGCCTTCTCGCCCGTTTCGGCTCCGAGGTCCTCAGGCCCGGGGAGCGGATCTTCTGCTACAGCTACGGGTCGGCGTTCTACTTCCTGCTGGGACGCGACAACCCCGCGCGATACGACAACCTCGACGTCGTCCGCGACGACCCGGCGCGCGTGCGGGCGCTTCTGGACCAGTTCGCCGCCACCCCTCCCGACTGGGTCCTCCTCGATGGCCGGTACCAGGACCGGGAGCCCGACCGCGTCATGGAGTGGATCGAACCCCGTTACCGGGTGGTGGCCAGGAGTCCCAGGCTGGTCCTCGCCCGGCGGGCTCAAGCTCAGGAGAACGACCGAAAGGACTGAGTGCTCCGGGGGTCAAAAAGAAAGGGCCCCCGAGCGGGGGCCCTTCTGAAACCACGTGATGGAAGAAGCTAGGCGCACTTCCTCTGCTTGCCCTCGGGCTTGATCACGAAACCGTCGTCAACCCAGACGATGTCGTTCTCGAAGCAGCCCGTGTTCACGGGGACGAAGTTGTTGGCGCTGACGGTGCCCCAAGCAGATTGTGATTCCATCGCCGCGTTCTTGCCGCCTGAGGCAACCCCAAAGTCGGTGCCGGCAGCGGTGGAAGCATACTGATACGCGAGGTTCCACGGGTCGGTAGGAGGGATGGCCTTGATGTAATCCGGGGTCAGGTCTGATACGGGGGCGCCAGTAAGCGCAGCGAAGCTGGTAGTACCGATTGGGAAGATCTGGGAGTCGGTGGAGTACGCCTGAGCCGCGGTGGCGATGGAGCGGACCTCGCCCATGGCCCGCTTCTGCTTGCCGCGCTGGATAGCGGTCAGCAGGTTGGGGATGGCGATGGCGGCGATGATTCCGATGATGGCCACAACGATGAGGAGCTCGATCAGGGTAAAGCCTCTCTGCTTCATTCAGCACCTCCTTCTCTGGAACCCGCACTTTTGCAAGCCATATGCCAAGGATAACTGC
>JBBIUU010000093.1:0-11857 GCA_037440125.1 Acidobacteriota bacterium
CTGCTGATAAGCGCCGACCGGCACCGGCGGCGGCGGCGGCGGCGGCGGGGGCGGCGGCGGGGGCGGCGGCGGCGGCGGCGGCGGGGCCGGGCGGTGGAAGAAGAAGCTCACGCCCACGAGGGCTTCCCAGTAATAGGGGCTGCTCTCGTTCACGTACTGATAGTTGTACGGGTAGGGGTCGCCGCTGGGCCAGTAGTTGCCACCGAAGTAGTTGTTGGTGAGGTACCAGATCACGTTCGCTTCGGCGCGGAGGGCGATCTTCTTGTTGAAGAAGTAGCGGAAGCCGCCACCGAGCTGGGCCGTGGTGTCGGCGTGCCACTGCTGGACGTCGCTGGCATCGAGGGGCGAGATGTCCAGCTTGCCGAGGCCGAACTTCACGTAGGGAGACCACTTGTTCACGTTCCAGTTGTAGAGCAGGTTGGCGCGGAACGTGGTGACGTGGGAGCTCTCGGTGAACACGTAGGAGCGGCCGTTGATCTCCTCGGGTCCGAGGAACCCGCCGCCGTACAGGCGAGCCTGGCCGTAGGTGAGCTCGAACTCACCTTCCCAGTGGTTGGTGAAGCAGTAGCCAAGGGTCAGGGCGGTCTGGTAGCCATCCTTCATGGGGATGCCACCGGTCTGCCACTGGTACCCGACCAGGGGGGAGATCTCCACCAGCCCCTTCTCCATCTGCGCGGCGGCCGGCAGAGCGGAGAGGAGGAGAGCTCCCGCGACGAGCAAGAACCATCCGAATTTCAGCTTCATCCATTCCTCCTATTGAAAATCCCAGAGTCTACAAACCCGTCCCAGATTGGGGATATTTCCCCCCACACACTATAGGACGAGATATTCAATTT
Source organism: Acidobacteriota bacterium (assembly GCA_037440125.1). GTDB lineage: Bacteria > Acidobacteriota > UBA4820 > UBA4820 > DSQY01 > JAKAJA01. Next base: position 837 of record JBBIUU010000093.1, read on the forward strand.
GACAAGTCAACCCCCCGGAGGGTCCTGTTCCTGCCCGGAGGGGCCGGGCAGGAACAGCCCTCTCGCCCCGCTCGCACGGAGGACCGCCGCGGCTCCCCCCATCGGGCCGGTCCCCGCTCGCTGTTGGACCGGCGGTCTTGTGTAAAGCGTTGCTTTCTGAGGCAGATAGACGGCCTCCTCGGGGAGCCGACAACGGGGGGCTCGGAGGCCGGGAGAGAGCTGCGCCCCCGCGTCCGCGGGGTCCCGAAGCGCCGTCCGAGGTCCCCCGGGCGGATTCCGTCGTTCCGGGTGAGCCCCGGACCCCTCCCCATGGGACCAAGGTCCTATGCGGCCCCGGTGAGTCCCCGCGGACCGTTTGGTTCCAAGGCCTTCAAGGGTTATAATCATCCGCTTAGAGCTGAGGAGCCACCCCATGCTACAAGAGAGCCCGCCCCTGGCGTTGACGTTCGACGACGTGTCCCTCGTTCCCTCGCACTCCGAGGTGCACCCCCAGCAGGTGGACACGACAACGGTCCTCACGAACGACATCCGACTCAACATCCCGCTCCTCTCCGCCGCCATGGACACGGTCACGGAGGCCAACCTGGCCATCGCCATGGCCCGGCAGGGCGGCATCGGGATCATCCACAAGAACATGAGCATCGACCGCCAGGCCGAGGAGGTCGACCGGGTGAAGCGCTCGGAGGCGGGGATGATCACCAACCCCATCACCATCGCGCCCGAGCGGAAGGTGGCCGACGCCCTCGAGCTCATGAACAAGTTCCGCATCTCCGGCGTGCCGGTCACGGCCCCCGACGGCCGCCTCCTGGGCATCCTCACGAACCGGGACCTCCGTTTCGAGGACCGCACCGACCTCCCGGTCAGCGAGCTCATGACCAAGGAGAACCTCAAGACGGTGTCGGTGGGCACGACGCTCGAGGAGGCCAAGACGCTCCTCCAGCGGTACAAGATCGAGAAGCTCCTGGTGGTGGACGACCAGTACCATCTCAAGGGCCTCATCACCGTCAAGGACATCCAGAAGAAGATCAAGTTTCCCAACGCCTGCAAGGACGGGATGGGCCGGCTGCGCGTGGGTGCGGCGGTGGGCGTGGGCGCCGACCTCCTGGACCGCGCGAAGGCCCTCGTGGACGTGCACGTGGACGTGCTCGTCCTGGACTCGTCGCACGGGCACTCCAAAGGCGTGCTCGACGCCGCGGCCCAGCTCAAGTCGGCCTTTCCCGAGGTCCAGATGATCGTGGGCAACGTGGCCACCGCCGAGGGTACGCGCGATCTCATCGAGCGCGGCGCCGACGCGGTCAAGGTCGGTATCGGGCCGGGCTCCATCTGCACCACGCGCATCGTGACCGGCGCGGGCGTGCCCCAGGTGTCCGCCATCGCCGAGTGCGCCAAGGCCGCCGAGAAGAAGGGCATCCCCATCATCGCCGACGGAGGCATCCGGTTCTCCGGCGAGATCGTGAAGGCCATCGCTGCGGGGGCGCAGTCGGTCATGATCGGCAGCCTATTCGCGGGGACCCACGAGGCTCCCGGCGAGACCATCCTCTACCAGGGCCGCACCTTCAAGGCCTACCGGGGCATGGGCTCCCTCGGCGCCATGAAGGCGGGCTCGGCGGACCGCTACTTCCAGGAGGGGGAGGCGCCCCTGAGCAAGCTCGTCCCCGAGGGCATCGAGGGCATGGTGCCCTTCAAGGGGAACCTCGAGAACGTGGTCACCCAGCTCGTCGGCGGCCTCCGCTCGGGCATGGGCCTCACGGGCTGCGCGAGCGTGGCCGAGCTGCGCTCCGAAGCGAAGTTCGTGAGGGTGACCGTGGCCGGTCTCAGGGAGAGCCACGCGCACGACGTCATGATCACGAAGGAAGCACCGAACTACATGAAGGAAGAGTTCTGAGAGGGGCGGTGATCAGGTGATCCGGAAATCAGGTGATCGGACCACCTGACCCCATGCGCAAGCCTGCATCCTTGTCCGCCCAGATCACCCGGTCACCCGGTCGCCCGATCACCCGATCGCCAGATCACGCATTTCAGGGGTTCTGCCATGATTCCCGAAGAGCACAAACAAGATTACAAGGCGCTGCGCGTCAAGGCCCTCGAGCTCCGGAGCTGCCTTTGACGAAGCGGGCCTGAAGTCCCGCCTCGAGGAGGTCAACAAGGCCGCCTCCGCCCCCGGCTTCTGGGACGACAACCGGAAGGCCGCGGGCGTCCTCAAGGAGCAGCGCGCCCTTCAGGCCCGGCTGGCCGACCTGGCGCGCCTCGACCGCTTCATCGGCGACCTCGACACCCTCCTCGAGTTCGAGGGCGAGGGCATGGACGAGGACTTCGGCAGGACCCTCGAATCCTTCCGGCCCTTCGTCGAGGAGATCGAGATCAAGGCGCTCCTCGGCGGCGAGCTCGACGTCAACAACGCCATCGTCACCATCCACCCCGGCGCGGGCGGAACCGAGAGCCAGGACTGGGCCGAGGTGCTCTACCGCATGTACTCCCGTTGGGCGGAGCGCCACGGCTACCAGGTGGAGCTCATGGACTGGCAGGACGGCGACACCGCGGGGATCAAGTCCGTCACGTTCCTCGTCAAGGGCGACTACGCCTACGGCTACCTGAAGACGGAGAGCGGCGTGCACCGCCTCGTGCGCATCTCGCCCTTCGACGCCGCGGCCCGGCGCCACACCTCCTTCACGTCGGTCTACGTCTCGCCCGAGATCAACGAGGACATCGAGATCGAGATCGCCGACAAGGACGTCCGGATCGACATCTTCCGCTCGGGGGGCAAGGGCGGCCAGAACGTGAACAAGGTCTCCACCGCGGTCCGCCTGACGCACTTCCCCTCGGGCATCGTGGTGTCGTGCCAGAACGAGCGCAGCCAGCTCCAAAACCGCGAGACGGCCTGGAAGATCCTCAAATCCCGGCTCTACCAGCTCGAGATCGAGAAGCGCAACAAGGAGCGGCAGATCGTCGAGGACGGCAAGAAGGACATCGCGTGGGGCAGCCAGATCCGCTCCTACGTCCTCCACCCCTACCGCCTCGTGAAGGACCACCGGACCGATACGGAGGTGGGCAACGCCGATTCGGTCCTCGACGGCAACCTCGACCCCTTTATCAAGGCCGCCCTCGTCGAGAACGCGGGGAGCTGATCCCAATGGGCCTCCACTCCACCCAGCGCTCCCGTGTCCTCGCCCGCTACATCAAGTTCAAGGGGGCCGTGTGGGCGCTCATGGGCCTGGCCGTCTACGCCGCGGCCGTGCGCAAGCCCGACCTCGTGGACGGCTCGTCCCTGAGGCTCTTCGCCTACTACCTCCTGCTCTTCGCGGTGCCGGGCATCCTCATCTGGACCGTCGGCGTCCTCGTGCGCTTCCGGACGCGAACGGGCTGGTACCTGGGCGTGGCCTATCTCACGGCGGTCATCGCCGGCAAGGTGCTGGGTGGCGTGGCGGAGGTGCCGTTCAGGGCGTGGGATTGGGCCACCCGGCAGGTGCCCCAGGAATACATCCCCGCCGTGGGGGTCTTCGGCGTCCTCGCGGCAGCGGTCTTCGCCGTCGACATCGCCGCGGTCATGGCCTTCATCTCCCCCAAGGGGCGGGACTGCTGGGGCATCGGCGCGCCGAACCCCGAATCCAGGGACTGACCCCGTCCTGATGTTCTGGGAAATCTGAGGGTCGCTATTTCGCCACGACGCGGCCGCGGCCCCGCCGCTTGGCCTCGTACATGGCGTTGTCGGCGGCCTTGAGGATGGACTCGAGGGTCTCGCCGGCGCTCTTCCGCGTCGCGATGCCCCCGCTGAAGCTGAGGTTGATCCCGCCGAGCGACTCGAGTCGGAGGGCCTTCACCTCCTCCTCGAGGCGGTTGCCGACCACGAGGGCCGCGGCGCTGCCCGTCTGCGGGAAGAGGAGCGTGAACTCGTCGCCGCCGTGACGGCCGAAAAGGTCGTAGTGCCGCAGGTGCTTCTTCACCGTCTCCACGACGGCGACGAGCACCTCGTCCCCCACCTGGTGCCCCAGCGTGTCGTTGATGTCCTTGAAGTGGTCCACGTCCATGACGAGGACCGAGAGCTCCAGGTCGAGGCGGTCGCTGCGCTCGAACTCGTGCTGGGCGAGATCGAGGAAGTGCCGCCGGTTGTAGATCCGCGTCAGGCTGTCGGTGGTGGAGAGCTCGAGGAGGAGCCCGTTCTTGTGCCTGAGCTCGTCCTGGAGGAGCTTCCCGTTCAGGTGCACCATGGCCCGGGCCACGAGCTCCCCGGGGTGGAACGGCTTGGTGACGTAGTCGCCCGCGCCGGCGGAGAGGAGGCGGATCTTCTGGTCCACCTGGTCGAGCGCCGTCAGCACGATCACCGGGATGCCGAGGAGCTCGTGCCGCGTGGAGCGCATCTGCAGGAACTTGAAGCCGTCCATGTGCGGCATCACGAGGTCGCACAGGACGAGGTCCACGGGGTTGTCCACGAGGATCTTGAACCCGTCGAGTCCGTTTCCGGCCTCCAGGAACACCAGGTTCGGACGGGCCGCCTGGAGCGCGGCCTTGATCTCCTCGCGCACCGTGCGGGAATCGTCGACGATCAGGATGTGGACCTGCGACTCGGGTTCCAAGGTGTCCGCTCCAGCCTCAACCATACGGCAAGGCGGCCTTTCTTTCAACGAATGTCGGGGTGTCCCCGAGGATGCGGAGCGCCTCGAGGGACCGTTCCTGGCTCGACACCCACAGCGCCAGGGAGGCGCCCGAACGCAGGCTCCGTCCGGCCAGGGAAGCGATGCTCGCGAGGTCCGAGACGGCGCCCATGCCCAAGTCGTCGGTGACGCTGAGGCCCGCGAAGCCCAGGCTCCGGAGCAGGTCGTACGTCGCGGGCTCCAGGCTCGACGGCCCGGCCGTCCCCAGGAGCTCCTCGTAGGAACCGTGGGCGATCATGACGTACGGCGCCAGGTCCCTGAGCTCGGCATAGGGCGCCAGGTGATCACGCCGCGCTTCCGGGCCGCCGCCCATGGAGGGGAGGTTGCGGTGGCTGTCCACGCGGGACCCGCCCAGGCCCGGGAAGTGCTTCAGGCATCCCTCCAGGCCGGCCCGTCCGAGCCCGCGCAGGAAGGCCGTGCAGCACTCCGTCACCGTCGCCGGGTCGTCCCCGTAAACCCGCCCCTCGAGGCCCGTGCCCGGGTGGGCCGGGCCCAGATCGGCCACGGGCGCGAAGTCCACGTCGAACCCCAGGTCTCGCAGGTGCCCGCCCATCTCGAAGGCGAGCGCCTCGGTGGAGCCTGCGCTTCCCGCCATGTCGGCGGCCGAAGGGAAGCTCATGCCGAGGGCCGAGAGGCGGTTCACGCGGCCGCCCTCCTGGTCCAGGGCGATCTTCGGCGACCACCCGGGCACGGCCCCGTGGATGCAGGCGTTGAGCTCCCTCACCTGCGAACGGTCCTTCAGGTGGCGGGCGAAGAGGAGGACGCCGTAGGGCTCGGCCTCGACGAGGAAGCGGGCCACCTCCCCGAGGGTGGCCTTCTCGTCCACGGTGATCCAGATGGGAGACGGGTTCATGGGCGCTCCGCGTCCAGAGGCGCCTGGGCCTCTTTGGTCTTCTTGGGGGGCTTCTTCGGGGCGCTCACGGGCTCGGTGGCGGGGAGGTCCACGACGTAGAGCGTGGGGGTGGCCGCCTCGCCCCAGGCCAGGAGCGCAGCCTTCGTGCCATCGACTGCCGGCGCGCTCGTGAGGCTGCCCGAGGGCAGCGCCCACGACCAGACGGCGCTCCCCGTCTTCGGCGAGAGGAGGACGAGGCGCCGTCCGCCCTCCTCCGCGAACAGGATGCCCGCGGGCACGCGGAAGGGTCCGTAGGCCGGGCGTCCAGAGGCCCTGTACTGCCACGCGAGCTGGCCGTTCTTCAGGTCGATCGCGCGGACCACGTGGTCGGAGGTCGCCGCGATCATCCGGCGGCCCTCGACGAGGGGCGCACGGAAGAGCGCTCCGCCGACGCGGTACCCGAAGCGGGGCTTGCCGTCCTTCGCCGCAAGCGCCCAGAGGGTCCCGTCGGAGGAGCCCGTCGCGAGGACGTCCCCGGCGAGGGCCGCGGGCCCCGGAGCGCCCTTGCGGGGCATCCAGGTCCAGAGGAGGGCACCCTGGTCGGAGAAGCGCGCGGCCTGCGTCGCCCCCCGGACCCAGAAGCCGCCGTCGGCGAGGGCCTCGCCTGCCGCGGCCTCGAAGGGGAGAGGGACGCGCGGGCCTCCGGGCAGGTCGAGGTGGTCCCTATAGAGGATGGCGACGCCCTGGCCCGAGGGCCATAGGGCCACGGCGCCGGAGAGCCCGGACTGAACGGTCTTGGGGAACCCCTCGCCCAGCTGCCAGAGGTTGCCCTCGGTGTCCAGGACGACCGTCCCCTGTACTCCGCACACGGGCTGGACCGCGGGCGTGAAGTGCACGGGGTCGCACTGGGGCGCATCGTCGCCGGGCGAGAGGAGCTGGTTCCGCCCCTCCGTCGAAAAGAGGTAGAGCCGGCCCTTGCACAGGACCGGCTCCCAATCGGCGGGAATGTCGAGCGGTATCGCCCGGGAGGGCGTCGCCGTCTGGCCGTTCAGGCCCAGGGCGGCGAGCGCGAGACCGAGGCCCAAAATCCAGGGGCGTGCGGTCATCGCGGCGGTCGTCAGCCGGCCTCGCGGGCGCGGGCGGGCTCCATCGAGTCGAGCAGCTCCTGGTTGTAGGAGATCTTCTTCTCCTTCTCCAGGACCGCCTTGCGGCGCGCCACGTAGTCGTCCATCACCTGCTGGGCGTACTCGTCGCGCTGGGTCCGGGCGAAGGAGTCCTTCTCGTCCTGGAACTTCCTCGGGTCGACGGTGACGTGCTCGGTGAGGACCGCCACGACCCAGACCTTGGGGCCGGCCACGGGCCCCACCACGTCGCCCACCCTGGCGGCCATCAGGGCCTTGTTCACCTCGGGGGCCTTGCCGGCGCCGGGGATGGTGTCGGCGGCCTTGATGAGCTGCGACTGCTGGGCCTGGTAGCCGTCCTTCTTGGCGGCGGCCTCGAGGGAGGCCGCGTCCTTCGCGGCGGAGGCGAGGCCCTGGGCGGCGGCGCGCGCGAGGGTCATGGCGCGCTCGTCGCGGAGCTCCGTCACGACCTTGGACTTCACCTCGTCGAGCTTGGCGGGGTGGCTCGGGGTGATGGCCGTGACCTTGACACGCACCACGCCGTCGCGGACCTTGAGCGTCTCGGACCACACGCCCGTCTGGGCCTTGAAGATGGCGTCCTGGACGCCGGCGTCGATGCCGAGGCCCTGGAGGGGGTCCTCCTTGCCGACGGGCGTCTTCACCTCGGTCACCGAGAGGCCCGCCTTCGCCGCGGCGGCCTTCACGCCCGCGTCGTCCTTGGCGGCGCGCAGGGCCTTCTCGGCGTCGGCGGACTGGGCCTTGATCTTGTCCTGGATGCCCTCGTCCTTGAGGAGGAGCGTCTGGCGGACCTGGGCCTTCACCTCGTCGAAGGGCTTGGGCTGGCCGCCGATGCCCGTGAGCTTGATGATGTGGAAGCCGAACTGGCTCTGCACCGGGCCCACCACGTCGCCCACGGCCTTGCACGTGTCGAACACGGCGTCCGCGAAGGGCTTCACCATGCGGTTGCGCTCGAACCAGCCGAGGTCGCCGCCCTGCACCGCGGAGTTGTCCTCGCTGTTGGCCCTGGCGACGGAGGCGAAATCGGCGCCCGCCTTGATCTTGGCGTAGAGCTCCTCGGCCTTCTTCTTCGCCGCCTCGATGTCCTTGGCGGGGGCCTTCTCGTCCACCTTGATGAGGATGTGGCTGGCGCGGCGCTGGGCGGCGGGCGTGCCGAAGTCGCTCAGGTGCGACTCGTAGTAGGCCTTGATGAGGGCGTCGTCGATCTTCATGGCGTTGCGCACCTGGGCGGGGGCCACGAAGACGTACTCCACGGCGCGCTTCTCGGGGATCGTGTACTTGGCCTTGTCCCGGTCGTAGCGGGCCTGGATCTCGGCCTCCGTGGGGGCCTCGACCTTGGCCATGAAGCTGGCGGCGGGGACCGTCGCGACCATGGCCTTCACGCCCTCGTTCTGCTCCCTGTAGCGCTTCATGAGCTCGGCGTCGGAGAGCACCACGGTGTCGCCGACCAGGTCCGTGAGCTTTTGGCTGAGCAGCTCGTGGCGGAGCAGGTCCTGGAAGTCCTCGGCCGTAACGCCCATGCGGGAGATCAGGGCGGGGTACTCGGTCTTCGGGTCCTTGAAGTTGTAGATCCTCTGGATGCCCGCCGCGAGCTCCTCGTCGCTGACCTTCAGGCTGTAGTCCTTCGCCATGTCGGCCAGGATGAGCTGGCGCACCTGACCCTCGGCGATGGTCTTCGAGGCGCCGCGGAGGAAGTCCTCGCGGAAGTTGTTGCCCAGCATCTGGCGGATGCGCTCGGCGTAGAAGCGGTACTGGAGACGGTAGATGGCGGGCGACATGGTCTTGCCCTCCACCTTCACCGAGTACTCCTCGCCCAGCCAGGTGCGGCTGCCCTTGTCCGTGGTCCCGCCCGTGCCCCAGACGGTGAACATGGCGGCGACGAAGGAGATGACGATGATCCAGAGCAGAATTTTGAGCGATCCCATGTTGCGCATAGTCTTGAGCACGTTCATCAGGCGGTTCCTCCCACGGGCAAAGACTTCATCTTACAGGATTTTCGGGCATTTGGCAAGAAATGCGGCGAGAGGGGAGCGGGGACCAGGAAGGGGGGCCGCGCATCACCTCTCCCTCGTCCGAAAGCCCTCTAGGAGGCGTCTCCCGACGCCGAGCCCCTCCCTTCCTATCCCCGCGCCGGGGAAATGGATCGCGGTCTGGAGACCGCTCCTACGGTGAAGACGCGGGGACTCCCTTCGCCGCGTCGCCCCCTCTCCGCTTCGCCGCGTCGGTCCGTGCGATCTTCGCCCCCCTTGACAAGATAGTCATTAGTGACTATATTTGATCCATGGAGGCATGGTCATGGACTACGGAGAGCGCATCGCACGGGTCCGAAAGTCCCTCGGGCTGAACCAGGCGGAGGTGGCGCGGCGCCTCGAGTGGAGCCCCCCCAACTACGCGCGCATCGAGAAGGGCCGCATCACGCCCTCCCTCCGCTCCCTCGAGGCCATCGCCGAGGCCCTCGAGGTGCCCCTCTCGGCCCTCACCGGCGAGGAGCTCGCAGGGAACGAAGTGCCCGTGGTGGCCTTCGCCTCCGCCGGCCCCGGCGTGGAGTTCACCGACCAGGGCTACCCCGCCGGAGGCGGCATGTACTTCCTCCCGCGACCGCCCCAGTTCACCGACCCGAACGGCTTCGGCGTCGAGGTGGCGGGGGACAGCATGGTCCCCAAGTACGAGGACGGTCAGGTCGTCATGGTGGACACCCGCAAGCGCCCCGTCAGCGGCGACTACGCCGTCATCGGCCTCATGGGCGGCGACAAGTACGTCAAGCGCTACCGCGAGTCCGGCGGCGTCGTCATCCTCGAGTCCGTCAACCCGCTCTACCCCCCCATCGTCATCGAGCCCAGCGAGGTCAGGTTCGCGTACAAAATCGTATGGGTAAGGGAGAGATAGAGCCGGAGAGCCGGGGAGCCGGAGAAGGGAGAAAAAGATGGTAATCAACAGCTACAAGGAACTCCGGGTGTTCCAGAACGCGATGCAGGCCTGCATGGACATCTTCGAGCAGACCAAACAACTTCCTGCACCCGAGAAATATGCGCTGGTCGATCAGATCCGGCGGTCCTCCCGGTCGGTGTGTGCCAATCTGGCTGAAGCGTGGCGTCGTCGCCGATACGAGGCGGCGTTCGTCGCCAAGCTGTGCGACTCGGAGAGCGAAGCATCCGAAACACAAGTGTGGATCGAAATCGCCAAGCGTTGCGGCTACTTTCAAGATGATGTGGCGACGAGATTGAATTCGGCGTACGACCAGATCACGGCACAAATTGTGCGCATGATCCAAGAGCCGGAGAAATGGCTCGTCCGCGATTCGAAGCATGCAGCCGCCAATACCACAGACTCTCAGATACGCGGGACGAGCCCCGGACGGCGCCCCCCTCAATCGACCGCACTGAAGGCTTCGAGAGAGCTCAATGCAGCCTCCTGACCTGTTCTCTGCTTTTAATGGTTTGACCTCTCCGGCTCTCCGGCTCTCCGGCTCTCCGGCTCGCTCCGTGGAGGCACGCTCATGAAGCTTGTGCCTCCCGCCGTTTCCCACCCCGTCCCCGTGCACATCGGCCCCGCCGGCTGGGACTACCCCGACTGGCGCGGCACCGTGTACCCGCCGAGGGCGGGGCGCTCCTTTCAGCCGCTGCCCTACCTTGCGCAGTACTTCGACGCGCTGGAAGTGGACAGCACCTTCTACCGCATCCCCGACCCGATCCGTTCGGGGGAGTGGGTCCGCCAGGTGTCGGACTTCCCGCGCTTCCGCTTCGCGGTGAAGCTCTTCCAGGGGTTCACCCACACGCGGAAGGCCTCCCTCGTGGACGAGCGCGCCTTTCACCGAGCCCTCGAGCCCATGGTCCGGTTCCGCAGGCTCGCGGCGGTGCTCGTGCAGTGGCCCTGGTCCTTCAAGAACACGCCCGACAACCGCCGGGCCCTTGAGGAGGTCCTCTCGCGCTTCTCCGCCTACCCCCTCGCGGTGGAGGTGCGCCACGCCTCCTGGGCGAGCAAGGACGTCCTGTCCCTCCTGAGCGAGCGCGGCGCCGCCTTCTGCAACATCGACCAGCCCGAGCTCGCCTCATGTCTCGGGCCCACGAGCGCGGTGACGGCGCCCCTGGCCTACTTCCGCTTCCACGGCCGCAACGCCGCCGCGTGGTTCACCGAGGGCGCGGGGCGCGACGAGCGCTACAACTACCTGTACGGCGCCCGCGAGCTGGCCCCGTGGGTCAAGTCGCTGAAGGAGGCCTCCTCCGTGGCCGACACGGTGGTGGCCATCTTCAACAACCACTTCCGCGGGAAGGCCGTGGCCAACGCCTTCCAGGTCCAGCACGCCCTCACCGGGCGCCCCCAGCCCGTCCCGGCCCAGCTCATCGAGACCTACCCCGAGCTCGAGGACGTGAGCGACACCGTCTTCCAGCGGAGCCTGTTCGG
>JBBIUU010000094.1:0-11764 GCA_037440125.1 Acidobacteriota bacterium
CTTGACAACGCGACATCAAGATGATATCATATAGGTATCAGACTGGAGGTTCGGTCATGTACCAGGAACGGGTGGTCACGGCAGCCAACGGCTGGCCCATGGTGTTCGTCAACTTCATCCTCATGCTCCTCGTGCCCCTGTGCATCATCGGCGGCGCCTCGCGCCTCGACGGGCCCGATGCGGCCCCCGCGGTGGGTCTGCCCCTCATGATCGGAGGCGGGCTGATCCTCGCGTGCGCGGTCCTCTGCACCAAGGGCTTCTTCATCCTGCTGCCCAACGAGGCGGCCGTCCTCACGCTCTTCGGCCGCTACACGGGCAGCGTGAAGGCCTACGGCTTCTGGTGGGTGAACCCCTTCTCCGTCAAGCGCAAGATCTCCCTCCGCTCCTACAACCTGAACGGCGACAAGCTGAAGGTGAACGACAAGGCGGGCAACCCCATCGAGATCGCCGCCGTCGTGGTCTGGAAGATCCAGGACACCTTCGCGGCGTGCTTCGACGTGGTGAACTACGCCGACTTCGTGAAGGTCCAGAGCGAATCCGCCCTCCGGCACCTCGCGAGCGCCTATCCCTACGACATCACGGAGGACGGTGCGACGGACTCGGCGGTCTCCCTCCGCGCGAACATCGACGAGGTGTCGTCCGCGCTCGTCCAGGAGCTCCAGGAGCGCCTCACGAAGGCCGGCGTCAAGGTGGAGGAGGCGCGCCTGAGCCACCTGGCGTACGCGCCCGAGATCGCGGGCGCCATGCTCCAGCGCCAGCAGGCGGCGGCCATCATCGCCGCGCGCCGGAAGATCGTGGAGGGCGCCGTGGGCATGGTGCAGATGGCGCTCGCCAAGCTCGGCGAGGAGCACGTCGTGGCCCTCGACGAGGAGCGCAAGGCCGCCATGGTGAGCAACCTCCTCGTGGTCCTCTGCGGGAACCGCGACCCTCACCCCGTGGTCAACGCCGGGTCCCTCTACTAGCGGGGAGAACGGCCCGTGGCGGAGAAGAAAGCCTTCCTCCTGCGCATCTCTCCCGAGCTCTGGGCGGACCTGAACCGCTGGGCCGGGGACGAGCTGCGCTCCGTCAACGGGCAGATCGAATACGTCCTGAGACGGGCCGTGGAAGAGCGTAAACACGGGCGCGCGGAAGCCTCGCGCGTTCGCGCAAGGAAGGGCTTACCACCCGAGACGCACGAAGAGCCATAGGGCTCCGAGGAGCAGGAGCCCGATCATCACCATCCAGAAGACGCTCGACACGGCGTAGGTGTAGACCATCAGGACGATGCCGACGACCAGGTGGGGGATGCGCGCCTGCTTCTTGCCGTAGAGGAACAACCCTAGCCCGACGCCCGAGATCACGAGCGAGACGAGGAGCCAGGCCGGATCGAGGCTCAAGGGGCCGTCACTTCGTGTCGGAGCGCTCGGGGACCTTCTCGCGCAGTTCCCTGGGCGTGCTCTCGTCGAAGGCCGCCCTGGAGCGGATCCACTCGATGGACTCCCTCGAGAGCCGCACGGTGTCGAGCTCGTAGCGCTCGAAGGCCGAATAGGCGAGGGGCGCCACCGCCTTGGTCATCTCCGCCATGACCTTGGCGTACTCGCGGATCTCCCACTGGGCATGGTGGTCCAGCCTGAGCTTGAGGAAGTGGAAGAGGTTGTGCAGGTCGATCTGCCAGTACCACTCGGTGTAGAGGCTGAGGGGCAGGGCGATGCGCGCCACCTCGCGGGCCAACTCCTTCTGGAGCATGGCCTCGTACCGGGCGTACGCGTCCCGCTGGCCCTCGCGGAGATCCTTGACGATCTCTGGGGCGGCCTCCTCGGAGACCGGCGTCTCGGCCCTGCCCTGCTTGTTGAACGTCCCTTGCGTACGGAGGCTCTCCTCGGTGGGGAGGTAGAACTCGTCCTTCATCACCGAGTACCGTCCGGAGATCTCGTTCACTCGCGCCGTCCGGTGCCGGATCCACTGCCGAGCGACGAAGATGGGAAGCTTCACGTGGAAGGTCAGCTGGACCTGCTCGAAGGGGCTCGTGTGCTCGTTGCGGATGAGGTAGTCGATGAGGCCCTGGTCCTCGCGGACCGTCTTGGTGCCCTCGCCGTAGGAGACGCGCGCCGCTGCGACGATGCGGCCATCGCTCCCCATGTAATCCACGAGGCGGACGAATCCCTGGTCGAGGACCCGGAACTCCTTGTCGAGGATCGCTTCGGCTTCGGGGGTGTGGACGTGGGGCATGGAGGTCCTCCAGTCAGCATGCAAGGATAGCGGGGCGCGGGCGGAGGGTCAACGCCCCGACTTGGTGCCCGGCTTGGACCCTTTGGCCGACTCGGACCGCTGTCGGCCGAGGGCCAGGAAGAGGCTCGCGGCGAGCACCTCGGGCAGGACGAAGAGCCCCAGGCCGAGGAAGTAGCGACCCACGTGAATGCCGCTCCCGAGGCCGATCCCCAGGGCCAGGGTGGCGCCACCGAGCCAGAGGAGCGCCCCGGCCTGGCGGGGCCACAGCGGGGCCGTCACGAGCGAGAGCAGGAGGCAGACGGGCCCCCCCGCGACGGCCATCCAGAAGAAGATGGCGGGGCTCCCCTCGGGGCTCCACGGCCCCCAGCCGAGGACGATGAGCGCCGCCTCCGCCGCGAGCATGAGGGCCGCGATGAGATAGGGGAGCACACGGTCGAGCCGCACGACGCCTCCTAAAGGATGCGCTCATCCTACCACGCACCTCTCCCCGGACCGCTCCTTGGTCGGGCGCGGCGCCTGGAATACACTTGATCGCTTCGGAAGGTTCCCCTGTTCCTGCCGACGAAGGAGGTGCCCGTGTACCGCAAGACGCTCGCCGCGACTCTCGCGGCCTTCATCACCGCCTCGCTGTGGGCCGCCCCGCCCGCGGCCGCCAAGAAGCCCGCCTACCCCAAGACCCCCGTCCGCGTGGTGGTGGACGACTACTTCGGGACCAAGGTGGAGGACCCCTACCGCTGGCTCGAGAAGGGCGACGACCCCGAGGTCGTGGCCTGGACCGAGGCCCAGAACGCCTACACCCGGAAGTACCTGGACGCCCTGCCCGAGCGCCCCGTCATTGCGGACCAGCTCAAGACCCTTTGGAACTACGCGCGCCAGGGAACGCCCGCTCAGGCCGGCCCCTACCTGTTCTTCACGAGGAACGACGGCCTCCAGAACCAGTCGCCCGTGATGGTCCAGGAGGGGCTCAAGGGGACGCCCTGGGTCCTGATCGACCCCAACACCCTCTCGGCCGACGGCACCGTGGCCCTCGACTGGTGGTATCCGAGCGAGAAGGGCAGATACGTGGCGTACGGGGCCTCCTCGAACGGCGACGAGCAGAGCGTCCTCCGCCTGCGCGAGACGGCCACGGGGAAGGACCTGCCCGACGTCATGGACGGGTGCCGCTCGTGCTCCGTCGCGTGGCTCCTGGACGAGAGCGGCTTCTACTACACGCGCTTCCCGCGCCCCGGCACCGTGCCGGAGGGGGAGATCAACTACAACCAGCGCATCCTCTTCCACAAGCTCGGCACCGACCCCGAGCAGGACGTCCCCGTGTTCTCCGTGCCCGCGAAGAAGGAGGTGGGCTTCGGCGTCCAGCTCTCCAACACGGGGCGCTACCTCCTCATCACCGCGGCGGAGGGGAGCGACCGGAACACCGAGATCTACGTGAAGGACCTCCGGACCGGCGCGCTCATGCAGCTCGCCAAGGGGTCGCACGACGCCTACGACGGCGAGATCTACGAGGACACCTTCTTCTGCCGCACCACGGAGGGCGCCCCCAACGGGTGCGTCTACGCCGTGGACCTCAAGCGCCCCCAGAGGGACGCGTGGAAGCTCATCGTCCCCGAGGGCAAGGACACCATCGAGGGCATCGGCATCGTGGACCGGCGACTCGCCGTCCAGCTCCTGCACGACGCCACTTCCCAGGTGAAGTTCTACGGCCTGGACGGCGCCTTCCAGAAGGAGGTTCCCCTGCCCGCGCTCGGCACGGTCTCGGGCGTCTCCGGCCGGTGGGACAGCGCCCTCGTGTTCGTGCCCTTCACCTCCTTCGCCTTCCCGCCCTCGACCTTCCGCTACGACCTGGAGAAGAACGCCCTCGAGCCCTTCTTCCAGCCCAAGGTGCCCGCGAACCTGTCCGACATCGAGACTGAGCAGGTCTGGTACGCGAGCAAGGACGGCACCAAGGTCTCCATGTTCGTGGTCCACAAAAAGGGGCTCAAGCGCGACGGCAGCGCGCCGTGCTACCTCACGGGCTACGGCGGGTTCTCCATCTCGGAGCAGCCCTACTACTCGCCCGTGAGCGCCTGGTGGCTCGCGCAGGGCGGCGTGTGGGCCCTGCCCAACCTTAGGGGCGGAGGCGAGTACGGCGAGGCCTGGCACAAGGCGGGGATGCTCGGGAACAAGCAGAACGTCTTCGACGACTTCGTCGCCGCCGCGCAGTGGCTCATCGCGAACAAGGTCACCTCGACCCCCAAGCTCTGCATCGAGGGCGGCTCCAACGGCGGCCTCCTCACGGGCGCGTGCCTCGTCCAGCGCCCGGACCTCTACGGCTGCGTCCTCGTGGAGGTGCCCCTCCTGGACATGCTGCGCTACCAGAAGTTCTCCATCGCGCGCTACTGGATCCCCGAGTACGGCTCGAGCGAGAACGCAGCCCAGTTCAAGTTCCTCCTCAAGTACTCGCCCTACCAGAACGCCCCCTCCCTCGTGGCCTACCCGCCGACCCTGTTCATGGCGGGGGCCAGCGACAGCCGCGTGGACCCGCTCCACGCCCGCAAGATGGCCGCGCTCGTCCAGGCCCACACGACGGGCTCGGCGCCCATCCTGCTCAGGGTCGAGAGCAAGGCCGGCCACGGCCAGGGCAAGCCCACGAGCAAGCGCATCGACGAGGCCGCCGACCGCTACGCCTTCATCGTGAGCTCCCTCGGGATGAAGGTCGGGAAGATCGGGTAGTCAGGTGATCGGGTGATCGGGTCATCAGGTAGCACGAAGCGGGCCGCCTCCGGGCGGCCCGCTCTTCTTTCTCCAGTTCCTCAGCCCCCCAGCTCTCCAGTTCGCTCGCTTTGGGGCTTCCCGCCACGAACCTTCTACCCCATCGTGATCCTGATCGGCAGGACGACGGTCTGCATCCCCGCGAACTGGAGCTCCCGCTGGAGCGAGTACGCCGTGTCGTTGTGCAGGACGCGGTAGAAGAGCCTCTCCTTGGCGAAGATGAGCTTGCCGAGGAAAAAGACGGCGCGAGGGTATTCCTTCTGGATCTGCCCGCAGAGGTCCTGGCCCGCCTCCAGGACGTCGGTCCCGAGGTGGTAGCGGTAGTCCGCGTTGAGCCCCAGGCTGTTGGCGAAGGCCACATAGCGCTGGAGGGCGAGCTCGGTCTCCCGTTCCAGGGCCTGGATCTCGTCCTTCCCCTTGAAGCGTCCCGAATCCACGATGCCCAGCGAGATGAACATGATGTTCTTGTAGTAGCCGGGGAAGAGCCGCTGGACGCTCAGAATCGAGTGGATGCCCAGCCCGCCGTACCCCGACACGAGCAGGGCGGCCACGGGCTGGCCCGGATCGAGCTTGGAGTGTCCCGCAGGCCCGAGCCCCGTGGGGATCGTCGTGAGGATCTCGTCCGCCTCGCGGATCTGCGCCTGCACGCCCCGGTAGTGCCTCTTGATCCCGAAGCACAGGAGGATGAGCGAGGTCGTGATGACGAGGGTGAGCCACCCGCCCTCCTTGAACTTCTCGAAGGTGGTGATGACGAGGATCGTCAGGCACAGCAGCAGCCCCGCGCCGTGGACGATGAGGAAACGCCACCAGTGGCTCGAGCGGTGGCGGCCCTCGCCGATCCAGAAGCGCGACATGCCGAGCTGGGTCAGGCTGAAGGTCAGGAAGACGTTGATCGAGTAGAGGACCACGAGGAAAGAGACCTTGCCCTTGGTGTAGACCATCAGGGCGCCTGCGGCGATGCCCATCAGGAGGATGCCGTGCTTCGTGACGAGGCGCTCCGAGAGGTTCGCGAAGCGGTGGGGGAGCCACGAGTCGATGGCCATGTTGGCCAGGACCCGAGGGCCGTCGATGAACCCCGTCTGCGCCGCCACGAAGAGGAGCGCCCCCTCCGAGATGAGCGTGAGGACCACGAGCCACGCGCCGACGGGCATGCCCCCCAGCGACCACGACGAGAAGACGCGCTCGAGGAGGACGGCGTTCATGGTCTTGCCCTCCACGGGCGAGGCGCCCCAGAGGAGGTAGCACAGCAGGATGCCGCCCGCCGTGAAGGCCAGGGAGAGGGCCATGTAGAGCATGGTCCGTTTGGCCGTGGCGACGCGGGGCTCGCGCAGGATCTGCACGCCGTTGGAGACCGCCTCGATGCCCGTGTAGGTGCCGCCTCCCAGGGAGTAGGCCCGCAGGAAGATGAGGAGGAGCGCCACCCAGCCGAGGTTCGCCGCGCCGTGCCAGCTCATCGTCGAGACGTCCAACGCCATCTGCGTGTGTGCCGTCGCCAACACCTCGGGGAAGCGCCCCAGATGGCTGAACACGCCGTAGAGGATGAGCAGCAGGTGCGTGGCGATGAAGACCAGGAAGATGGGCAGGAGGATCTTGATCGACTCCTTGACGCCCCTCAGGTTCAGGACGAGGAGCAGCAGGAGGATCACCAGGTCGGAGGGGACCTTGTAGTCCTGCCAGGCGGCGGGGAGGAAGCTGAAGATCGCGTCCACGCCCGAGGCCACCGACACGGTGACGGTGAGGACGTAGTCCACCACGAGCGCCGAGCCGGAGACCACGCCGGCCTTGGGGCCCAGGAGCTTGGTGGCCACCACGTAGCCGCCGCCGCCGCTCGGGAAGTGTTCCAGGAGCAAGCTGTAGGCGAAGGAGATCAGGCCCACCGTGATGGCCATCAAGAGGGCCAGGTAGAGCGCCAGGTACTCGTGCCCCTGGATGGCCCGGAAGGCCTCGTCGGGCCCGTAGGCCGAGGAAGAGAGCCCGTCCGCGCCCAGGCCCACCCACGCGAGGAAGGCCACCAGGGAGATGGTGTGAAACACCTTCGGGTCGGTGGGGTCCCGGGGCTTCCCGAAGACGATGTGCTTGATGGGGGTCATGGGGCCGGAGCCTTCCGGAGGAGGGCTCCGGACGGGAGTTCTGGGGACTGGTCGCCGTTGTCCATCGTGATCCCCTTCGGCCTGCCGGGTTAGCTGTCGGGCTCGGGTCGAGGGGCACCCTACGCGTCGCGATTCGCCCCGGGTGCTCGGTTCCCCGGTCGCCCCGTCTCCCGGGGCGTTCGGCCGGCTATCCTCATACGCCCGAATGTCCCTCCCGTCAAGTTGACCGGAGGTCGCTTTGGGGGGAAGCCTAGTTCTATGCTTTGAAGATCGATGGGTTAGGGGTGCGGCGGTGAGGGTCGTCAGGAGCCCTTCGGTGGCACAGCGCTCATCACGTGCTCGGCGAGGGCGGTGATCGTGAAGGATGGGTTCACGCCCAGGTTGGCGCCGATGATGGAGCCATCGGTCACGAGCAGATCGGCGTAGCCGAAGACGCGGCCGTGCTTGTCCACCACGCCGTCCTCCGGCCCGTGTCCCATGGCGCACCCGCCCAGGATGTGCGCCGTCGTGGAGGCGTTGAAGAGGACCTCGTTGAGCGCGCTCTGGGGGAAGCCCCCGAGCTTCTTCGCCATGCGGCGCGTGATGTCGTTGGCCACAGGGATGTACGCCGGCACGGGCGGGTGGTCGTCGGGGGTCCTCGACGTGACCGTCCAGGCGAAGGGCCACCACCAGCGGCGCCGCAGGACCATGCGCGTGCGGTTGTCGTCGGTCTGCATGAACAGGAGGATGATCGTCTTCCTCGCGCGGCCCAGGGGCCAGAGCGTGCGGAGGAAGTGGTGGGGGCGCCTCAGGCAGTTGCCGATCCACTTGAAGGGCCGCGTGAGGCGCGTGCCCCCGTCGGTCAGCGGCGTCGCCAGCAGGCACATGGCGTCGGACCCCTTCGAGTACCGCACGGGCTCGACGCGCGTCCCGTCGCCCAGGAAGAAGTGGGAGGTGATGGCGATGCCCGTGCTGTGCTCGGGCTCGTCCTTCCACGCCGTCACGCCCAGCAGCGCCTCGCTGTTGGTCCTCGTGTAGTGCCCGAGCTGCTTCGAGAGCTTGGGCAGGGTGCCGCGTCGCTGGCACTCCAGGAGGAGGGGCACGGTGCCCAGGGCGCCGCCGGCCAGGACCACACCCGTGGCCTCCAGGACGCGCCGGCCCTTAAAGAAGGGCGAGGTGCTCCGCTCCACGTGGAGGCGGTACCCGCCACCCTCCATGGGTTCCATGTAGCGCACGCGGGTCTCGGGGAGGATGGCGGCGCCGCCCTTCTCCGCGAAGTAGAGGTAGTTCTTGTCCAGCGTGTTCTTGGCGTTGTAGCGGCAGCCCACCATGCACCCGCCGCAGAAATTGCAACCGGTGCGGGCTGGCCCCGCGCCGCCGAAGTAGGGGTCCGGGACCTCCTTTCCAGCCTCTCCGAAGAAGACGGCCACGTCGGTGGGGTGGAAGGAGGGGCCCACGCCCATGTCGGCGGCGATCTCCCCCAGGGCCTCGTCGGCGGGCGTCATGCGCGGGTTCACGGTGACGCCGAGCATGCGCCTCGCCGTCTCGTAGTGAGGCGCGAGGGCCGCCTGCCAGTCCTCCAGGTCACGCCACTTGGGGTCCTGGAAGGCCTCGCGGTGGGGCGTCATGAGCGTGTTGGCGTAGACCAGGCTGCCGCCGCCCACGCCGGCGCCGTGAAGGACGAGCACGTCGCGCAGGAGCGTGAGCTGCTGGATGCCGTAGCAGAGCGCCTTCGGGGCCCAGAAGAACTTCCGCGTATTCCAGTTGCTCTTGGGGAAGTCCTCGGGGGCCCACCGCTTCCCCATCTCGACGACGAGCACGCGGTAGCCCTTCTCCGTCAGGCGCAGGGCGGCGACGCTCCCGCCGAACCCCGAGCCCACGACGATGTAGTCGTAGCGTTCCGCCAAGGGGACCTCCGTTCCGGCCACGCAGAGAGCGTGCCAGAGACGGGGCGCGGATGCAACGCCGGGCGGCGTGGGGTACACTCGGAGCCCCGGCCCGGACCTCCCCACGGCCGGCCAGGAGGGACCATGTGCGGCATCTTCGGCATCGTCACCCGGGATGAACAGCCCCTCGGCACCACCCTCGTCGAAGCGGGCAAGCGCCTCTCCTACCGCGGCTACGACTCGGTGGGCTTCGCCGTCATCCGCCGCGACGGGTCCGTAGACCTCAGGAAAGACGTGGGCAAGGTGCAGGATGTGGCAGACCGACACGCCGTGAGCGGGATGTCGGGACGCCGCGGCATGACGCAGCTGCGGTGGGCCACCTTCGGCGCGCCCTCGCAGGTCAACGCCCAGCCCCACCTCGATTCCGACGGCGACCTCGTGGGCGCGCACAACGGGAACGTGGTCAACAACGTGGAGCTCCGCGCCCGGTTCCAGGCCGAGGGGATGACCGTCCGCTCCACGAACGACGGCGAGTCCTGCGTCCACGCCGTCGAGCGCTACCTCGACCGGGGCCTGGACATGGTCTCGGCCATCCGCCGCGCCTACGACGACCTGGAGGGGGACTACGCCTTCGTCATCGGCCGCGCGGGGGAGGACTGCCTCTACGCCGTGAAGAAGGGCTCGGGCCTCGTGGCGGGCCTCGGCGACGGCTTCGCGTGCGTGGGCTCGGACCTGCCGTGCCTCCTGCCCCTCACCCGCCGCATCCTGCGCCTGCATGACGGGGAGGTGGTGGTGCTCCGCGCCGACGCGGTGAGCATCCTCCGCGTCAGCGACGGCGCCGTGTTGACGCGCGAGCCGGAGGAGGACCTGGAGAGCATGGAGGCGGCCCAGAAGGGCGGCTACGAGCACTTCATGCTCAAGGAGATCCACGAGCAGCCCAAGGTGGCGGAGGACCTCGTCCACCTCCTCGCCGCGTCGAAACACGCGGCGAAATTCGTGGAGCGCGCCCGAGCCGCGAGGCACCTCTACCTCGTGGGGTGCGGCACGAGCTACCACGCGTGCGTCCTGGGCTCCGTCTACCTCGCGCGCCTCGCGGGCCGACCCGCCGTGCCCGTCCTCGCGCCCCAGTTCCTCGCCCAGTACCTGCCCTCCCTCGGCCCGGAGGACGTGGGCATCTTCGTGAGCCAGAGCGGCGAGACCAAGGACGTCCTCAACGCGCTGGAGGCCGCGAAGGCCTGCGGCGCGGGGATCCTCGGCCTCGTGAACGTCCTCGGCTCCACGCTCATGCACGCCAGCGAGGCCTACCTGCCCCTGGCGTGCGGCTACGAGATCTCCGTCCCCGCGACCAAGACCTTCGTGAATCAGTGCGTGGCCTTCCTCCACCTGGCGCTCCTCATGGGCGGCCGCGACACCTCGATCCTGGAGCGCCTGCCGGCCCTCCTCGAGGAGACCATCCGCTCCACGAACGGGCCCGTGCATGACCTGACCCCGAGCCTCGTGGGACGGGAGGACATGTACTGCCTCGGCTACGGCCTCACATACCCCATCGCCCTCGAGGGCGCCCTCAAGCTCAAGGAGGTCACCTACGCCCACTGCGAGGGGATGCTCTCCACGGAGTTCAAGCACGGCCCCCTGTCGGCCGTGGACGAGGGGTTCCCGGTCCTCTTCGTGGGCGGCCCCGAGGACGCCGGCCTCATGGTGAGCGGCCTCAACGAGAGCGCGTGCCGCGGCGCCCAGACCCTCGTCGTCGCCCAGGAGGATTCGCGACTGCGGGCTAACGCGCACCACCTCCTCGTGCTCCCCGAGGCCGACCCCGTCCTGGCGCCCATCCTCGCCGTGGTGCCCCTCCAGCTCCTCGCCTACCGCCTGAGCGTCGCCCGGGGGTTCGATCCCGACTTCCCCCGCAACCTCAGCAAGACCCTCACCGTGGACTAGGACAAAGGAATCTCATCACGGAGGCACAGAGAGCACGGAGAAACGAAGGAGATCTATGGGGAAGAAATAGTCAACAAACAAGAGAGGAATCACTACTCCAGAGTAATTGGTTCATCCTTAGGTAGTTGTTTCACACATAAGCCTTTCTCTAATATTTTCTCCGTGTCCTCCGTGTCTCCGTGGTGATTGATGTTCTTCTTTTGAGGAGAATTCGATGGCGGACCTGAAGGGCAAGACGCTGTTCATCACGGGCGCTTCGCGGGGCATCGGGAAGGCCATCGGCCTGCGGGCTGCTCAGGACGGGGCCAACGTGGTCATCGCCGCGAAGACCACGGAGCCCCAGCCCAACCTCCCAGGGACGATCTACACCGCCGCCGAGGAGATGGAAGCCGCCGGCGGCAAGGCCCTGCCCCTCCAGGTGGACATCCGCGACGAGGACCAGGTGAAGGCCGCCGTGGCGAAAGCGGTGGAGACCTTCGGCGGCATCGACGTCCTCGTGAACAACGCCAGCGCCATCAACCTGCGCCCCACGCTCCAGCTCCCCGTGGCCCGCTTCGACCTCATGTTCCAGGTCAACGCCCGCGCCTCCTTCGTGTGCGCCAAGGCCTGCCTCCCTCACCTCCTCAAGGCCCCGAACCCCCACGTGCTCACCCTCTCGCCGCCCCTCAACACGGACCCCAAGTGGTTCGCGGGGATCGCGCCGTACACCATGACCAAGTACGGCATGACCATGATCGCCCTGGGCCTCGCCGGGGAGTTCCGGAAGGAGGGCCTGGCGAGCAACGCCCTCTGGCCGCAGACCGTCATTGCCACCGCCGCCGTGCAGAACCTGCTGGGCGGGGACGAGACCATCCGCCAGAGCCGCACCCCCGAGGTCATGGGCGACGCCGCCCACGTCATCCTCACCACGCCCAGCCG
>JBBIUU010000095.1:0-11721 GCA_037440125.1 Acidobacteriota bacterium
TGCTCTCCCCCCACTTGTGGCTGCGCCTTAGCGCGGGCAAAGCCCGTCGCCCGGCGCGCGTTGGAACGGAAATGACTGCGCCAATATGCCCACGGCAGCAAGTTGACGTTCTTGACTTGACCTGCGAACTACTTGAATTTTTTCCGGGTCTCTCGAAGAAGGTCTCTTTCCGTTGGACTTACGAGAACCCCCATTTCGGTCGGTGGCGGCGCATCGGGGAATGCGGGAACAAGCTCCCAAATCCATCCGAGATAATGTTCTTCGACCATGATTACAGGATATTTCCCCGTCTCGGTGATGACCACTTCTTCATTCTTCTGCTTGGAAGGTGGTTTAGGGGGAGGAATGATAAGGCGAAGCAATTTTCCTTCAACCAGGGAGCACGACATGGATTCAGCCATCATACAGAGAAAGAGATTATACGAGCTTCCTTCTTTCTTCAGCTTGATAACCCCACGGTCATAGATCACCGAATCTACGGCCTGGCCAAGCACACCCAGGTCGATTGAGATCACCGCGGGGACATCGTCGTTCCCTTGGGAGAGAGTCACGGAGGCATCAAACGCTTCCGCAATTGCCCGAGCAGCTGGCAAGCGCGTGTCAACGCTCAATGAAGGTGGAGCCTTCGGGGCGAGACAACTTGCGCTGACCGCGAACACCAACAGCAAGGCCTTCAATCTGACACACCAGCGCACCAAATGGGCGGATTTCAAGATCGAGATCTCCATCGAGGAAGTCTCGCTTTCGGAGCGCAGCGGAGAAAGCGGCGTCCCGACGCCGGTGGGCCTATGGCAAGGAAGCCAAGCGGCCTGGGCCGACACGTACCCATGTACTTGGAGCGCCCAAGGCCGCGAAGACTGACGCCGCCAGAGGTCCGACGCCGTCGGCGCGGCGAAGGAGGGGGGGTGGAGGGTCCGTGTTGAACGAGGCAGGCCGGCTAGCCCACAGGGCGGCCGGGCGGGTAGGGCGGCGGGAAGGAAAGGCACACGAGTCATGACCATCGGGCACCTCAAGATAGGCGCAGGCAATGGCGTGACGGGGCCAATCCGTGGCAAAGGCCTTTCCGAACCGACGCCCTTCGCCCGGCACCAGCGCCGAAGCGCTGGGACGGCCTGCTTGGTGCCGCCTACTACCTCACCCCAATAGCGCAGGCAGGGTGTCCTGCTGCCTGCCACTGACGACGGCTTCTCCATCCTTCACGTGGATGTTGATCTCGTTGCGGAAGCCGAAGCGGCCGGGGAGGTAGATGCCGGGCTCGATGGAAAAGAGCGTGTGGGGCAGGAGCTGGCGCGTGTCGCGGGTCTCGTAGTCGTCCATGTTGGCGCCGTTGGCGTGGTCCTCCTCGAAGATGGAGTGCCCCGTCCGGTGGATGAAGTACTCGCCGTAGCCGCCCTTGTCGATGACGTCGCGTGTGGCGCGGTCTACCTCCCAGCCGCAGACGGTCCGCTTCGCAACCTGCTTCGCCATGGCCGTCCCGGCGTCGCGCGCATCGCGCACGAGCTCGAACACCTTCTGCTGCTCGGCGGGCGTCTGCTTCCCCGTCCACGCGCACCAGGTGATGTCGGCGTACATGGAGCCGGGCGAGCGCTTCTTGCCCCATAGGTCGAGGAGGAGGACCTGGTCGGGGCCGATGACCGAGGAGCCCTCGGGCCCCGGCTCGTAGTGGGGGTCCGCGGCGTGCGCGTCCACGCCCACGATGGGCGCGGCCTCGGCGGTGAGGTCGCCCCTCTCCATGAAGGCCACCATCTCCTGCTGGAGGGCGTACTCGGTGAGCGTCTCCTTCGCCTGGAGGGCCGAGCGCACGCGGGCGAAGGCCATGTCCACGGTGTCGAGGAGGACCGCCATGGCGGCGTAGTGCGTGGCCTCCTGCTCGGGCGTCATGGTGACCTCGAAGCGGGCCACGAGGTCCCCCGACGAAACGAGCTCCACCTTGAGGCTTCGCAGGAACTCGGCCGTGCCGGCGTCGAGCTTGCCGAGAGCGGGGACGATGCCCATGGGCGAGTACTGGCACGCGACGCGCTTGCAGCCCGAGAGGACGTCCTTGAGGAGGGACTGCCACTCCTGCCAGCGGCCGTAGAGGCGCTGGCGCCCGGGGAGGGCGTCGAGCGAGTGGGGCTCGATGCCGTGGTTGAGCTTGATGGGGTCGCCCTGGGCGGGGATGATGTAGAACCAGCGGCGGGTCACCATGAACCCCTCGGCGAGGCCCAGGACCTTGGTCGCGATGGGGTCGGAGCCGCGGAAGTTGGCGAAGAACCAGGCGTCCACACCCTCCGCCTGGAGCGCCTCCTGAATCCTTCTTAAACGGTCCTCGTTCATGGTAGAATCGCCCTCCTGTAATGATTATGGCCCAAGGCATCACCCGGAGGAAACCTGGCCGCCCGTTCCCACCCGTCACCCGCTGACTTCTTTCGGAGCGCTTCCCTTGGCACATGACCTCTTCAAAACCCCCGTGGCCGTCCGCTTCAAGGACATCGACGCCATGGGCCACGTGAATAACGCGGTCTACGCCACCTACTTCGAGGAGGCGCGCGCAGCATTCTCCCAGCAGGTCTTCGGCCTCACCCGGGTGGACGACTTCGACTTCGTGGTGGCGCGCCTCGAGATCGACTACCGGCGCCCCCTGCACTACGGCGAGCCCCTCACGGCGTCCCTCTGGATCGGCCGCGTGGGCCAGCGCTCCTTCACCTTCGAGTACCGCCTCGAGGTCGAGGGCGACACCGTGGCCGAGGGCCGCTCCGTCCAGGTCTTCTACGACTACGCCGCGGGCGCGCCCAAGGCCGTGCCGGAGGGCTTCATGGGCAAGGCGGCACCGTATGTCGCGCAGGAGGCCCGCTGATGCTGCGCCTGCGCGACGTGGAGATCCAGGGCTTCAAGTCCTTCGCCGAGAAGACGCGGATCCCCTTCCCCGGGGACATCCTCGTGGTCGTGGGCCCCAACGGCGCGGGCAAGAGCAACGTCACCGACGCCGTCCTCTGGGCCCTCGGCGAGCAGAGCGCCAAGGCGCTCCGCGGCAAGAAGATGGAGGACGTGATCTTCAACGGCACGCCCAAGCGCCCGCCGGCGGGCTCGGCCCAGGTCCTCATCACCTTCGAGGACACGGACGGCACGCGCTACCAGGTGGGCCGCCGCCTCCTCCGCTCGGGTGACAGCAGCTACCTCATGGACGGCCGCCCGGTCCGCCTGAAGGACGTGCACGACTTCCTCATGCGCTACGCCATCTCCACGCAGGGCAACTACCTCGTGGAGCAGGGCGAGGTGGCCGCCCTCCTCAAGGCGAACCCCGAGGAGCGGCGGATGATCTTCGAGGAGGTGGCGGGCATCGCCCACTTCAAGGAGAACCGCCGCAGCGCCTTCTCCAAGCTCGAGTCCACGCAGGCCAACCTCCTCCGCCTCAACGACATCATCCTGGAGGTGGAGACGCAGATGGCCTCGCTGAAGCGCCAGGCCGCCAAGGCCGACCGCTTCGTGCGCCTCTCCGACGAGCTCCGCGACCGGCGCCGCGCCTTCTGGGGCCGCAGCTTCGGCAAACTCACCGCCCAGCGCTCCGCCCTCTCCCGCGACCTGGCCCTCTTCACGGATGAGCGCCAGCGCCGCGAGACGGCCCTGAACCGCCTCCAGTCGGAGCAGGAGCAGGCCGCCCTCAAGCTCAGCGAGCACGACGCCTCCCTCGCGGTCCTCATCGAGTCCATCCACGCCAGGGAGCTCGAGCACGAGCGCGCCGAGCAGGAGATCAAGCGCCGCACGGACCAGATCGTGGGCGCCAACGGCCGCATCCGCGCCATCGCCGCCGACCGCGAGGACCTGCGCAAGCGCGTGGTCCAGGGCGAGAAGGAGCTGGAGCGCCTGCAGGAGGACCTCGCCTCCCTCGGGAGCGACGAGGCCGCCTCGAAGGCCACCTCCGACCAGGCCCTGACGGCCCTCGAGGAGGCCCGCGCCAAGGTGGCCGCCTTCGAGGACCGCCGCCGCACCCTGAACCAGCAGTCCTTCGAGCAGGCCCAGGAGAAGGCCCGCCTCTCCTCCGAGCTCAAAGGCCTGGAGGACGATCTGCGGCGCCTGGACGAGCGCGAGCGCCGCATCGAGCGCGAGCGCGACGGCCTCACGTCGCGCCAGCAGGGGCTGACCGAGGCCCTCGAGACGAGGACGAACGAGCGCGAGCGCGCCGCCGAGCTCCTCGAGGCCACGCGCCAGGCCCGCGTGGAGGCGGAGGCGCGCGCCGAGGCCCTCCAGGCCGCCCTCGAGCAGGCCACCGCCACTCTCGCGGAGGCCAAGCAGCGCGCCGCCGCGGCGGAGAGCCGCCTCGCCGTCCTGCGCAGCCACGAGGCCGCACTGCGCTCCTCCGCGCACGCGTTCCTCAAGGAGCGCGATGCGGTTCGCGTGAAGAAGACCCTCGCCGAGGCCCTGGCCCGCGTCCCCGCGGACCTCGTGCCGGCGCTCTCCGCAACCCTCGGCAACCTCCTCGAGGGCTACGTCGAGGCCGAGTGGGACGGGCTCCCCGAGCTCCTCGCGTCGCTCCAGTCCAAGAAGGCCGGCGAGGCCGTGTTCTACCTCAAGGGCGCCGGAAGGGACGACCGCAAGGCTCCGGACCTGTCGGGCCGCCGGGGCTTCCAGGGCTGGCTCCACGAGGCCCAGGGCGTGCCCAAGGGCCTGAAGGAGCACCTGCCCCTCGCGGCTCTATGCGCCGACGCGTCCTCCGCGAGGGCCATCGCCCAAGAGGCCGGCGTGCCCGCCGTCTCCCGCGACGGCCTCTACGCCCATCCGGACGGCTGGGTGCGGGGCGGCTCGGGCGGCAAGGGCGGGGCCACGCTCCTCGAGCACGAGCGCGACCGCCTGGCGGCCGAGGGGGACCACGAGGCCGCCCTCCTGGCCGTGACCGCGGCGACGGAGGCGCTCGACAAGGCCCGCGCCGAGCGCGACGCTGCGCGCGCGGCCCTCGAGACCGCCCGCCCCGCGGAGGCCGAGGCCGCCCGTTCCGAGGCCGACCTCTCCACCGCCCTGCGATCCCTCAAGGAGGAGCACTCCCGCCTCGAGTCGGCCCTCGAGCTCAACGAGACCGAGGCCGCCCAGGCGCGCGAGGAGCGCGAGGAGTGGGAGCCCAGCTTCAAGCAGAAGCGCGAGGCCCTCGAGCGGGCCGGCGAGTCCATGGCGAGGGGCGAGACCCAGATGCGAGAGGCCGACGAGGCCCTCGCCGCGGCCAAGGCCGCGCAGGACTCGGCCCACGAGGCCGTGGCCGAGACGCGCGCCCGCTGGAGCGAGATGAACCAGCGCCTCCAGGCGTGCCGGGAGACGCTCGAGCGCGCCACCCAATCCCAGAAGGACCTGGGCGACACCGACGCGCGCCTCGTCAGGGAGTCGGAGGGCCTCGCGGCCCGGGTCGCCACGCTCTCCCAGGAGATGACCGAGGCGGACCGCACGCTGCGCGGCCTCCTGCTGAACCTCGAGGAGCTCAGGCGCCGGAAGGTCACCTTCGAGGAGGAGCTCCAGAAGCTCCAGGCCGAGCTCGCGCACTGCGGCGTCCAGGTGAGGGACGCCCGCGAGGCCCTCGAGGAAACCCGCGCCGAGGTTCAGCGGAACGAGGTGGCTCTGGCCGGCGTCGAGGCGGACCTGCGCAACCTCTTGGACCGCGTGGGAGAGACCTTCGAGGAGACCCCCGAGGTGCTGGCCCAGGCGTTCGCCGAGGAGCCCCCCCTCACCGACGAGGAGCGTGAGACCGAGCACAAGGCCCTGGGCAAGCTCGAGCAGAAGATCGCCGAGATGGGCGCCGTCAACATGCTCGCCCGCGAGGAGTTCGACGAGCTCGAGAAGCGCTTCGGCTTCCTCTCCGAACAGCGCAAGGACTTGGAGGAGGCCGTGGCCAACCTCCAGGAGACGATCCGCAAGATCAACAAGACGACGCGCGAGCGGTTCATGGAGGCCTTCGAGGCCGTGCGCGTGCACTTCGCGCACCTCTTCAAGGAGGTCTTCGAGGGCGGCGAGGCGCGACTGAGCCTCCAGGACGAGCAGAACCCCCTCGACACGGGCGTGGAGATCTTCGCCCAGCCGCCGGGGAAGAAGCTCCAGCACCTGGACCAGCTGAGCGGCGGCGAGAAGGCCATGGTGGCCATCGCCCTCCTCTTCAGCCTCTTCCGGTACCGTCCCCAGCCCTTCTTCATCCTGGACGAGGTGGACGCGCCGCTGGACGAGGCCAACGTGCACCGCTTCAACCGCCTCCTGGGGCAGTTCCGCGGCCAGACGCAGTTCGTCGTGGTGACGCACAACAAGACGACGATGGAGATGGCCGAGGTCCTCTACGGCGTGACCATGCCCGAGGGCGGCGTCTCCCGCGTCGTCTCCGTCCGCCTCGCCGAGGTGGAGGAACAGCTCGGCCTGGGGAACGGCTAGCTAAGGAGATCTCCATGGGCGGTCCCGGTCCCGCGCCCCGAAGGACCCGGCTCCTCCTCTGGACCGTCGCGGCCCTCGCCCTGGGCTCAGGCTATCTGGCCCAAGACCTTCGCATCGCCTCCCGTGCGGACCGCACCAGGCTCCGCATCGGCGAGAACCTCACCTACACGCTCGTGATCACGGGCGCCGGCGCCGCGCTCCCCCAGCCCTCGCTCCCGCCCCTCGCCGGATTCAAGAACGTGGGGCAGTACATGACGCCCGAGCCGGGCGGCGCCGGGCTCGCCTATCACTATCTCCTCACGCCCCAGCAGGCGGGCCGCCTCGACGTGCCCGACTTCGACCTCCGCATCGCGGGCCAGACCTACACGGTGAAGGGATTCACCGCCGAGGTGGAGACCAACGGCGCCGCACCGCCGCCGCGGTCTCCGGTCAAGAGCGAAGAGCCCGCGCCCGCGCCCCTCGGAGGGAGGGACGTGCTCCTCGTGGGTTCCCTCTCCTCGCCCAGGGTCTACGTCGGGCAGCCCGTGGTCTACGCGCTCCATCTCTTCACGCTGAGGGCCATCCGCGGCATCGACGTGAGCCCAGAGTACCCCGGGTTCCAGCGCGTGGAGGACCCCAAGGCCACGCAGACGCCCATCCGGCAGACGACGCACGACGGCCGCCTCTACCTGGACGCCGTGGTGCGCCGCGCGGCGCTCTTCCCGCTGCAGCCGGGGCGCGTGAGCATCGGCCCCTTCAGCGCCGACCTCCGCGTGGAGCCCTCCGGCTCCGGCTCCGCGGTGCGGGCCACCGTGACGGGCGGCCAGGTCACGCTCGAGGTCCTGCCGCTTCCGGCCGCCCCGACGGGGTTCAAGGGCGCCGTCGGGACCTTCACCCTCGTGCCGAGCACGCCTCCGCCGGCCCGCGCCGACACGGGGCAGCCCTTCACCGTGGCGGTCCGCGTCGAGGGCTCGGGGTTCCTCCCCGAGGACCCGCTGGAGACGGCCTCCACGCCCTTCTTCGCCACCTACCCCGCGAGCTCCGAGGACGCCAGCGCCTTCGAAGGGGCCCAGTACAAGACGCTCCGCACGATCCGCGTCCCCGTCCTGCCCAAGGTCGCGGGCGACGCCGTCCTGCCCCCCCTCAAACTCGTCTACTTCGACCCCGCGGACCACGCGTACAAGACCCTCGAGGCGGGCGGCGGGAAGGTCCTCGTCTCGGGCCAGGGAACGGCGGCCCGGCCCGAGGTCTCCCTGGCGCCCCTCATCCGCCAGCCCAAGGCCGGCAAGGCCCCCGGCGCGCCCCTCCTAGACGGCACGTTCTGGGTCCTCGTGCTCCTGCCGTTCCTGCTCAACGGCGCCCTCGCGCTGGGCCTCTGGGCCTACCGCAACCTCTTCGTGGCACCCGAGAAGAAGAGGGCCCGTCAGCTGGCGAGGCAGGCGCGCAAGGCCCTCGCGCAGGCCCACCGGAATCTGGACGTCCGCCGGGCGGACCTCTTCCACGACGCGCTCAGCCGCGCGCTTTCGGCGAGCCTGGACCTGCGCACGGGACGGACCACGGGCGGCCTGAGCCGCGACCAGCTCGCCGAGGCGCTCGTGGAGGCCGGGCTCGGGGCCGAGTCGGTGGCCACGCTCCTGGACCTCCGCGAGGACCTCGAGTCGGCGCGCTACGCGCCCGAGCGGCCCACGCGGCAGGACCTGCAGGTGCGCCACGACGCCGTCGCCAGGTTCGCCCGGGAGGCCGCCCATGAGTAGACGCGCCGCGCTCCTCGGCCTCCTCATCGCGCTCGTTCTCTTCGCGACGCCCGCCGCGGCCCAGACTCCGGCCTCCTCGGCCCTCGTCGACCAGGCCGGTCAGGCGTACGACCAGAGCCGCTACGGGGACGCCGCCCAGCTGTACCGCCGTGCCGCGGAGTCGGGCGGCGAGGGGCCCGAGCTGCGCTACGACCTCGGCAACTGCTACCTCAAGGCGGGCGACCTGGGGCGCGCCATCCTCGAGTACCGGCGGGCGCTCGCCTCGGAGCCCTCCCTCGTGGCGGCCCAGAAGAACCTCGCGCTCGCCCGGTCGCTCCTGCCCGCGCGCGTCGCCCCTTACCAGCCCTCGCCCTGGGAGGCCGCCATCGCCCGCATCCCGGTGAGGGGCCTCCAGTGGCTCGTGATCGTCCTGGCGCTCGTGGCCAACGCGGGCCTCGCGCTCGTCATCCTCCTGGCCTCGGGCCGCGGGCGCCGCGCGGCCGCGGTGCTCCTCGTAGGTGCGGCGGTCTGCGCAGGTCTGGCGTGTACGGCGCTCCTCTACGCGAAGACCGTCCTGCCCTCCCACCGGCCCGCCGTGGTCCTCCGGTCGGCCCCCGTCCACGCTGCGCCCGAGGCGCAGGGCGCGCCCCTCGCCACGCTGCCCGCGGGCTCCGAGGTCATCCTCGCGGCCCGGGCGGGCGACCGCGTGCTGGTGCTGTGGGGCGAGGGCAGGGGCTGGACCGAAGCCTCCGCGGTGGAGGCGCCCTGATGGCCCGCCGCCGGGTCGCGCTCATCGTGTCGATCGCAGTCCTGGTGGCGGCCGCGGCGGCGACCGCATTCTTCGTCTTCCGCGGCAGGAGCGCTCCCCGCGAGGTCGCCACCGGCGTGGAGGACCTCCGGCCCAAGCGGGGAGAAACAACCCCGCCACCGGCGCCGGCGCCCGAGAAGCCCGCGCGCGCGCCGCGGTCCAAGGTCCTCTCCTGGGACGGCCTGAGCGTCCGCCCGTGCGCCTCCGAGATCCGGCTCGACCCCATGGTGCGCCCCATGCTGGGCCGTCTGGACCAGACGCTCCTGGACGCCGTGAAGGACCTCAAGGACGCCTCCGGCCTCTACCCCGTGGCCGACGACCGGGCCGCCTTCCTGCCCATCTCCCGGAAGGAGGCCTCCTTCAAGGAGCCCTACGCCGTCCTCCAGGAACGGGACGGCGTCCTCGTCGAGCTCCCCCTGGAGCCCATCGTCCTGGGCTGGTGGCCCGCGCGGACGGTCGTGGCCTCCGCCCTCGCGGAGGCGGTCCTCATGGAGGCCGCGCCGCGCTACGCCGAGGCGCCCTCCTGGCTGAGGCACGGGATGGCGCTCCACCTCTCGCGGTTCGGCGAGCCCTATGGGGAGCGCGCCCTCCTCGACACCAGCCTCCCGCCGCCGCAGATGGTTCGCGCCCTGGAGGAGGCCGGGGACCTGGCGTGGGCCGACGGCTACTGGGCCGTGCGGGCCCTCGCCGCGCGTTCGGGGGACGAGGCGGTGAAGCGCTGGGCGCAGGAGATGTTCGAGGGCCGGCCCTGGGCCGAGGCGCTCAAGGCGGCCACGGGCGAGACGGCCTTGGAATTCGAGGCCAGGTACCGAACCTGGACGGGCGCCTATTTGCGCGACCTCTGCGCGAACCGACACGAGCTCACGGACGCCGTGGCGCTCCTGCGCCTCCAGCGCGAATCGGAGGCCATCCCTGGCCTGGAATCTTTCGTCCAGAACCGACCCCTGGACCTCTACGCGGGGAATGCCAAGTACTACCTCAACTACGCCCGGTTCCGCGAGGGGAACTACCGGGACGCGATCAACGGGTTTACGGACCTCCTCGTGAACGCACCGGCGACGACGAGCATGCAGGGAAAGGCGCACTACTTCCTCGGGCGCTGCTACCAGCTCTCGGGCTACCGCCCCCTTGCCGTCAAGGAGTACATGCTCGCGGCGCTCGACCCCGACAGCGCGCTCCTGCCCAGGCTCGCCAAGGAGCACCTCGCGGAAGTTCAGTGAGCATGATTTGGGATGGGGGATTTCGGATTTGGGAAACGAGAGAACAGAGATGAGCGAAGGACGCCCCTTGGTTATCGGATTGACGGGTCCCAACGCGGCGGGGAAGGGCGAGGTGGCCGCGGCCCTCCGTGAGCTCGGCTTCGAGTACCACAGCCTCTCCGACGCGGTGCGCGAGGAGGCCCTGCGGCGCGGCCGCACCACGGGGCGCGACGATCTCATCCTCACGGGGAACGAGCTGCGCCGCGAGGGCGGCGCGGGGGTCCTCGCCCGGCTCACGATTCCCCGGCTCGGCTCGAAGGACATCGTGGACTCGGTGCGCAACCCCGCCGAAGCGGAGGAGCTCCGGACGGTGCGAGGCTTCCTCCTGCTCGGCGTCACCGCGCCCCCGGAGGTCCGCTACGCGAGGGCCCTGGGCCGCGTGGGCCGGGGCGATGCGGTGCAGAGCCTGGAGGCCTTCCTCGCCAAGGAAGCGGAGGAGAACACCTCGGACCCCACCGCCCAGCGACTCGGCGCCACCTTCGCGCTCGCCGACCGCGTGCTCACCAACGAGGGGACGCTCGGGGACCTCCAGCTGAAGGTTCGCGCGCTCGTGGCCGACCTCGAGGCCGGCCGGGGCTGACGCCGTGGCCCGCCGGACCTTCACCGTCACCCCGGACCTGCAGGGCCTCCGCCTCGACCAGGCGCTGACCGCCCTCGTGCCGGGCCTGAGCCGGCGAGGGGCGCGGGCCCTCATCGAGCGGGGCTCCGTGTACCTGCGCGGCCGGCGGTGTCGCACCGCGTCGAAGTTCGTGCTCGCGGGCGCCAGCCTCCACATCGAGGAGGACGGGCACGGGGAGGCTCAGGAGGTCGCCCCGCCGCGAATCCTCTGGGAAGCCGGCGGCGTGGTGGCGCTGGACAAGCCCGCCCAGGTCCCCTTCGCCCCCACGCGCTCCGCCGTGCAGGGAACCCTCCTCCACGCCCTCGCGCGTCACGCGGGGCGGCCCCTGAACCAGCTCCACCCCATCCACCGCCTGGACACGCCCACCTCGGGGGTGGTCCTCGTGGCCCTCGATCCGGGTGCGGCGGCGTTCCTGAGCGAGGCCCTCCAGGGCGGGCACCTGCGCAAGACCTACCTCGCGTGGGTGGCGGGATGCCCGTCGCCGGCCGAGGGGGAGTGGTCGTGGCCATTGGGCGACGTCGGCCCCGACGGGCGCGTCGCGGCAGCGGCCGGGGGGCGGCCGGCGCTCACGCGGTACCTCGTGCTCGAGGCGCGCCCCGCCGAGAGCCTCCTCCAGGCCGAACCCGTGACGGGGCGCACCCATCAGATCCGCGCCCACTGCGCCCTCGCGGGATGCCCCATCGTGGGCGACCGGACCTACGGCGGCCCCCTCACCGCGCCCCGGGCGCTCCTCCATGCATGGAGGTTGACCTTCCCCTCGCCCGACGGCGGCGAGGACGTCACCGTCGAGGCGCCGCTGCCGGAGGATATGGTTGGACGTTAGACGTTAGACGTTAGATGTTAGACGTTGGACGTTAGACGTTAGACGCTAAAGACGGGAGGTTTGCGGGCGACGCTCTGAGGTCCAGACTCGCCTTTCGCCTTTCGCCTTCTGCCTTATTCTTT
>JBBIUU010000096.1:0-11559 GCA_037440125.1 Acidobacteriota bacterium
ATGGCAGGAATCGTGGGTTACGGTGCGTACATCCCGCGCTACCGGATCAAGGTGGAGGAGATCGCCAAGGTCTGGGGCGCCGACGCACCCAGCTACAAGAAGGGGCTCATGCTCCGCGAGAAGTCGGTGCCGGGGCCCGATCAGGACACCATCACCATCGCCGTCGAGGCGGCCCGCAACGCCGTGAAGCGCGCGGGGATCGATCCCGCGAAGATCGGCGCGGTCTACGTGGGCTCCGAGTCGCACCCCTACGCGGTGAAGCCCTCGGGCACCGCAGTGGCGGAGGCCCTCGGCGCGGTGAACGACTGCCACTGCGCCGACCTGGAGTTCGCGTGCAAGGCGGGCTCCGAGGGCATGTTCCTGGCGTTCGCGCTCGTGAAGTCGGGCGAGGTCGAGTACGCGCTCGGCATCGGCGCCGACACGAGCCAGGGCGCCCCCGGCGACGCCCTCGAGTACTCGGCCTCCGCGGGCGGCGCGGCCTTCATCATGGGCACGCGGGACGAGGTCGCCACCATCGACTTCCAGTACTCCTTCATGTCCGACACGCCCGACTTCTGGCGCCGCGAGTACATGCACTACCCGCGCCACGGCGGGCGCTTCACGGGCGACCTGGCGTACTTCAAGCACGTGCGGGGCGGCGTGGAGGGCATCCTGAAGAAGAGCGGCACCAAGCCGCAGGATTTCAAGTACTGCGTCTTCCACCAGCCCAACGGGAAGTTCCCCGTGAAGATGGCCAAGGAGCTGGGCTTCACCGAGGAACAGGTGAAGACGGGCCTCCTCGTGCCGACCCTCGGCAACACCTACTCGGGCGCGTCGCCCCTCGGCCTCTCGGCCATCCTGGACGAGGCCCGGCCCGGCGACCGGATCCTCATGTGCTCCTTCGGCTCGGGAGCGGGCTCCGACGCCTTCGTGTACACGTGCACCGACCGGCTTCTGGCGGTGCAGGGCAAGGCCAAGAAGACGCGGGACTACCTGGACAGGAGCCCCTACTACCTCGACTACGGCACGTACACCAAATTCCGGCGCAAGATCCGGAAGAACGTGGAGGACTAGGCGATGCGTGACGTAGCCATCATCGGCATCGGCATGACCGACTTCGGGGAGCTCTGGCACGACTCCCTGCGCGACACCTTCGTCAAGGCGGCCCTCGAGGCCATGGACGACGCGGGCGTGGACCACATCGATTCCATGGTCGTGGGGTGCATGACCCCCGGCCTCTTCACGGGGCAGGAGCACCTCGGCTCCGTCCTCGCCGACTACCTCGGGCAGAAGCCCGTCGCGGCCACGCGCGTCGAGTCGGCGTGCGCCTCGGGCGGCCTCGCCCTCCGCACCGGTTTCTTCGAGGTCGCCTCGGGCATGAGCGACATCGTCCTGTGCGGCGGCGTCGAGAAGATGACCGACGTCTCGGGCGCCCAGGCCACCTACGCCCTCGCCACGGCGTCCGACCAGGACTACGAGGCCTTCCACGGCATCACCTTCCCCGGGCTCTACGCCATGATGGCGACGGCCCACATGCACCGGTACGGGACGAAGCGGGAGGATCTGGCGCAGGTGGCGGTGAAGAACCACGACAACGGCCTCCTCAACCCCCACGCCCAGTACCGGATGAAGATCAGCGTGGAGCAGGTCATCAACTCGGTGAAGGTGGCCGACCCGCTCAACATCCTCGACTGCTCACCCATCACCGACGGTGCCGCGGCGGTCATCCTCTGCCCCCTCGAGATGGCCTCGAAGCTGACCCGGAAACCGGTGGTCAAGATCGCCGGCTCGGGCCACGCCACGGACACCATCGCCCTCCACCAGCGCAAGGACGTGACCTGGCTCGGCGCCACGGCCGTCGCCGCGGAGCGGGCCTACAAGATGGCGGGCGTGAAGCCCTCCGGCATCGACTTCGCGGAGGTCCACGACTGCTTCACCATCTCCGAGATCTGCGTCATCGAGGCCCTCGGCGCCGTCGAGAAAGGCAAGGGCGGACAGGCCACGCGCGAGGGGCTCACGGCGCGCGACGGGAAGTTCCCCGTGAACCCCAGCGGCGGGCTCAAGAGCAAGGGACACCCCGTGGGCGCGACGGGCATCGCGCAGGCCCACGAGGTCGTGACCCAACTCCGCGGCGAGGCGGGCAAGCGCCAGCTCAAGAACGCGAAGCGCGGGCTCTGCCAGAACATGGGCGGCTCCGGCGGCAGCGCCGTCGTCCACATCTTGGAGGTGCTGTGATGATTACCCCTCCCACCGTCCGACGGAACACCCCCCAGCGCTACCGCCTCGAGGCCGGCAAGTGCACGAAGTGCGGCAAGGTCCATTTCCCGCCGCGCGTCGTCTGCGACGAGTGCGGGGGCCGCGCCTTCGCGCCCTACATCCTCCCCGACGAGGGGAAGGTCGTCACGCACACGGTCATCCGCACGGCCCCGCGCGGCTTCGGCGACGAGGCCCCCTACTGCATGGGGATCGTGGAGCTGAACGACGGCACGCGGATCCTTTGCCAGATCGCCGACTGCGAGCCCGAGCGCCTCGCCGTAGGGCTCCCCGTCACGCTCGAGTTCCGCCGCATCCAGGAGGCCGGCGAGTCGGGCGTCCTGGCCTACGGGTACAAGGCGGTGCCGGAAAGATAGAGCTGGGGAGTCGGAGAGCCGGAGAAGGAAAGGCTCTTTCAGGAGGGCGGGCGAAAAGCCCGCCCTTTCTTATTCGCCCTGTTCGAGCTTGAGGAGCTGTTTCTTGACCTTGAGGCCGCCGCCGAAGCCGCCGAGGCCCCCCTTGGCCACGACACGGTGGCAGGGGATGAGGACGGGGACGCGGTTGGCCCCGCACGCCGAGCCCACGGCCCGCACCGCCTTGGGGCGCCCGGCCCAGCGCGCTAGGTCGCCGTAGCTCACGACCTCGCCGTAGGGCACATCCCGCAGGGCGGCCCAGACGTTGCGCTGGAAATCGGTGCCCCCGGGATAGGGATCCAGGGGCAGATCGAAGGCGGTCCGCCGGCCCTGGAAGTACTCCTCCAACTCCTTGCGGACGCGTTCGAAGAGGGGCTCGACGGCCTTGGGCACGGGGCCGTCGGGGGCCACGCCCTTGAAGTCCACGCGGTGCACGGCCTCCGGCGAGAGGGTCACGTCGAGGCGGCCGATGGGCGTCTCCACGCCGAGGGTGATCTTGCCTTTCACGACCCGAACCCGCCCTTCTTCGTGTACGTGGCCAAGACCGAGGCGTTCATCCCGCCGCGCGAGTTGAACACCCCCGTGAGGCTGGCGCGCTCGGGCTTGCACGCGGCCACCACGTCCCGCAGGACGCGGTTGACGACGTTCTCGTAGAAGATGCCCACGTTGCGGTAGGCGAGGAGGTACTCCTTGTAGGACTTGAGCTCGAGGCACGACTTGGCCGGGGTGTAGCGCAGGACGAGGAGGCCGAAGTCGGGGAGCGCCGTCTTGGGGCAGACGGAGGTGAACTCCGGCGCCTCGATGGTGATCTCGTAGGCCGGGAACTGGTTCGGCCAGACCTCGATGGCCGGGAGCTTCTCGTCCAGCCCGCTCTCCGCGTGGTGCTTCGTGTAGTGCGTCATGGGATCTCCTCGGGGCGGCGCGCCCCTACTCCAGTTCGGCGATGAGCCGATCCAGCTCTCCGCTCTTGTTGAGGCGCTCCAGGTCTTCGCACCCGCCGATATGGCGGTCCCCGAAGAAGATCTGCGGGACGGTCTCCTGGCCGGAGCGTTTCCCGCACTCCTCCCAGCGATCGGGGTGCTGGTCGAGGTTCACCTCCTCGAAGGCGACGCCCTTCTTCTTGAGGAGGCCTTTGGCCGCCACGCAGTAGGGACAGACCGTCATCGTGTAGATCGTCACTTGGGGCTTCATGGTCCTGGTCCTTCCTGTCCCCTGTCCATTGTCCCTTGTCCCTAGAGTATCTCCTCCGGCGCGTCCACCATCATGCGCAGCATGGCGGCGGCGAAGGTCTTGCCCTGGGCGTCGGTCTGGAGGGACTTGGTCCCTCCACCGCCCAGGCTCCCGTGGAGGAGGAAGTTGAGGGCGCCGATGTTGTCCATCTCGAAGCGCTCGACCCTGCCTTTGCATAGCCCGGCGAAGTGTTCCTTCACGCGCTCCGGGGTCAGAACCTTCTTGAGGAACGGGTAGACCTCGGGGCGGCGGGCGATGACGCCCACGTTGACCGTGTCGCCCTTGTCCCCCGAACGGGCGTGGGCGATCTCGAGCAGGGCCACTTGGCGCGTCGCGACGCGTTTCATGTCATGCCTCCAAGATCTCGACCCGGGCCCCGACCGCGGTCTTCCGCAGGAGGGCGGGCCAGTAGGCGATGATCTCCTGGGGCTTGGGCCGCCCCCCGGCGAAGCCCGTCACGGAGGGCGGGCCGTCCAGGATGAGGGGCGCCAGCTCGTAGCCGAAGGCCTCGACGTTCGAGCGCGAGGAGCTGCGCACGGCCACGCGGAAGACCACCTCGTTGATCTGGTCCTCGTCGGGCACGGGTGCGAGGGCCCCGTGGCAGGCGTTCACGCCCAGGCACTCGAAGAGGATCTCGTCGATGCGGAGCCCCAGGTCGGCGATGCGCGTCTCCAGGATCTCGCGGGCCTTCCGCGCCTTGGAGAGCGCGCGGGGCCACGTGTAGACGAGCGTTCCGGCGGTCTTCCATCCGTCCTGGTAGGCGAGGGAGACCTTGTACGTATCGGTGGGAGGCGCGCCGTGGACGCCCCTGACGCGGACCCGGTCGGGGCCGTCGTCCTCGAGGCGGATCGTCGTGAAGTCGATGACGCAGTCGGGGCTGATGTAGCGGCGGGGGTCCCCGAGCTCGTAGAGGATCTGCTCCTTCACCACCGCCTGGTTCACCATCCCGCCCAGGGCCTCGGGCTTGGTGATGGTGAAGGTACCGTCGGGGAAGGCCTCGGCCACGGGGTACCCGATGTGGGCCATGTCGGGCACGTCCTCCCAGGCCGCGCTGAAGTTGCCCCCGCTGGCCTGCGCGCCGCACTCCATGATGTGCCCGGCCACCGTGCCCGCGGCGACGAGGTCGTAGTTCTCCATGGACCACCCGAACTCGTGGACCATGGGCGCGAGGGTGAGGGCCGTGTCCGTGCAACGCCCGGCGATGACGATCTGGGCGCCCTGCCCGAGGGCCTCGACGAGGGGTGCCGCCCCGAAGTAGACGTTGGCGGAGACGACGCGGTTCCGGACCGAGGAGAGGGCCTCGCCCGTCTCCATGTTCTTGAGGGAGTCGCCGGCGCACATGAGCACGTCGAGCTGGGAGAGGATGTCGTCCCCCGTCACCACGCCCACCTTCACGTCGTGCATGCCCGCCCGCCCCAGCTTGTCCAGGACGGCCCGCGCGCACGCCGCCGGGTTCACGCCCCCCGCGTTGGTGATGACCTTGAGGCCCTTCTTCAGGTACGGGGCGAGCCGGCCCACCACGGCGGGAAAGTCCTTCGCGTAGCCCGCGTTGGGGTCC
Organism: Acidobacteriota bacterium; assembly: GCA_037440125.1. GTDB lineage: Bacteria > Acidobacteriota > UBA4820 > UBA4820 > DSQY01 > JAKAJA01. Next base: position 5,434 of record JBBIUU010000096.1, read on the forward strand.
TTCAGCTTCTGGCGCTGGAGGATGGACATGGTCACTTCGGCGAGGTAGTCCAGCATGATGTAGTCGCACCGGCCGTACCGCGCCATGTCCACGGGGGCGTCCACGCGGTCTCCCCAGAAGCCCTGCGCCGCCCCGATGCGGATGCTCGATTTCATTCGTACGCTCCTCCGTTCCGGTCCCCTACGGTAGCATCGAAGACCCGGCGGGGCCAAGGCTTGCGGGAGGCTGAACTCGCTCGCTCAGGCCTGGGGTGGATTCTGGACGCCCTCCGGTCCCCAAAATGACGGCCCAGCGGCCTGACTTCTTTCTGCCTTTCACCTTTCACCATTCGCCTTTCGCCTTTGTTTCCCACATCCCACATCCCCCATCCGAAATCGTCGCCTCATTGACTTCCCGGCCCCCCTCCCTCACTCTGGCACTTCTTCGAGGGGGGGTCATGGAGCTCCTGCACAACCTGTTGGGCGCGCTGCACGATCCCGAGAAGCTCAAGGCGCTGATCATCTGGGGCGGCTACCCGGTGCTCTTCGCCATCGTCTATTCCGAGACCGGCCTCATGGTCGGATTCTTCCTCCCCGGCGATTCCCTCCTCGTCACGGCGGGGATTCTGGCGGGGCTGGGCAGCCTCAACCCGTGGGCGCTGTGCGGGCTCCTAATCGTCGCCGCGGTCCTGGGGGACAACACGGGCTACTGGATCGGGCGGAAGACGGGGCCCCTCCTCTTCACGCGCCCCAAGTCGCTCCTCTTCAACCCCGCCCACGTCCTGCGCGCGCAGCACTTCTACGAGAAGTACGGCCCCAAGACCGTGGTCCTCTGCCGCTTCGTGCCCATCGTGAGGACCTTCGCCCCCGTGGTGGCCGGCGTGGGGCGCATGCCCTACCGGAAGTACGTCACCTACAGCGTCCTGGGCGGCGTCGCCTGGATCTCCAGCATGGTCCTGACGGGCTACTTCCTGGGGAGCATCCCCGGCGTGAGCCGCTACCTCCACGTCATCATCCTGGGGGTGATCTTCCTGTCGTTTCTGCCGGCGATTTTCGAAATCTGGCGGGAAAGGCGGAAGAGGAAAGAGTCGGAGCGCCAGCGAGCCAGCGAGCCAGAGAAAGCGGCTGGGCAAGACTGAATCGGACGCGTCCACCCAGATTTATTTGGACAGAACACAAAGGCCAGAGCAGGTTCCGGGCTGGCGGGCCCCATGAACCGTCATGCCGCCCGGACCTGGCCAGATGCGCGGAAGGCGAAGCACCCGCACCGGAAGCGTACCCTGTCCGTACGTTGAGGATGCGGGTGCTGAGCCTGACAAAGCAGATGGCCCGGGACTGGTGGCCTTAGTTCTCTGAGACCTCCGAAATGACTTCGTAGCAGGGGAGCGGCGTCCGTAACCCCTTCACCTTCACATCCCCGATCTTCCGGCACTCGAAGGCGCCGCCGAGGTGCTTGCGCGTCCCCTCGCCGATGATGATTTGGCCGGGCTCGGCCACCTCGGTCTGGAGGCGCGCCGCGGCGTTCACGGTGGTGCCGAGGACGCTGTACTCCATGCGGCGCAGGCTGCCGATGTCCCCCGCCACGACGGACCCCGTGTTGATGCCGATGCGGAAGTTGAGGGGCGTGCCCCCGGGGCGGCTCGAATTGAAGTCCCGGAGCGCGACGCGCATCTCGAGGGCGGCTCGGACGGCCCGCGCGGCGTGGTCCTCCGAGGAGATGGGCGCGCCGAAGATGGCCATGATGCAGTCGCCGATGAACTTGTCGAGGGTGCCCTCGTGGGCGAAGACCACGTCGGTCATGGTGGAGAAGTAGGCGTTGAGGAGCGTGGCCACGTCCCGCGGGGGCATGCTCTCGGACATGGTCGTGAAACCCACGAGGTCGGCGAAGAGGACCGTCGCCTCCAGCTCGCGCACATCGAGGCGGAAGGCCTCGTCGGTGGCGCCCCCGGTGACGATCCGGTCCACCACGGAGGGGGAGTGGTAGCGCTCGAGGCGGCTCTTGGCGATGCGCTCGGCCTCCACCTGGGCGCGGAGGGCCGCCTGCTGGATGCCCACCGCGGCGTAGCCCCCGAGGGCGGTGAGGAGGTCCAGGTCCCACTCCTCGTAGGCCTTCACCTTCATGGGCGTGTCCACGTAGATGAGGCCGAGCACCTTGTCCTCGGCCTTCAGCGGGACGCAGAGGGCGGAGCGGATGCCGAGGAAACGGATGGACTCGCCGGCCTGGAAGCGCGGGTCCACCTGGGCGTCCTGCGAGAGGATGGCCACCCCCTCCTTGAAGGCCTTCTGGGCGATGGTGCGGCTGATCTGGATCGTGTCCTTCGCGCCCCCGGCCTGACGCACGCTCCGCGGCTCGAGCTCCCTCGAGGCGGGGTCCGCGAGGAGGACCACGGCCCGCTGGGCCTGGATGTACTGGAAGACCACATCCAGGATCTTCTCCAGCACCTCCTCCACGGTCGCCGTCGAGAGCAGCGTCCTGGAGACCTCGGAGAGAACCGCCAGGATGCGACTCGTCCGGGCCAGGCGGTCGATGTCCTGCTGGGCCAGGGCCTTGGGCTCCGGGAGGGGGGCGGCGGAGAGCATGTTGGCCACCTCCTCCACCGAACGGATGATCGTGCCCTCGGCGATGGGGATGTCGGCGCCCGCAGCGCCGAACTGGACGGCCGACTCGGCCTCCTCCTCGAAGCGGGCCTCGAAGCGCCCGAACACCAGGGCGCTCCCGGGATGGACCGGGGCCTCCTGGACGAACTCGCCATCGACCTGCGTACCGTTTCGGGAGCCCAAGTCCTTCAAGGTCCAGCCCTTCGGCCCTCGGAGGAGCTCCGCATGGTTCCGGGAGACGGTGTGGTCGGGGAGGACCACGTCGTTGTCGGCCATGCGACCGATGGTCACGCGGTCCTTGACCAGGAGGACGGAGGTCGCTTCCCCATCGAGAGTGTAGACCAGACGAAACATGGGTACCCCGCTTCGTGGCTTGGAGCCATCCTCATTGTGGCAGAATTGACCGCCCCACGGCAACGAGGGGCACTGCGAGGACTATCTCGGCGACGAAACGGAATCTGCTCATTGGCACATCCTTCCGGTTTGCGTTCAATGAGTCGGATGTGCCGCGCTTTCGAAGCAGAGCGGAGAAAGCGGCGTCCCGACGCCGGTGGGCCTATGGCAAGGAAGCTGAGCGGCCTGGGCCGACATGTACTGGTGTACTTGGAGCGCCCGAGGCCGCGATGGCTGACGCCGCCAGAGGTCCGGCGCCGTCGGCGCGAGAAAACGGGGGTGGGTGGCGAGGTTTGAGCCAGACAGGCCGGCAAGCCCGAAGGGCCTCCGGGCGAGCCGGGCGGAGGTAAGAAAGGCCTAGAGCATTACCAGCGAGGCTATGCCTTTCGGACCGATGCCCGCCGCCCGGAGCCGAGTGCCGCAGGCGCTGGGCCGGCCTGGCCGACGGAAGACGATTCGCCCGCAATCAGGCGGCCTGACGAATCAAAGACATGGGGTCGCCCCTAGACAAGGAGACCCTCTGGGCGTCTATAGTTAGGGAGCGGTCGAACTATGCCCGCACGAGCTGGAGCGAGATCATGAGGGGTCCCATCGGGAGGTGGTTCATCTTGGCGGCCCTGCTGACGGGGCTCGGCTTGTCCACGATCGCGGGCGACCGCCTGAAGTCCCTCTGGGTCTACTGGGCGCCGGAGAAGATCCTCTTCACGCCCTCCGTGGCCTGGGACGGATCGGTCTACATCGCCACCGCCGACGGGCTCATCCGCGGCGTCTCCCCCAACGGCGCCGCCACGTGGTCCGCGAATCCGGGCGGGCTGCCCTCCGCGGCTATGGCCCTCCAGGGCAACGTGCTCTACTTCCCCACCAGCGACTCGCTCGTGGCCTACGGGACCGACGGCGGCCTCCTCTGGCGCAGACCCTTGGGGTCCACGCTCTGCTCGACCCCCGCCGTGGCGGCCGACGGGACCATCTACGAGACCCTCGTCAAGGGCGGCCTCGTGGCCCTCAGCCCGCAGGGGCAGATCCTCTGGTCCTACATGATGGCGGACCCCGTCGTCACGAGCCCCGCCATCACGCACACGGGCCTCATCTTCGTGACGAGCACCCAGCACGTCTACCTCCTCACGCCCCAGGGCACCCCCGTCGCCATCTTCCCCCTCACGGACCAGCCCAGCAGCCCCATGGCGATCGACGCGAGCGACTACCCCTACTTCTGGGGCGCGACGGGGAGCGCCTACGCCCTGGCCCAGAACGGCATCTTCCGCTGGAAGACGGAGCCCCCGACCGGGGACCTCATCCCCACCGGGGCCTCGCCCGTGGCGTCCAGCTCGGTGGTGTTCCTCACCTCGTCCCTGGGGACCCCTGCGCCCAAGAGCTACCTGGTCACGGGCACCGTGACCTACCTGGGTGCCGGCCTCCAGGGAGTGAGCATCTCCTCCGGGACGGGCAACCCCACCGCGACGACGGGAATCGACGGCAAGTTCTCGCTGTCGCTGGCCGACGGTACCTACACCCTCACCCCGGCCCTGAGCAACTACACGTTCCAACCGACCACCCTCTCCGTCACGGTGAGCGGGGCGGACGTCACGGGGCAGGACTTCGTGGCCTCCCACATCTTCGGGGCACCTGTCCTGGAGCCCTCGGTCGCGGAGGGCTCTTCGGTTACGTACAGCGCGGGCGCGTATCGGCTCTCCAGCGGTGCCCAGGCGTGGAGCCCCCTCGAAATCGGTGGGGCCTACGCACCGGTGGTGGCGACCGAGGACATCCTCCTCCTGCCGAGCTACAGCGATCAGAAGGTCTACCTGCTCAACCAGGCCACCGGCCAGACCGAGGGCACCGCCGACGTGGGCGGGGCGCCACACGACCTGGTCCTCGCCGACACGGCCCCGGGGACGCGCCTCTACTTCCAGGCGGCCGACCAGGCGCTTCACTGCTTCTCCTCGACCCTCACACCCGAGCCGACCTCGCCGTGGGCCCAGATCGGCGCGGGGCCGAGGCACCTCTACCGGCGCGACGATCCCCCCACCGTCAGCCTCACCGCACCGGAGGATGGGGCCATGGTCGAAGGTACCGTCCCCCTCGCCGCGGACGCCACCGACGATTACACGAACCCCCCGAGCATCCGCTATCTCGTGGATGGCGTCGCCGTCGCGAACAGCTCCGGCGATTCGTCCGTGTGGGACTCCACGACCTGGCCCAACGGCGAGCACACGGTTCAGGCGGAGGCCCGCGACTCGGCGGGCAACGTGTCCCGGAGCCAGGTCACCGTCACCGTGGACAACGCCTCGCAGAGGACCGACGAGGTCTACGCCGACACCAAGGAGTTCACCTTCACCTGGGACGCGGGCACGGAGACCCAGTTCCGCGTCGAGGTCTCCACGAACGGCGCCTTCAAGCCCGTCCTCGCTTCCTCGGAAACCCCCGGGAAACCGTGGCTGAAGACCACGAGCTGGACGCCCCCGAGCCAGACGTGGTCCAAGATCCTCGGCGCGGCCAAGAAGAATCTATACTCCGATACAACCTTGGTCTGGCGCGTGGTCGGGAAGGCCGCGGGTCCCATGCCGGGGTCGGGCGGCTTCCTGGTGATCATGAAGACCGAGCCTGCGACGCTCTTGCTGCCGGCCAACGGAAGCACCCAGTATGTGTCGACGCCCCCGGTCTTCACGTGGTCCTCCGAGCACACGGGCAAGTACCAGGTGCGCGTCAGCGACACCTCGGGCTTCACCGTCCTGCGCATGACGAGCAAGCGGCCCAACCACCCGTGGCTTTCCGAGCCCACCTGGACGCCGGACGCCGACAAGTGGACCCGGACGGCCTCCACCTACCTGAACAAGACGCTCTATTGGGAAGTGATCTGCAAGGACGACCTCGGGCGCACCATCACGAGCGTTGCCCGCACCATGCGGATCGCCAGCTAGTGTGGCGTCTCAGGAAAGACCGCCATAATTCACTCTAATGGAGACGCCACACTTCCCAAGGGGCTCCGCCCCTAGGGCGCCTGCCTGCGGCAGGCTGTTACCCCGAAAGAGCGGGGAAGTGCCTTCCCCGCACCTCTTCGTGTCCTGTTGCGCCGCCCCAACTTATTCGCCGAACCGCGGTTACAGAACACTAGGGCCTGTTCACACAACGGTTGAAGCTGGACTCGCTTTCGGAGCGCAGC
>JBBIUU010000097.1:0-11437 GCA_037440125.1 Acidobacteriota bacterium
ATCGTGTGGAGGAACTCGGCGCGGTTCGTGGCGAGGAAGAGGGCCATGGCGCCTCCCGAGGGGTGGGGTCCATGCCATCATAAGCGGGTCTCCTACCGATGTGAAAAGGCCCGCCTCGCGGCGGGCCCCTTCACGAAGTGGAACGGGAGGGAGGGGGCAGGCGGTTGAGGGGTGCCTGCACCCTGTATGACGGGCGGGCGTCCCGTCTGTCTAGCGCCCGGTCAGGGAGTGCTGCCCTGACTCCTGGGTGCCTCGTCCCTCCCTCCGTCTGAGTAGCTGATGACCACCCCGGAGACGCCCTGGGCCGACCCGCGGCGGAACGTGACGCGGACGTCCTCGGAGCCTTCCAGGGCGAACGTCGTCCCGGTCATGGGGACGAGGACGAAGGCGGGACGCCCCTCCCGTTGGACCATCAGGCGGCCCTTCTCGACCCAGACACGACGAGGGCCGTAGGTGCCCGCGAAGGCCTCGAGCTCGTCGGGGGTGAAGGTCGCGGGGTGTTGCTGGGCCTCCACTCCCTCGAGAAACCAGTCGTAGCTTGAGCGCAGCTCGGGCGTCGTCGCCCTGGACTGGAGCGCCTTGAGGGCTTCCCGTTGGGCCGTGAGCAGCGCGTCCCGGGCGGGGACCTTGAGATCCGGCTCCACCCCCGTGCCCTCCCAGTTGGTGCCCGTCGTGGGATTGATGGCGCGTCCCGTGGGGATGAAGCATCGGAAGAACGGGGCGATGGGGAACCCCTCTCCCGGGTTGGCACCGCCACCGGTGGTCTCGCCGACGAGGGTCGCTCGCTTGAGCACCTTCAGGTTGTTGGCGAACTCCTCCGCCCCCGAGAAGGTACCTGCGCTGGTGAGGACGAACACCGGCACCCCGGCCAGCTTGGGGCCAGGAGCGTAGGGGAGGGTCCAGTACTGGTCGCGCTTCTCCCCCTTCCTGAAATAGAGGTCGTTCAGGTGCGTTGGCTCGGAGAAGAGGTATGTCGAGAGCAGCTGGATCATGGCGGGCTCTCCGCCCCCGTTCTGCCTCAGGTCGACGATGAGGGCGTCGCAGTTTCCCAAGAAGTTCATGGCGGCCACAGCGGTCTCTCCGGCGATCAACGGCGTCATAAACATGCGCAGATCGAGATACCCGAGGTTCCCCGGGAGAATCTCGACCTTCTGGAAGCCGTAGTTCACGCGGCGCATCTCCTGCTTCATGCGCTCCCTCGCCTCGGGCGAGTCGTCGGCGACGGGCGTCTCGCCGGGCGGACGCACCCCGACCCTCAAGTGCCTATCCTTGGCCACAGAGCGCAGGTCGCGAGTGAGGTCATCGCAGAAGGCCATCGCGTCCCCGTCTTTGTCGTAGGCTCCCTCTGCGAGGCGCTTATGGAGGAGTTGGGCGGCTTGGTCGGCGACGTCGGGAAAGACGTAGTTCTCCTTCAGGAGCTTGCCGAGATCCTCCACGGCCCCCCTCCGCTGGGCCGCGTCGAGGGGGCGGACGGCGGGAGGCGCCTGGGCGAAGGCGCCCGACATGGTGACGATAGACAGGATCGCGCACCCGATGATCTTCTTCATGGTCCGGTCCCTCCAAAAGATATCTCTACGCAAGACACCCCTTCAGGGTTCAGGGGCGAGCACGCCTGGAATTCACCTCCCTGGCGACATAATATTCGAGCCATGGAGGCTCACCTCCGAGGAGGTTGCCATGCGCCTGAGCCGGATGATCCCGATCGCGCTCGTCCTGGTGGTCTGGACGGTTGTCTGGGGCGCCCGGCCCAAGCCTGCGCCCCATGTGGTGACCGACTGGATGGCCGCTAACGCCATCCCGTTGGCGACCGTTTCTCCCGGCGGCGACATGGTCGACCTCGAGCCCTTCCGGGCCTTGATCGGCGACGCCCGGGTGGTGGGTCTGGGGGAGGCCACTCACGGGACGCGCGAGTTCTTCCTCCTGAAGCACCGACTGCTCGAGTTCCTCGTGAGCGAGATGGGTTTTGACACCTTCGCGATAGAGGACAGCTTCGCCGAGGCGCAGGCGCTCGATGACTACGTCCTCCGCGGCATGGGGGACGAAACGGTGGCCTTGAAGTCCATGGGCTACTGGGTCTGGAACACCCAGGAGTTCCTCGACATGGTCCGGTGGATGAGGGAGTGGAACGCAGATCCCGGACACGCGCGCAAGATCAGGTTCTTCGGCATCGACATGTACAAATGGGCCAACTCCACGGCTGCCGTGCGTGCATACCTGGCGCAGGTGGCCCCGTCCTATGCCACCGAGGTCGGGCCCCTGCTGGACCGCTTCGCGAGCGACGCCTCGCGGAGCCGCTACAACGGCAAGCGGCCATCGGAGAAGCGGGCGGACGCCGCGGGCCTGGCCGATCTGCTGACCCACTTCGACGCGAACCGTGCGGCCTGGTCCGGCGCGACAGGTGAAGAGGCGTGGGCCATGGCCCGCCACCACGCCCGCGTGGTGGGGCAGTGCCAGAGCTACTGGGCTACGCCGAACGAGAAGGTGATGGACAACGTCCGGGACGAGAGCATGGCCGAGAACGTCCTTAGGCTCCGCGACCTCATCGGCCCCGAGGGGAAGATGGTGGTGTGGGCCCACAACGGCCACGTCACGGGGCAGGACCGGTCGTGGGGCATGACGGCCATGGGAGTGCATCTTAAAGGAGCGCTCGGGGCTGACTACGTGTCCGTGGGGCTCCACTTCGACCGCGGCACCTTCATCTCGAAGACCTGGGCGGATGGAGTCCTCACACCCCCCACGCCCTTCACCGTGGGCACCTCTGCGGACGGCACGATCAACCAGGCCCTGAATACCGTCGGGCTTCCCCTTTTCGTGCTGGATCTGCGGCCCGTCGCCCCGTACCCCCTGACGGATCTCAAATGGCTGTGGCGGTTCGAGGGGGAGCGCTGGTACGACGCCGTCTTCTTCCCGGCTGTCGAGGAGGCCGGAGGTTACGTCCACTGGACGGTTCCCAAGGCGAGCTACGATCTCGTCGTCTTCGTCCGGGAGACCACCGCGTCCACTCCGCTTCCCTGAGGGGTACCCCTTCAGCCCGGCAGCGCCTTCGCCCTGTACCCGTGCCGGCCTGCGGCCTTCACCTCGTAGAGCAGGGCGTCCGCGGCCGCCAGGAGCGCGGCCTGGTCCATGGGCGGCCCTCCCGGCGCGGTGACGGCGCCGCAGGAGGTGCTCACGGTCACGGCGTTCTCGCCGCTCCCCACCGTCAGGCTCATCTCGCAGATTCGCTGGGCCACCGATTCGAGCGCGGCCAGGTCCGCGCCCGGCAGCACGAGGAGGAATTCGTCGCCGCCGTAGCGCCCCATGGTGTCGCCGTCGCGCAGGGTGCCCTTCATGCTCGCCGCCATCTGCCGCAGGACGCGGTCGCCCTCGGCGTGCCCCAGGCGGTCGTTCACCGCCTTGAACCGGTCGAGGTCGACGAGGATGCACCCGCACTTGCGCCCCGACAGTGCCGCGAGGCGATCCAGGATGGCCCGCCGGTTCAGGAGCCCCGTCAGCGGCTCGTGGGTGGCGAGGCGGGTGAGCTCCTCGTTGGCGAAGGCGAGCGCCTCGGTGCGTTCGGCCACGGTCGTCTCCAGGGTCTCGTTCTGAGCCTTCAGCAGGTGGGTCCGCCAGCGGTGAGCTCCCACGGCAGCCCCGATGAGGAGCACCAGCGCCGTGGCCTGGAACCACCACGCCAGCCAAAACGGCGGGCGGACGCGGATGGGGACGGTGACGGTCTCCCCCAGGACTCCCGACTCGTTCACGGCCTGCAGGATCAGGTTGTGCCTGCCCTTGGGCAAGTTCGTGTAGCGCAGGTTGGGTTCGAGGCTCAGCGGGAGCCACTCCTTCTCAAGGCCTTCCATCTTGGCGCGGTAGGCGCACCGCGGGTGTCCCTTGAAAGCGAGGACGGCGATACGGAAGGTGACCGAGCGCTGGGACCAGGGCAGGTCGAGGCTGGTCGGGTAGGGGACCGACTTGTTGGACAGGGCGGCCGCCTCCACCACGACCTCCGGAGCAACCAGGTTCGGCTCGTATCGCCGGGCATCGTATCGGGAGAGGCCCGTCACGGTGCCCGTCCAGACCCCGCCCTCCTGGTCGCAGAAGAACGCCCCCTGGTTGGTCTCGAATCCCGCGAGGCCGTCCTGGGGCATGAGGGCCTGGACCTTGTCGTCAGGCAGGAAGCGGTAGACGCCGCGGGCGGTTCCGACCCAGATCGTCCCCGATCGTTCCGCACCGATGAAGAACACGTGGGTGTCGTCGAACCCCGGCGTCTCGTTGAGGATCTCCCAACGGCCGTCCAGCCCGCGCCGCGCGAGGCCCGTGTCCTGGCCCGCCCAGACCCGCCCCACGCGATCCTCGTAGACGGCGCTGATGTTGCCGCCTCCGGGCAGGGGCGGCTTCTCCGGGACCGGGGTGAGGGTCTCGCCGTCGCACTGGTAGACCCGGTCGCCGGCCGTCACCCAGACTCCCCCGGCCCTGCGGAGGGCCAGGCGACGGCCCTGCGTGAAGGCGCTTCCGTCGGAAGCCTTGGTCCACCGGCGCCAGCGTCCGTCGTTCCCGCGCATGCACAGCCCGCCGAGCGAGGGGTTCTCCCCCGAGAGCCAGAGGCGGCCGGCGTCGTCCCGGAGGAGGTCCTGGGGGCCGCCCTGGGTGAACGACGCTTCGGGAGGAGCGGGCTCCAGGACCTTGGAGCCGCGGCGTCGCACGTAAAGGCTGGAGTCGGTCAGGATCCAGAGCTCGCCGTCCGGGAGCTCGAGCGCCTCCCACACCCAGTCGTTGCTCAGGCCCTTGGTCCCGTCGACGACCTCCAGGACCTTGGCCTGCGGTCGGAACTGATAGAGGACCGCGCCGCGCAGGGTGCCGAGCCAGAGCGTGTCCGGTTGGGCGCCGGCGTTGATGCCGAAGACGCAAGGGCTCGGGAAGCCCGCGGTGGTTCCGTGATTCTGGACGGCGAAGCTCCCCAGACGCGCGAGCCCCGCGATGTCTGTGGCGACCCAGAGGTTGCTCTCGCGGTCCTGGAACGCCTCGTTGACCGAATTGGAAAGGAGGCCGTTCTCCGCACCCCATCGCTCGAACGTCCGGTCGCCGGGGTTCCTGAAGAAAAGGCCGGCGTCGGAGGTGCACACGTAGAGTGTCCCGGAACGGTCCTGGCAGAGGCGGGTGATCTCGCGGCCGCGCATCTGCTCGGCGGGCACGGGCGTCCACGCCGCGCCCTCCAGGCGGAAGAGGCCGTGACCCTGCGTCCCTAGCCAGACGCCCTCGGCCGTCCGGAGGTAGCGGCGCAACACCCCCGCAGGCAGGACGGGGCCCGGCAGCGGGCGCCCCGTCCCGTCGGCCGCGATGAGGAGGAGGCCCCCGTCGGTCACCGCAATCGTCCCCGCAGGTTCGGCGACCAGATCGTAGACCCTCACGCCCTCGGCACCCACGCGCCGCGCGGCGCCCTTCTCGATGAGGACGATCCCGCTGTCGGTGCCGACCCAGATGCGGTGATCCGAATCCTCGGCGAGGGCCCGGCAGCGGATGGCCGAGAGGAGCGGGCTCGAATAGGTCTGGAGCAGGTGGTCCTTCCAGAACCCGACGCCGGCGGCGGAAGCGATCCACAGCGTCCCATCTTGAGCCGCGAGCAGGTCCTCGATGCGGTTGCTGGGGAGCCCGTCCTTGGCGTAGAAGCTCTTGAAGCTGTCCCCGTTGTATCTCGCGAGGCCGCCCCAGGTGCCCACCCAGATGTAGCCGTCGCGGTCCTGCGCGATGCAGGCGACCTGCGACTGGGGCAGGCCTTCTTTCAGGCCCAGGATCTCGAATGGGAGGACCTGGGCCTGAGTCCCGGCGCCGCAGAGTAGCGTGCAGGCGGCGATGACGAGACAACCGAGGACGACGACGCGCGACCGCTCCCGCATGTTCCCCCCTCCTGACAGGTCCCGTTACTTCAGCGTTCAGTCTACCTCCGGAGGTAGCAGCGGGGAAGTTCGGCGATGGGGCGAGGCGCGCGAATAGGGCCTCGCTCGCCGCTGTTACGAAAACATCGCCCGCGGAAGAAGCCCGCGGGCGCCTTCGCGGAGGGTGCATGAAGATCTTCGTCCCGAAAGAGACCCGGCCGGAGGAGAGGCGTGCGGCGCTCGTCCCCGAGTCGGTCAAGAAGCTGGTGAAGGCCGGTGCGTCGGTGGCCGTCGAGAGCGGCGCCGGGGGCGGCTCCTTCATCGCCGACGAGGCCTTCGCCGAGGCGGGGGCCTCGATCGTTCAGGACTCCGCGTCGGCGCTCCGCGAAGCGGATGTCGTCCTCTCGGTGGATGCCCCATCGGCCTCCTGGGTCGCCGCGCTCAAGCCCGGGGCCATGCTCCTCGCGCCCCTCTCGGCCACGAAGAATCTCGACCTCGTGAAGGCGCTGAGGGACCGGGGGACGACGGCCTTCTCCACCGACGCCATCCCCAGGATCTCGCGGGCCCAGTCCATGGACGTGCTCTCCTCCATGGCGTCCATCGCGGGGTACAAGGCGGTCCTCCTTGCCGCGGACGCCCTTCCCAAGTACTTCCCCATGCTCATGACGGCCGCGGGGACGGTCCTCCCCGCGAAGGTCTTCGTCGTCGGCGCGGGCGTGGCGGGCCTCCAGGCCATCGCCACCGCGCGGCGGCTCGGCGCGGTCGTCGAGGCCACGGACACGCGTCCCGCCGTGAAGACGGAGATCGAGAGCCTGGGGGCGAAGTTCGTGGGCGTGGAGACCGGAGAGGAGGCCCAGGACAAGGGCGGCTACGCCAAAAAACTCTCGGAGGACTTCTATCGGAAGCAGGCCGAGCTCATCGCGAAGCACTGCGCGGTCGCGGACGTGGTCATCACCACGGCCCTCATCGGCGGCGTGACGGCCCCGCGACTCATCACGGCCGCCATGGTGGAGGCCATGCGGCCCGGCTCGGTCCTCGTGGACCTCGCGGCCACGGGCGGTGGAAACTGCGAGCTCACCCGGCCCGGCGAGACGGTGGAGCACGGCGGCGTGAAGATCCTCGGGCCCTTGAACCTGCCCTCCGAGGTGGCCGTGCACGGCAGCCTCCTCTTCTCGCGCAACGCGACCGCGTTCCTCCTGGCGTTCCTCAAGGACGGCGAGTTCCAGCTCGACCTCTCGGACGACATCCTCAAGGAGGCCACCGTGACGCACGGCGGGAAGGTCCTCCATGGGCCCACCCTGCAAGCCTTGGAGAAGGAAGGAGCGGCATCATGAGCGTGGACGTCCTCATCTCCCACCTGTGGGTCTTCCTCCTCGCGACCTTCGTGGGCCTCCTCGTCATCCGGCGCGTCTCGCCCCTCCTGCACACGCCGCTCATGTCCCTGACGAACGCCATCTCGGCCATCGCCGTCGTCGGCTCCATCCTCGTCGCCGGGAAGCAGGAATCCACCCTGAGCGCGGTTCTGGGCACGGCCGCCGTGACGGCTTCCATGATCAACATCGTGGGCGGCTACCTCATCACCTACCGGATGCTCGCCATGTTCAAGAAGGGCGGGCCCAAGAAATGATGGGCATCGAACAGGTCATCCAGATCGTCTACATCCTGTCGGCGGCGTGCTTCATCCTCGCCCTCAACTGGATGAGCGCCGTGCCCACCGCACGTCGAGGCGTCCTGACGGGGGTCCTGGGCATGGTCCTCGCCGTGGGCGGCACGCTCATCCGGCCCGAGGTGGCGCACTACCAGTGGATCGCCGTGGCCTTCGTCGTGGGGACCGTCATCGGCGTCCCGATGGCCATGATGCCCATGACCGCCGTCCCCCAGCGGACGGCTCTGTCGCACGCCTTCGGGGCCCTCGCCGCCGCCCTCGTCGGGACGGCCGAGTACTTCCTGCGCGCGGGGCACCAGGACATGGACCGCTTCACCATGGGCGCACTCGCGCTGGAGGTCATCCTCGGCTTCCTCACCTTCACGGCGAGCCTCATGGCCTTCGGCAAGCTCCAGGAGGTCCTTCCCCAGCGGCCCATCACCTACCGGGGCCAGAACTTCGTGAACCTGGGAATCCTGGGCGCCTCGGTGGCCATCGGCGCCTACCTCGTCCTCCACCCCGGGAGCCACGGCCTCTTCCTGGCCATGGCGGGGCTCTCGCTCGCCTTCGGCGTCCTCCTCATCATCCCCATCGGCGGGGCCGACATGCCCACGGTGATCTCCCTCCTCAACTCCTACGCGGGCCTCTCCGCGGCGGCCATGGGGTTCGTTCTCGACAACAAGCTTCTGATCATCGCGGGCTCCCTCGACGGGAGCTCGGGCCTCATCCTCTCCATCATCATGTGCAAGGCCATGAACCGGAGCTTCGCGAACGTGCTCTTCGGCGCCTTCGGCCAGGCGAGCGCCTCGGCAGCCGCCTCAGGCGAGCAGAAGACGTACCGCAGCGCCACCGCGGAGGAGGCCGCGAGCCTCCTCCTCAGCGCCTCCTCGGTGATGGTCGTGCCGGGCTACGGCATGGCCGCGGCGCAGGCCCAGCACAAAGTCCGCGAACTCTACGACGCGCTCACGAGGAGCGGCGTCAGCGTGAAGTTCGCCATCCACCCGGTGGCGGGGCGCATGCCCGGCCACATGAACGTCCTCCTCGCCGAGGCCAACATCCCCTACGACGCGCTCCTCGAGCTTGAGGACGCCAACGCCGAGCTGCCGCAGACCGATGTGGCCCTGGTGATAGGCGCCAACGACGTCACGAACCCCGCGGCGCGCCACGACAAGGGGAGCCCCATCTACGGCATGCCCATCATCGACACCGACAGGGCGCGCACGGTCATGGTCATCAAGCGCAGCATGAACCCAGGCTTCGCGGGCGTGGACAACGAGCTCTACTACCTCGACCGCACGCTCATGCTCTTCGGCGACGCCAAGTCGTTCGTGTCCGAGCTCGTCAAGGAGACGCAGGCGCAGGGCGGGGAAGCTAGCTAGGCTGGGGAGAGTCCTCCTCCTGAGCCTGTACGAGGCGGGCGGGCGGATCTCCAGGAGGACCGATCGCCAGCACCCGCCTGAGGGTACGGCCCTCGGGCCAGGGCGTGAAGGTGTACTCGAAACGGAGCCGCCCCCTCACGAAGGCCTCCGGGTTGTAGTTGTGGAGCTGGTAGAGCCTCTCGCCGAAGCGGAAGGCCTGATCGGCGTTCCACTCGGGGTGCGGGCGCGTCCTGAGCACGCGCAGCCGGTCGCCCTCCTCGAGGAGGCGGTCCGGCTCGTCCGCTTTCCCGTACCGTGAGGTCATCCGCGCAGCGTGCCAGGCCCTCGCGGTCAGGCGCCCCGCGGCGAGGGGTACGGCGAGGTAGAGGCTTCCGGGGACGGAGCCCGCCATGCCCCCTGCGACGGCGCGGACCACGCCGTCGAGGAGGAGGAGGGTGAGGAGGAAGCCCCGGGGCGTGACCAGAAAGGCGAAGTAAAAGATGAGGCCGTAGTGGGTGATGGGGCCCACGTCGCCCGAGCCGCGTTCATCCGTGACGAGGGAGGCGACGAGATCGGACATCTCGGCCTGGTAGAGGACGAACCCCCACGCCCAGAAGATGACGCCAAGGACCGCCCAGAGAAACCCGTGGGCGCTCTGGATCCCGTCCATCCTGAGGAGGTCGGACCACGGCCAGCGATGGCGGCTGCGCTCGGGGAGGAGCGGCCCGAAGAAGACCGTCAGGACGACGGCGGACCAGTGGGAGAGGAAGCCCATGGGGTCAGGGCCGTTTGTGGAAGTCAGGTGACGAACCGGAACCCCACGATCTCAGCGGGGTTGACGTAGATCCGGATGCTGTTGGCCTGGGGGTTGAGGGGCGTGAGGAAGAAGCCGTGGCTCGGCGGCTCCTTGAGGTCCACGACGCCCGCGAGCCGCTCGCCGTCGCGGAACGACATCTCCACGCGACGGCCTGCAGGCGTGTTGAACTGGACGGGGGGCGTCTCGCGATTTCTCGTGACCCCCGTCGTGAAGAGGTTGCGCACGAAGCACACGACCTTGACCTGGCTGAGGAACACGGTGACGTCCTCGTTGGTGGTGGCGTCGCGCAGCAGGAGCTCGCCGTCGGTGGGATGGAAATCCTCGGCGTACCCCTGGAGGGTTCGGCCGTCCCTGAAATGGATCACCACGGGCTCATCCTGCATGGGAATCTCCCCTTGAAAATATGGGTTGTCCGGGAGTCGGGCGCAAGCGACGCGCAGCTGACGGGATCAACCTTGAACGTTCCGCCGATTTGGCCAGCCGGTGGCTGAAGCGAACCGCAGCAGCTGGATCCGAAGCCGGCACTCGGAGGAGGAGGTCAGGCCGACGACCATGACGAAGAGGCCCACGGCGGTGAGGATCCACCCGTCGTGGTCCGCGGCCTTCAGCCACAGGTAGAACCCCGCCGCGAACGCCGCGAACCCGGCGCCCGCGAGGAGGAGCATCCAGAGCTCGAGACGGCGCAGGTAGCCGGCTTGCGCGGCGCAGAACGCCTCGTCCTCGGCGGCCCGTATGAGCCAATCCTCACGGGAAGACGCACGCGTCACATCGGCCATGGGAACCTCCTCCACGACGGGACCGCCCACCGTTGTTAGTACTATGAGCAATCTAGGACGGTCTTTCGGGCCTGTCAACGAGCCGGGCGCCTCCGGCGGGGCGCCGTCGGGGAGGCGGAATAGGAGCCCCCCGCGCCGCGGTTACCGAGGTGGACGACGGACCGGCGCAGGAGGAGACCGAGATGGCAGCGAGCCCCGAGTTCCTGAAGGAGATCGCCCTGTTCGCTTCGATGGACGACGACGAACGCACCGCCCTGGCCCGAATCTTAGGCGAGGAGAGGTTCCACGAGGGACAGGTGGTCTATGAAGCAGGGGACCAGGGGGGCACCATGCACATCATCCTCGAGGGCGAGGTCGAGATCTCCCTCAAGGACCAGGACGGGGAGAAGATCGTCCTCGACGAGCTCGGCCCCAACGAGTTCTTCGGCGAGCTCTCCCTCCTCGACGGGGGCGTGCGTTCGGCAACCGTGACGGCACAGTGCCCCACGCGGGCCCTCGTCCTCCGCCGGGAGGACCTGCTGCCCCTCCTCCACGAGCGCCCCCACATGGCGCAGGACATGATGGGCGCGCTGGTCAACATCGTCAGGCGCACCGACGCCCTTCTCCGGGGCCGTACGGCTAAGAACGCCAACGAGGTGATCGAGGAGCAGGAGACCCTCGGTACACGCGTGGCCGACGGCGTGGCGCGATTCGGCGGGAGCTGGACCTTCATCTTCTCCTTCGGGGGGTTCCTGACGGTCTGGGTTCTGCTGAATACCATCCTCCTGGCCAAGGAGCCCTTCGACGCCTACCCCTTCATCCTCCTAAACCTCTTCCTGTCGATGATCGCCGCCCTGCAGGCGCCCGTCATCATGATGAGCCAGAACCGTCAGGACGCCAAGGACCGCATCCGCTCCGAGCTTGACTACCAGGTGAACCTCAAGGCGGAGCTCGGCGTGAGCGAGCTCCTGCGCAAGGTTGATGCCCTCGAGGAGAAGCTGGACGAGCTG
>JBBIUU010000098.1:0-11267 GCA_037440125.1 Acidobacteriota bacterium
GAGGATCTTGAGGGCCTTGGCCTTGTTCTTGATCTGGCTCTTCTCGTCCTGGCAGGAGACCACGAGGCCCGTGGGCAGGTGCGTGATGCGGATGGCCGAGTAGGTCGTGTTGACGCTCTGGCCGCCGGGGCCGGAGGAGCAGAACCGGTCGATGCGCAGGTCCTTCTCCTCGATCTGCACGTCCACCTCTTCCGCCTCCGGGAGGACGGCGACGGTGACGGCGCTCGTGTGGATGCGCCCCGAGGCCTCGGTGGCGGGGACCCGCTGGACGCGGTGCACGCCGCCCTCGAACTTCAGGCGCGAGTAGACGCGCTGGCCCGACAGCGTCGCGATGACCTCCTTGAACCCGCCGAGCTCCGTACTGCTCTCGTCGAGGACCTCGAGCTTCCACCCCTTGCGCTCGGCGTACCGCGCGTAGGCGCGGAAGAGGTCCCCCGCGAAGAGGGCCGCCTCGTCGCCGCCCGTGCCGGCGCGGATCTCGAGGATGGCGTTCTTGGCGTCGTTGGGGTCGGAGGGGAGGAGGCAGAGCTTGAGCTGGCGCTCGAGGGGCTCCGCCTGGGGCTCGAGCTGGGCGAGCTCCTCGCGGCCCATCTCGGCCATCTCGGCGTCGCCGCCTTCGGCGAGCTCGCGCGCGCCTGCGATGTCCGCAGCGAGCTTGCGGTAGCGGTTGTACACCTCCACCGTGTCGGTCAGGTCGGCGTAGGCCTTGCTGAGCTCGCGGAATCTCGCCTGATCCGAGACGGCCTCGGGCCTGCTGAGCTGGTCCGACAGCTCGCCGTGCTTCGCCACCACCTTGTCCAGCCGTGCCAGGATCGTCGCGTCCATCTCGAGCTCTCGATCGTTATCGTTCTCTTTCCCTACTCACCTACTCACCCACTCACCCACTCACCTGATCGCGACCCACGCAGGGCCGCTTCGATGACTAGGTCACGACGGGTTCGGCGGCCAAGTCCCGCGCCTCGGTGAGCGCCTTGATGGCCACCTCGAGCATGGCGTCGTCGGGCTGGCGGGTCGTGAGGAGCTGGAAGCCCAGGCCCGGCAGGAGGAGCGGCCGCACGAGGGCCGAGTTCGGGAACTTCGCCGTGAAGCGGATGAGCTCGTAGCTGATGCCCGCGATGACGGGCAGGAAGACGATGCGCGCCAGCGCCTTAGCCCAGAAGGGGTAGCTGTGCGGCACGAGGGAGAACACGAGGATCGAGACGACCATCACGAACAGCAGGAAGGAGGTGCCACACCGCGGGTGGAGGGTGGACTTGGTCCGCGCGTTCTCCACGGTCAGGTCCTCGCCGCGCTCCCAGGTGTAGACCACCTTGTGTTCGGCGCCGTGGTACGCGAAGACGCGGCGGATGTCCTTCATCAGAGAGATGCCGAGGATGTAGGCCAGGAAGAACAGGATCCTGATCCCGCCGTCCACGAGGTTGAACCCGAAGGAGTTCTGGGCGAGGGTGGAGTGCGTGCTGATGAGCTGCGTCAGGAAGAGCGGCAGGTAGAAGAAGAGCGCCACGCCGAGCGCGAGCGAGAAGAGGACCGTGAGCGCCATGGCCCACGAGAACCCCACGCCCGATTTTTCGGCCTCGCTGACCTGCCCCTCCTTCGGCTCCTCCTCCATCGCCACCTCGGCCGAGTAGTTCAGCGCCGAGAGGCCCAGCATCATGGCCTTGAAGAGGATGACCGAGCCGCGCACCAGGGGCAGATTGCCGAACCGGCCCTTGGCGGTTTCGGGGAGGCGTTCCCTCTTGATCTTCACCTCGCCCTTGGGGTTGCGCACCGCCACCGCATAGGTCTGAGGCAGGCGCATGAGGACGCCCTCGATGACGGCCTGGCCGCCCACGAGAACGCTCCCTTCGGCGAGCAAAGGCAACGTGGCCCTGCACCAGCGGCGCAGGGCACCATTCGCTGAGGCTTTCATGTGGACTGAGCTAGGCCTTGGGCTGCTTGCCGTACTTGTTCTTAAACTTCTCGATGCGGCCCGCGGTGTCGAGGAACTTCTGCTTGCCCGTGAAGAAGGGGTGGCAATTGGAGCAGATCTCGACCTTCAGCTCTTTCTTGGTCGAACGGGTCGTGAAGGTGTTGCCGCAGGCGCAGCTCACCTTGACCTCGTTGTAGGCGGGGTGAATTTTCTCCTTCATGGAACGGAACCTCCTTCAAAAACAATATGATAGACCAAATCGGGCGGATTGGCAAGAGCCTGGAGGGCGCCTTCGCGTCCTCCGCAACCCCCGAATTCGACCTCGGCCCGTTGTGACCCACGTCACGCCCTCTGAGGAATGCTCCCCGCAACAAGCTTGTTCGTCTAGTCCTTTCATGAGGTTAGATGCGGGACGGCTTCGGAGGCCCCAGGACGAACGGCGGTGATGGTCCCGTCGTCCCAACCCTCGGCCGACCGGAGGCCCCGATCCCGCGAACCCCCTGACGGAGGTGGCCCATGCGCTCCTCAATCTCCTTCCAGAAACTCGGGCTCAGGAGTCTCGCCCTGGCGCTCCTCGCGTTCGCTCTTCTCGCGGTGCAGGTCGCGACCGCGGCGATGGGCCCCGAGGGCCCGCGGTTGTCTCCCCCTGCGGCTTTGCAGACCCCGGCGGCCGCCTGGGTGGCGGCGGGGGAGGGTGTGGTTCTGTATGGGGCCGGCACCACGGTGAACGTGGCCCCTGTCGATCGGCTGGGCACGCCCATGGCGGCTCTCGACCTCAAGGCCCCCGTCGAGGGAGCCGCGGTCGTGGGGCGCTACGCCTATCTCGCCCAGAGCGGGCTGGGGCTGAGGGTCCTGGACCTGGCGGCGCCGGACCAACCTGCGGACCTCGGCCTCATCCCCGTCGAGGGGTCGACCTTCCGGATCTCACAGTGGGCTGACTACCTCCTCGTGGCCTCCGACGCCTCCCTCACCGTCCTTTCCCTCGGCTCGCGTCACACGCACGTCATGGACGCGGGCGGCGGACGCTGCATGGCCTCCGTGGACCCCTTCTCCCTGGGCGAGGTGGCCTCGGTCGGACTGGACGGGCTGCCCGCGGCCATCGCCGCTTCCGGGAACCGGGCCTACATCGCCACCCAGGACCGGCGCCTCCTGACCGTCGACCTCACCGACCGCGCCCGGCCGAAGGTCGTGGCCTCGCGCGATCTGCCGGACGACGCGACGGCCCTCGCGCCCCACCTCCAGGGCGTCGCCCTCGGCCTCGCGGGTGGGCGGGTCGAGGCCCTGCCCCAGCGCAGATCCCTGGGCGGCCCGGTGATCTCGGGCGCGCTCGGGCTGGAGTCCATGGGCAGGATGCTCCTCATCGCCGCCGGCGACCGGGGGCTGTTCGTGGCGCGGGACGAGGCGCGTCCCGCGGCGACCGTGAACGTCAACGTGGGCAACTTCTTCTTCTCCCCCAACAGCGTCACCATCAACGAGGGCGACACGGTCCACTGGATCTGGGTCGGCGGCACGCACTCGACCACCTCGGGGTCCTGCCCGGGCGGCAACTGCACGCCCGACGGGACCTGGGATTCGGGCGGCAAGTCTGGTGGCTCCTTCGATCACACTTTCGCCTCGGCCGGCACCTTCAACTACTTCTGCTCGGTCCATCTCGCGTCGATGACGGGCAAGGTGATCGTGAGGAGCACGGCCCCGGCGCCCCTCTCGGCCGGCTCCTCGGCCTCCGTCACGGTGGGGCCCGTGCCCCTCTCGGTGTCCTTCACCGGGACTGCCGCGGGAGGCACACCGCCCTACACCTATTCGTGGGACTTCGGGGATGGCAATTCGTCGACCGACCAGAACCCGACCCACACCTTCACCCAGGTCGGGGGATACCTCGCCGTTCTGACCGTCCACGACGGGGCGTCGGGCACGGCCCAGGCCCAGGCGATCACGATCCACGCCGACCCGCCGGGAGCCAATCCGCCCGTCATCACCGCCATCAGAAAGGCCTCGCCGCCCTTCACGCTCGTCGTGACGGGGAGCAACCTCCAGAACGGCATCCAGGTCACCATCGGGGCCTCGGCCTGGACGGGCGTCTTATGGAAGAACACCGGGAAGATCAAGATCACCGGCGGCAAGTCCCTCAAGGCCGCCGTTCCCAAGGGTGCGACCACGCAGATCACCTTCACGAACCCCGACGGCGGGGCCACCACCGCCAGCTTCAGCTGGTAGCGCGGCGGGCTGCAATCGGAGAGGAGGGGCCCGACAACGGGCCCCTCCTCCCGCGTTCGGGATTCGCGATAAAATAGAAGCTACGATGGAGGCGGCGTGAAGCACATCGGGGTGATCCCTGGGGATGGCATCGGGCCGGAGGTCACCGCCGAGGTGGAGGCGCTCCTCGACCTCTTTCGGGCGGGCGGCCTGCCCATCACCTGGACCGTCCTTCCCTACTCGGCGGACTACTACCTCGCCCACGGCCGGGCCTTGCCGGACGACGGCCTCGCCTCGCTCGCGGCCTACGACGCCCTCTTCGTCGGGGCCTTCGGCGACCCCCGCGTGCCCGACATGGCCCACGCGCGGGCGATCCTCCTGGGGGCACGCCGCGGGTTCGACCTCTACGTCAACGAGCGCCCCGTGCGACTTCTGCACGACGGGCTCACCCCGTTGAAGGGGAGGGGCCGGGCCGACGTGGATTTCGTCATCTTCCGTGAGAACACGGAGGGCGCCTATGTTGGCCTGGGCGGACGCTTCAGGCGGGGGAGCCCCGACGAGCTGGCCGTCCAGGAGGCGATCGCCACGCGCCGGGGCGTGGAGCGCATCCTGCGGCACGCCTTCGGGAGGGCGGCGGCCTCCCCGAGGAAGACCCTCCACATGGTGGACAAGCACAACGCCCTCGAGCACGTGGGCGGCCTGTGGCTGGAGGCGTTCCGGCAGGTTGGGGAGGAGTTCCCGGCGGTGGCCGCGAACCAGGTGTTCGTGGACACCTTCTGCCACGAGGTGGTCCGCGACCCCGGCCGGTTCGACGTGGTCGTCACGAGCAACCTCTTCGGCGACCTCATCTCGGACCTCGGCGCGGCGCTCGCGGGTGGCCTGGGCATCGCGCCCTCGGCCAACGTGAACCCCGAGACGGGGAAGGGCCTCTTCGAGCCCGTGCACGGCTCGGCGATCGACCTCGCCGGGAAGGGGACGGCCAACCCCGTCGCCGCCCTCCTGTCGGCCGGCATGATGCTCGACTTCCTGGGATTCGGAGAAGCCGCGAGGGGCGTCGAGCGGGCCGTTGAGGCCGCCGTTGCCGCCGGGGAGACCACGCGGGACCTGGGCGGTGCGCTGGGCACCTCCGGGGCGGGCGACGCCGTCAGGAAGCGGCTGGAGGGCGGTGCCCCGTGGGCATGACCCTCGCCGAGAAGATCCTGGCGCGCCACGCGGACCGCCCTGCGACGGCGGCGGGGGACCTCCTGCACTGCAGGGTGGACCGCATCATGGCCACCGACATCACGGCGCCCATGTCCATCGAGGTCTTCCGCAGGATGGGCGCGGAGCGGGTCCACGACCCGGACGCGTGCATCCTCATCAACGACCACTTCGTGCCCGCCAAGGACATCCGCTCGGCGGATTTCGCCAGGGCCATGCGCGAGTTCGCCGCCGAGCAGGGCATCCGCGACTACTTCGAGGTGGGCCGCTCGGGCATCTGCCACACGCTCATCCCGGAGCGGGGGCTCGTGGGGCCCGGCGAGATTCTCGTCGGCGCCGACTCCCACACGTGCACCGCGGGCGCGCTCGGCTGCTTCGCCACCGGGGTGGGCAGCACGGACCTCGCGGCGGCGTGGGCGCTCGGCGAGATGTGGTTCCGCGTCCCGGGGACGATCCGCGTCGAGGTGGAGGGCGAATTCCGTCCCCACGTGACGAGCAAGGACCTCATCATGCACCTCGTTGGACGGCTCGGCGTCGAGGGCGCGCGGTACCGCGCCATCGAGTTCGGCGGCCCGGCGGTCGCGGCCATGCCCGTGCACGCCCGCCTCACGCTGTGCAACATGACCATCGAAATGGGCGCCAAGGCCGGGATGGTGCCGTGCGACGCCGCGACCGTGGAGCACTTCAGCGGACGCGACCGGGCGGTCGCGGAGGGCCCCTTCCCGGACCACGACGCCGCCTACGACGAGACCCTCAGGATCGACGTCTCGCTCCTGGAGCCCCAGGTGGCCGAGCCCTTCCTCCCCAGCAACGTGCGCGGGGCGGGGGAGTTCCGCGGCGTGAAGGTCGACCAGGTCTTCATCGGCTCCTGCACGAACGGACACTACGAGGACCTGGCGCAGGCGGCGGCGGTGCTCAAGGGGCGGACCGTCGCCCCCGGGGTCCGCCTCATCGTCACCCCGGCGACCCAGGAGATCTACCTCCGGGCCGTGCGCTCCGGCGTCGTGGCGGACCTCGTGGAGGCGGGAGCCGCCGTCACGACGCCCACCTGCGGGGCGTGCCTGGGCGGCCACAACGGCGTGCTGGGACGGGACGAGGTGGCGCTCACGACGACCAACCGCAACTTCCGGGGGCGCATGGGCGACACGAGCTCGCGGGTCTACCTCGCCAACCCCGCGGTGGCCGCGGCCACCGCGGCGCTCGGCCACATCGGGCTTCCGGAGGACCTCCCTTGAGCGCCCACGCCCCCTTCGAGGGCCGCGTCTGGCTCTTCGGCGACCACGTGGACACGGACGTCATCATCCCCGTGCGCTACTGCGTCACGGCGGACCGCGACGAGCTCGGGCGGCACGCCATGGCGGGCGCCGACCCCGATTTCGCCGGGCGCATCGCGCGGGGCGACTTCATCGTCGCGGGGAGCAACTTCGGGTGCGGCTCGAGCCGCGAGGTGGCGCCCGTGGCCCTGCTCGGGGCGGGCGTGGGTGCCGTGGTGGCCGCCTCCTTCGGGCGGATCTTCTACCGGAACGCCATCAACGTCGGGCTGCCCATCTTCGAGTCGCCCGAGGCCGCCGTCGCCTGCTCCCAGGGGGACCTCGTCCGCGCCGTGCCCGAGGAGGGGCTCCTCCAGAACCTCACCAGCGGGCGGGCATTCGCCTTCGCCCCGTACCCGCAGCAGGTGGCCCGGATCGTGGCCGCGGGCGGCTTGGAGAACTACGTGCGCGAGAGGTTGTCCAAGCGCCGGCCGCGTTGACGCGGCCGGGGGCGCCGCCTCCGAACCGACACCCCATCACGCGAAGAGGGCGGCCGCAGGGCCGCCCCCAGGAGTACGTCCGAGAGCCGGTGCTCAGCGCACCTTGAAGGACCGCACCTCGCTGTGCGTCGTGGTCTTTCCCACCTTGTAATTGACGCGCCAATACATGGTGTCGCCGGAATCCATCGCAGCGGCGACCGTGCCGGCCCAGGCACCGTCGCTGGGCATGTAGGAGGGGGTGGACTTCTCCTTGCCCGAGGGTGCGCTGGTCATGGTCTTCCCCGAGGGGAAGGAGGGTTCCTTAGAAATCTGGACGGTGTAGTCCGCGCCCGTCATCGGGGCCCAGGTGAAGATGGGGCGGGTGACCGGGGAGAGCGTGTCCCCCTCGCAGGGAAGGTACAGGTGCGCCCCGGCGCAGCTTGCGGGCAGAAGCGACCAGAGCCCGCCCTCGCGCGCCGAGACGAGTCGCGCGCCGTTGGCCAGCTGAATCGATTGGTAGGTGTAGGTGGGCGAGCCGAAGATGGTGGTGATCACCGGGGCGTCCAAGGTCGTGAGATCCAGCTCGGAGAATCCCGTGTCCCCATCCGAAAGGAGCATGGTATGGTCCTGGAAGGATGCGAAAGTTGCGCTGACCGTGGGGATCGACGAATAGAGCGTGGGCTTGGTGGGGTCGGAGCTCGTGGTCACGGTGCACGTGCCGCCTCCCATGGAGACGATGTACGTGGAGTAGAGGTAGCACCTCCCTGTGAGCCCGTCGACCAGGAGGTTCCCGAGCTCCGCCGGGGCGGCCGGGTTCGACACGTTGAGCGCCGTGACGCCGTCCCGATCGCCGCGGACCCAGAGCGTGGTCGCAGAGGAGAACGCCACGCCGGCCACGAAATTGTTCTTCTTGCCCAGCCAGCTCGTGATCGTTGCCGGCGCCGTCGGCACGCTCACGTCGACGAGGACTGCTCCCTGTGAATTCGCTGCCACGGCCAGGAGATTCCCGCGAAGGTCCATCTGCCCCGCGGAGCCGGTCACGGGCAGGACGGAGAGCAGCGCAGGTGACAGGGGGTTGGAGAGGTCGTAAAGGGCCACTCCGCTCTGCTGGCATCCGGCGAAGAGCAGGTTGCCCGAGAGGAGGAGATCGGAGGCGAAACCAGGGGCATCGACGGACCCCACGAGGGCCAGGTTATACGGGGACGAGCAGTCCCAGACCTCGATCTTGGAGCCCCGGGAGATGTAAACGAGGTCCCCGGAGCTCGCCAAGGCACCGAAGGCATCCGTCGCGGGGAACGCCAAGCTGGCGACGGGGTTCGAGGGGTTCGAGACGTTCACCGTGTAGATGCCGCTGCCCGAGCAGAGGAGGTAGGGTCTCGCGCTGTCGACATCCACGCGCATCACCGGTGCGGGCAGGGCGGATTGGGAGAGGAAGGCGGGGGCGCTCGGGTCTGAGCCGTCGACGATGGCGTAGCCACCCGCCCCCAGACCGACCAGGACGCGGTTCGAGCTGGGGAGGTACCGAACTTCCGTGGGGGTGTAGTCCTGCGGGAGCGTCCCCTTGATGGCGGGTGTCTGCCACGTGGGGAAGTTGACGAAGACCAGGCCCTTGTATGCGTCCGAGACGGCGAAGAGGTGGTCGTCGTCGGGGCACGGCGAGAGTGAGATGGCCCCTTCCAGATCCTTGAAGTGCTTCACCCGGATCGGTCTCCCGGGGTGTTCGAGCTCGTAGACGAGCAACCCCTTCGGTCCCGCGGCGGCCACGAGGAACTTCCCGACCACGGCCAGGTCGGTGATCCTCGCGTAGCGGAAGGTCACACTGAACACCCTCTTGGGGATGGGTGTTTTCTCGACGTTGACAGCCTGGATGGTCTCCGTGCCGTCTGATGCGTAGAGGATCTTGCCGCCCTCGTTCATCGCGAGGGCCATGGAGGCCACGTTGCTCAAGTACGAGGTGAAGGTGGGGACCAGCGGGTTGCTCACGTCCATGACGTAGAGGCCGTTGACGCCGGCGCCGACGTAGAGAACGCCGTCCCGGTACAGCATGGCGAGGGCCGGGCTGGCGAGGGTGACCTCGGCCACCACCACCGGATGAGACAGATCGCTCTCGTTGAGGATGAGGAGGCTGGATCCCATGCCAACGGCCCGATAGGGGGGTGCGAGTGCCACCGTGCTCCTCGCGGGTGAGGCGGGGACCTGGTCGGCGACGGCGTACCCCTCCAGATTCATCGGGAAGGATTGGGCCCGGGGCGCAGGGGAAACGAGGCCAAGGGCGCTCGCGAACAGGCAGGAGGTCAGGAGGAGCCGGCGGCCGGTCATCGTCATCGAAATCGTCCTTTCAGCGGCGGGACCAAGTCCCCCCGTATAATAGCCGCGAAAGGCTTGTGGGTCAAGGAAAAGGGGGGGTCCGGTTCAGCGCCCGGAGGGGGCGGGCGGAGCCTGCGGGGATGCCCCTTCGGGAGCCTTCGCCGGTGCGGGGGCGGCGACGGGTTGGGTGACCTCCGGGTCCTTGGGCGGAGGCACGGAGGCCAGAGCGGGGAACTCCTGACGCAGGGCCTTCAGCATGGGGAGGAAGGGGGCCAGCCGCTGGGCCTCCTCGAAGGCCCGGATCCCCTCGGCGTCCCGCCCCATGGTCAGCAGGGTGCGGGCGACCCACGCGTGGAGCATGGGGCTGGCGGCCTGCCTGGGCAGGACCCTCTCGAACCTCGCGAGCGCCCCGGGGTAGTCCCTGGCCTGGTAAAGCGCCAGCCCCTCGTTGAAGATGAAGAACGGGTCCCGTTTCACGATGCTCTCGCCCTGGCCGGAGATCTGCTTCGCCAGATCGGGCCTCCCCGAACCCTTGGCGGCCTGGACCGCGTTGGTGTAGAGCGGCTGGTACTCCGGGAACTTCTGGAGCGCGTCCTGGAGCACCGCGAGCGCCTCCTCGAACCGGCCCTGCCGCATGAGGACCACGCCGAGGTTGTTCTGGGCCTCCTTCAGGTGCGGGAGCGACTTCAACAGATAGCGGAGGAGCTTCTCGGCGTAGTCCACCTCGCCGGCCATCAGGTGGTCCACGGCCACGTTGTTGTAGAAGAGCGCCGCGGCGGTGGCGTCGTCCACGGCGTCGTAGATGGCCAGGGAGTACTCGGACTTCTGCTCCGTGAAGTCCACGATGACCGTGAAGTACTGGATCTGGCAGCCCACCGCCATGTGGGAGGAGACGAAGTAGAGGCCGTCCCGCTCGAAGTAGTTTTGGGTCTCGCTGATGTGGACGAAGAAGGTGGGGATCCGAAGCGACCGGGCCAGGGCCATGTAGAGGTTCGTGTAGGCCATGCAGTCCCCGCTGCGGGAGTTGAACGCCTCCGTTGCGGTCAGGGACTTGTTCGCCACGTAGTCGAACTTGCGCCCGTTGAGGTAGTAGGTGAGACGGCGCATCCGGTCTGTCGGGGTCCCGCCGGAGCCGACCTTCGCCTCCACTTCGGCCCCGATGGCCGGGTCGATGGCGAAGGGGTTCTCCATCTTGAGGCCTTCCGCTGGGGCGCCCTTGAGGAGCTGGTCGAGCGGGATCAACCCGGGGCCATCGGCCTTG
Source organism: Acidobacteriota bacterium (assembly GCA_037440125.1). Taxonomy (GTDB): domain Bacteria; phylum Acidobacteriota; class UBA4820; order UBA4820; family DSQY01; genus JAKAJA01. Next base: position 10,600 of record JBBIUU010000098.1, read on the forward strand.
GGCGCGCAGGCTGCCGACAGGATGAGAACGGCCGCGGCGGCCCTTGCCAGGATTCGACCCGGAAGGAGACTGCGCCTCAACGCGGAGCAAACGCCCGTTGTCACAGCATCACCTCGCGTTCCATTTTACGCGATTTGCCCGCGGGAAGTTGGTGGCGACTTTCCGCGGCCAGAGGCAGTTGACGGGAACGGGTCGTTGACTATAATATCCGTTTCGGGCCGACGGGCCGTTAACTCAGTCGGTAGAGTATCTCCCTTTTAAGGAGAGAGTCACTGGTTCGAGTCCAGTACGGCCCACCACAGGCGTCCCCATCGTCTAGCCCGGCCTAGGACACCGCCCTTTCACGGCGGCGACAGGGGTTCGAATCCCCTTGGGGACGCCAAGCATTCAAAGAGGGGGGCGCTGCCCCCCTCCTTGCGTTTCGCTCCCTCCGGTCGCGCCACTGACCTCCCCCCGCTGGTTGCTGCGCCTTAGCGCGGGCGAAGCCCGTCGCATGGCGCATCCTGGAGCATCGAATCCCGCCCAAGGGGGTGAGAAGCCCCAGAGGTGACCCCTGAGGGCCCGCGAGCGAGAGCGCGACCGAAAAGGGAGCGATCGCAAGACGCGGCCCCAGGGGAGAGGCTGGGGCCGGGAACGCAAGGGCGCGCGTGCGATGCAGCGCCGAGACC
>JBBIUU010000099.1:0-11239 GCA_037440125.1 Acidobacteriota bacterium
ACGACCTACATGCAGGCACCATGGTGCAGCAACCACCTTTACTTCCACGACCCGCCATGGAACGGCACCGACGCGGACGGCTTTGCGGCGGCGCTCCGCTCGGCGTGGCCGGGCGCGGCCCTCATCCACTACTCGGGCCACAGCGGCATCAGCTCCCTCGGCAACCACTACCCGTTCTTCACGTCGTACCCGTCGCGGGACTGTAGCGGAGGCACGTGCGCCCACTCGGACGTGGACCTCCTCCCCTCCATCGTCCTGCCGCCGGGCACCACCTCGGCGCCCCTGCCCTTCGTGGTGAGCAGTAGCTGCTACAACTCGGCCTTCGACGAGCTCGGCACGCCGGCGCTCATGAAGGACCTCATCCAGCGGGGCGACCGCGGGACCATCGGATCGTGCGGGTTCTCCACCATCGCCTACCCCGACGAGGAGCACACCTTCGCCAACGCGTTTTTCGGCCTCGCGTTCGGCTGGCACAAGGTCCGCGCCGCGGGGGACCTCGTGGAGGCGGGACGCTTCTCGTTGCCGTCCTCCGACGCGCGCTCCGTGATGGGGAACGTCCTCCTGGGCGATCCCACCGTTTCGCTGCGCCTGCCCGCCCCGCCCGCGCCTACGTCGCTCTCGGCCTCGCCCGCCGACGGCGCGGTGCTCCTCTCGTGGAACACCCCATCGGTCACCCCCGGCCACTTCGCGCTCTACCGCTCGGAGGACGGAGGGGCCACCTGGGGGCTGGCCGCCTCGCCGGGAGCCTCGGACAGGACCTACACGGACGGCGGGTTGGTGAACGGAAGGGAGTATACCTACGCCGTCACCACCTCGGACGCCGCGGGGTTCGAGGGTCCGCCCGGACAGCTCGCGGCGGCCACACCGGAGCCCGGGCTCTGCACCGTCACGTGCCAGGCCTCAGGGCCGTCCCTCGTCAACCTCGGCAGCGCCGCCGCCTTCACCGGAAGCGCCTCCAAGTCGAGCTGCCTCGGCGACCTCACCTACGACTGGGAGTTCGGGGACGGGTCGCCCCACGCCGCCACCGCCTCCGTAGACCACACCTACGCCGCGACGGGGCACTACACCTGGAATTTCACCGCCACCTCGGACGGCGTGACCTGTTCCAAGAGCGGGACGGTCTCGGTGGTCGTGCCGCCGGTGGTGACCGGCGTGAAGAAGGCAGGGAACCCGTTCCGGATCATCGTTACCGGGACCGCCATCAGGTCCGGCCTGTCGGTCTTCATCGCTGGACAGCCCTGGACGACCCTCGTGCTCACGCCCGAAACCCAGGTCAAGCTCAAGGGCTCGGGCCTCAAGGCGCTCTTCCCGGCCAATACCTTCGTCCCGATCCGCCTCGTCAACGCGGATGGGGGCGAGACCACCGTGAGCTTCAACCGCAGCACGAACGAGTGGCACTGAGCGTCAGCCGCTTCCCTTCCCTCACCTGGTCCCCTATAGTGAGTTGAGGAAAAGGACCGTCTGGGGAGGGCCGGGGTGCAGGATGTGGCGGAGGTTTCCCGCTGGATCGCGGCGGCGAAGGACGGCGACGAAGCGGCCTTCGCCCGCCTCGTCGAAGCCTACTACCGGCCCCTGTTCCGACTCGTCTTCCAGATGGTCCCCAACCGCCAAGACACGGAGGACATCCTCCAAGATACGTACTTCCGCTTCTACCGCGCCCTGAAGCGCGTGGACGCGGGCGCCGACCCATTCCCCTTCCTCAGGACCATCGCCGTCCGCCGCACGTACACGTTCCTCCGCCGGCACCACCGGGGCGACCTCCCCCTGGACGACCTCCCGGAAGACCTCCCCCAGCTCAACGTCGTCGGGCACGCCTGCGAGGTCCGGACGCTCTACGAATGGGCCGGGGCGCTCCCTCCCGCCCAGCGCCTCGTCTTCCTCCTCCGCGAAGTCCTTGGCGTGGACGACGCCGAGATCGCCCGGCTGGCGGGCATCCGAGAGGTCACCGTGCGGCGCCACGCCTCCCTGGCGCGGCAGGCGCTGGAGAAGACCTTCGGGGGGAGATGAAGTTAGACGTGAGATGTGAGATGTGAGGCGTGGAAGGTGCGGGAGCGGGCTAAGTCGGCGGCGTCGCAGGCCCAACAGCAGCGTCTATCGTCTATCGTCTGTCGTCTATCGTCTAACGTCTCCCGTCTAACGTCTTCCCCAAGCCCCCTCACACCTCGTCGGCCACGATCCTCCCCTCCTCGTCGCAGATGACCCCGCCCCCGGCGGCCTTCGCCAGGTAGAGGTGCCGGTCCGCGCGGGCCAGTAGGTGCCCCGGCTCGGTGTCGGTGGCCTTGAGGGAGGCCACGCCGAAGGAGAAGTTCACCGGCGGATCGCTCAGGGTCAGGAGGTCCCTGAGCCACTTGTCCATGTTGTTCTGCAGGCGCGAGAGCATGGTCCCCGCGCCCTCGGGCGGCGTCTCGAGGAGGAGGAAGACGAACTCATCCCCCCCGTACCGTGCCAGCACGTCGTTCCGCCGCAGGTGCCGCAGGAGGTAGTCGGAGACGGCCATGAGCAACCGGTCCCCCTCCAGGTGCCCGTGGCAGTCGTTGAACGTCTTGAACCGGTCGAGGTCGAGCATGACCACCGTCAGGCTCTTGCCCAGCCGCCGGCTGTAGTCGAACTCCAGCGAGAGGACCTCCTCGAAGAAGCGCCGGTTGTAGATCCCCAGGAGCGGGTCCCGGATGGAGAGCTCCTGCAGGTGCCGCGAGTGCCTCACCGTGCTCACCATGAGCGCTGCGCTGCTGACGAGGAGCGCCGCCCTGCCGACCTGGTGCGGCCAGCTGAAGGCTCCGTAGTCCAGGTCCACGGGGGCGTGCGGGAGGTCGTAGAGGAAGTATCCGACGGCCACGAGGACGGCGTACTCGATGACGACGAGCGCGCCGCCGAAGATCGCGAGCGGCACGTGGTAGCGCCGCCCGATCATCATGAGGGCGAAGAAGTAGACCAGGAAGGTCGTCTGGCTGTTGGTGGCCACGATCCCCCGGCCCTCGATCATGAAGCTGCCCAGCAGGAGGGTCACGAGGGACACGTCGATGACGCTGGTCGCGTACTGGATCCACCGCAGGCTGACGTTCAGGAGGAGGCATCCCCAGACCAGCGACGTGTACGCCACGCCGAAGCCCAGGAAGCCGAACCCGAGGGTGTTCTCCCTGGAGATGCCGCCCTGGACCAGCGCGAGGGCGGGCACGAACGCCAGGAGGACCATCATGCCGAGGCGCCAGAGGTTCACGTCGCGCTCGTTCTGCTTCTCGATGGCCTCGACGAGAGGCTCGCGGCGCTGGAGTACGTCGAACCAGGGATAGATGCGCAAAGGCTCCTCCCGTCCAAAGGAGCGTCGCGGATGATGAGGGTTTAGTGTAACCCGAGAAGGGCCCGAGTTCACACCCCGCGCTCGTTGCGGCCCGCGCCGGGCCTCCCGTATAATAGGTGGATATAGGAGCGAGCCTTGGACCTGGCGAAGATCCGCAAGAAGGCGCGTGGCGGCGACCCGGCTCCGAAGCCCGGAAGGCGCTCCGGGCGGGTGTCCGACGAGGCCGTCCCCGAATCCCACGTCCCAGAAGGCGAGGCGCCGGCCGCCCCCGCCTCCGAGCTGGCCCCCGCGATCCCGCCGCAGGCCTCTGGCGATGTGTCTCCCCAGACCCCGCCGGCGTCCGCACCCGCCTCCGCACCCGGGCCCGAGCCGGGCTCGGCATCTCCCGCCGACACGGCCCCCGAGGCCGTGGCCGGGTCGGGCGAGAAGCTCCTCATCTTCGACCTCGCCGCCGAGAAGTACGCCATCCCCATCCACGACATCGCCCAGATCATCGACCTCCCGCCCGTGACGCCCGTCCCCAACGCGCCCGACTTCCTCGCCGGGATCTTCTCGCTCCGCGGCCGAATCGTGTCGGTCATCGACGTGGGCCGTCGCCTCGGGCTCGTCAACCCCTCCTACGAGGCGCCCAAGGTCGTGGTCCTCGACCTCGGGGCCGATCATTTCGGCCTCCTCGTGGACCGGATCGACCAGGTCGTCGACGTGAACCTCTCCTCGCTCGAGCCGCCGCCCGAGGGGTTCAAGCCCCTCGCGCAGGAGTTCGTCGAGGGCGTCTTCCATCACAGAGAGCGCGCGGTGGCGTTCCTCAATCTGCCCATGTTCCTCACCTTCGAAGTCTGACCAGGAGCCCAGCCGGATGTTCGTCCAGTGCCCGAACTGCCTCAAGAGATACCGGCTCAACGAGAGCCAGGCCAAGCTCCTCCGCATCCGCTGCAGGGGCTGCGGAGGCGAGTTCCTCGCCTCCCCCTCCCAGGACGCATCGCACGTGGTGGTCTCGAAGCACGCCTCCGACACGGCGATGGTGGCGGACATCCAGCGCGACTTCCGCAACGTCCTGGTGGAGATCCTCGTCAGGATGGGGTTCAGGATCGTCGTGGCCGAGGACGGCCTCACGGCCCTCAAGGAGATCGAGGCGCGCCGCCCCAAGCTCCTCCTCGTCAACCCCTACCTCCCCGAGCTCATGGGCATCGAGCTCCTGGCGCGCCTCCGAGAGCGGGGCATCGCGCCGCAGGCGGTCATCCTCCTCGGCGCCATCCACAACTCGAAGCGGTACCGCCGCCGGCCCGAGTCCCTCTACGGGGCGGACGACTACCTCGACGAGGGCGGCTCCGACGAGGCCATCATGAGCAAGATCGAGTACCATCTGAACCTTCCGCCCTCTGCTCCCCGGGCCCAGGCCGGGGCCGACGAGGAAGGCCTGCGCCTGGCCCGCAGCGTCTTCGCGGACCTGCTCGTCTACGACCCCGGCCGCATGGCCCAGGTCCGCAGCGCCGAGGACTTCTTCCGCCTCTTCCGGGACGAGGCGGCCGAGGGCAAGCGCTACATCGAGACCAGGCGGCGCGGCGCCTCCGCGCTCCTGGGAGAGGTGGTCAACCACTACCTCCAAGGCTCCTGAGGAGGCCGCGACATGGGCAGCGAGTACTCCGAGGCCATCGGGTCCCACGACGTGGAGGTCCGCCGGAAGGCGGCCATCTCCCTCGCCGACGAACCCGCCGACGCGGCCTTCCCCCACCTGGACGCCCTCCTGGGCGACTCCAACTGGAGGGTCCGCAAGGCGGCCGTCGAATCGGTCCTCGTCTTCCCGCCCGACCGCGTGCTCCCCATGCTCATCCAGGCGCTCTACGACCCGGAGAACGCCGGCAAGAGGAACTCCGCCTACGAGTCGCTCGTGAAGCTCGGCCCCGCGGTGCTCCCCCACGTCTACGACCACCTCGTGGAGGAGGACGCGGACGTCAAGCTGGCGCTGATCTCCCTCCTGGGCGAGATCCCCAACAGGAACTCTGCGCCGCACCTCATCTACTACCTCAGCCACGACAACCTCAACATCGTCTCCGCGGCCATCGCGAGCCTCGGGCACCTGCGCGACGCGAGCAACCTGCCCGTCCTCGTGGACCTCTTTCAGCGGCAGGACGACTGGGTGTGGTTCCACCTCATCGACGCGCTGAGCGGCATCGGCGGCCCGGAGGCCACCGCGAAGCTCACGGAGATTTACGACCAACCCAAGTTCCGACGCGCCGTGCTCAAGTCCTTCGGCAAGATGGGCGACGCGGGGCTCGTCCCCTTCCTCCTCGAGCGACTCACGGACCACGGCACTCCCCTCCCCGCGGTCATGGAGGCCCTGGGCCAGATCTACAACGCGAACGTCCCCGAGGCCATGCTCCCGCGGCACCACCGCGAGGTCCTCCGCCTCATCCAGCTCCACTTCCCCATGGAGGCCCTGGCCCGCCTCGAGTCGTGCTGGGAGGAATCCAAGGTGCCTGAGCAGCGGGGCATGATCCTCGTCGCCGGCGCCCTCGCCGACCTCTCCCTCCTGGACCGCGTCCTCTCGGAGCTCTCCAACCCGTACCTCCAGCGCGACGCCTTCAACGCCGCCCGCGCCTACGGGCCGAGCGCCGTGAACCAGCTCATCGCCCGCCTGAACGGCTCCTCGGCCCTCGAGCAGCGCCTGCCCCTCATGAGGCTCCTCGCCGCGGCCGGCGGGCCCGAGGCCGTCGTCCCCCTGCTGAACCAGGCCGCCGACGAGGACCTCCAGATCCGCATGGAGGCGCTCTCCGCCCTCGGCGAGGTGGACGACCCCCGCTGTCTGCAGAGCCTCGTGGCCGTCCTGCGCGAGCCGGACCCGACCTTCCACGACACGGCCCTCCGCGCCCTCCAGAAACTCGCGCGGTTCCACCCCGACCACCGGGCCCGCCTCGCGGCGTCCGCGGCCACCATGCTGGGAGACCCCGAGGAGAGCGTCCGGAGCGCCGGGTACGCCCTGGCGGCGGAGGGACAGCCGGGGGAGATCGCCACGCTGGTACCGGGCCTGCGTGACGAGTCACCCTCCGTGCGGCAGGCCGTCGTGCGCGTCGTGGCCCAGTCCGGGAACCACGGGCTGTCCAAGGCGCTCCTCCCCATGCTCGGGGACGCGAGCCCGAAGGTGCGCCGCGCCGTCATCATGGCCCTGGGGCGGGAACTCCTCGCCCGCCAGCCGGAGATCCTCATCACCTCCCTATCGGACCCGGACGTCTGGGTCCGGGCCGAGACCGCCTTCTTCCTCGCCCAGAGCACGGACCCCAACATCAGCCACTCCCTGCTCAGGGCCCTGGAGGAGGACGACCTTCCCGTCCGCCTGGGCGCCCTGCGGGGCCTCGCGGAGGTGGGCTGCGGGAGCCTCTTCAAGTCGGTCCTCGCCCTGGCGACCGCGGCCGACTCGCCCGTGGAGGTCCGGCAGGCGGCCCTCGCCGCGCTCGCGCGCTCGGGCCGGCCCGACGCCGTCAAGGCGCTCACGGACGCCCTCGCCGGACACCGCTGGGAGATCCGCTCCACCGCCATCGAGCTCATGGGCGCGTCCGGGGACCGGCACTTCATCCCGATCCTACTGAAGGACATGGAGCGCGACCAGGACACCCTGGTCCGCCAGGCGATCATCCACGCGCTCATCGCCCTCAAGGCCATCGAGGCGGTCCCGCGGATGCTGAACTACCTCACGGACCCGGTCCTGAAGGACGCGACCTTCGCCTTCTTCACATCCCTGGGCCGCGAGCATGCGCGCCTCATCGAGAACGAGGCCCAGTCCGTGGACTTTCAGACCAAGCTCATCCTCATCGAGATCCTGAAACACCTGGAGAACCTCTAGGGACCGGACATGTGGAACCCGTTGGATAGCGCCCAGAAACCCGTCATGGATGACGACCTCTTCCGGAGGTTCTCCACCCTCATCCATGACGAGACGGGCCTGTCCTTCGGGCCGAGCTCCCAGTTCTTCCTGGAGCGGCGCCTGGAGTCCCGCATGTCGGCCCTCGGCGGCATGTCCCCGAGGGACTACCTGAACTTCCTGCACTACGACCCCGACCGGGCCCAGGAGTGGGACCTGCTCGTGGCGGTAATCACCACCAACGAGACCTACTTCATGCGGGAGCTGAAGCAGCTCCACTGCTTCCGCGACGACATCCTGCCGGCCCTGCTCCAGAGGGGCGGCGGACAGCGCGTGCGGGTGTGGAGCGCCGGGTGTTCGAGCGGCGAGGAGCCGTACAGCATCGCGGCCCTCCTCCTCGACGACGGGCGCTTCCCCGAGGGGTGCGTCGAGATCTACGCCACGGACATCAACACCCGCGTGCTCTCGAAGGCCAAGGCGGGCGTCTACACGGAGAGCTCCTTCCGGGCCGTGGACGCCGCCTTCCGAGCCCGGTGGTTCTCGGAGGAGGGCCCGGGACGTTTCCGGGTCTCCCCGATCCTCCAGAAGTACGTGACCTTCACGCGGTTCAACCTCTTCGACATGAACCGCTACTCAGTGCTCCCCTCCTTCGACGTCATCTTCTGCCGCAACGTCATCATCTACTTCGACCTGGAGGCGAAGGTGAAGGTCATCGAGAGGTTCCACGAGCGCCTCAAGAGCCCGGGGTACCTCCTCCTGGGGCACTCGGAGAGCCTCATCTCGGTGACCGACCGGTTCAAGCTGATCCACCTGCCGGGCGACCTCGTCTACGTGAAGGAGGGCGGCGCGTGAGCAAGATCCGCGTCCTCGTCGTAGACGATTCCTCCTTCAACCGGAAGGTCATCTCGGAGATCCTGCAGTCCTCCGAGCACATCGAGGTGGTGGGCACGGCCTTCGACGGCGAGGACGCCATCCGGAAGATTCTCCAGCACAACCCGGACGTCATCACGCTGGACCTGGAGATGCCCCGGATGGACGGGTTCGCCGTCCTCCGCTGGCTCATGGTGAATCGGCCCATCCCGGTCCTCGTGGTCTCGTCGAGGGAGTCGAACCGCTCGGTCTTCAAGGCCCTGGACCTGGGCGCCGTGGATTTCGTCGTGAAGCCGTCGCGGACCGCCTCCCCCCAGCTCAAGTTCATCGAGGGGGAGCTCCTCTCCAAGATCCTCGCCATCCCCCAGCTCAAGTTCGACCACATCCGCCAGCGCCTGGCCCAGGCCCCCGTCATCCAGACGCCCGTCGCCCTCCCGCGGGGCGACGGCGAACGGAGCGCCGAGGTGGTGGCCATCGCGGCGTCCACGGGGGGCCCGCCCGCGATCCAGCAGCTCCTGCTCGCGCTGAGCCCGCACCTCCTCTCGCCCATCGTGATCGCCCAGCACATGCCCCCCATCTTCACGCGCCTCTTCGCCGAGCGCCTGGCGGGGCTGACGAAGCGGGTGGTCAAGGAGGCCGTGGACGGCGAGGCCCTCTTCCCCAAACACACGTACATCGCGCCGGGCGGCAAGCAGCTCCGCATCGTGCGCTCGGAGTCCGCCTCGCCCAGGGTCATGGTCACGGACCGGCGCCCCGAGGACCGCTTCGCCCCCTCCGCCAACATGCTCCTGACGAGCGTGGCCAAGGTCTACGGGAGGGCCTCCATGGCCCTCGTCCTGACGGGCATGGGGGACGACGGCAGGGACGGGGCCGTGGCGGTCAAGGAGGCCGGGGGCATCGTGGGGGCCGAATCGGAGTCCTCCGCGGTCATCTTCGGCATGCCCCGGGAGGTCATCAAGGCCGGCGCGGCGCACCACGTCTCCGACATCGCCGGCCTGGCGGAGGTCATCAACCGGCACGCGGTGCTGGACGAACCGGCCTTGCCGGACAGGTAGAACGCCCTTGCGCCGGGCCCCGGCGTGGTATGATAGGGGTAACTTGGGAGAGAGCCCTATGGCGGACGATCACAGCGACATCTTCAGGAAGAGCCAGGAGTTCCTGCAGATGCTGTCCAAGCAGAAGGACTTCATCCAGGACCTCCTGAAGGAGAACGAGCGCCTCCGCTTCGAGGTCGCCAACCTGCGGCAGAGGGGGTCCGGCGGCGGCGAGGCGGACAGCCTGCTCAGGCAGGAGCTCGAGCTGCTCAAGAAGCGCCTCGAGCAGATCGAGAACGAGAAGCGGGAGATCGCCGCGGCCTACCAGCGGGTGGAGGACGAGAACAAGGACTTCGCGCAGCGCTACATCGAGATCGAGGAGCAGAACAACAACCTCGCCAACCTCTACGTGGCCTCCTACCAGCTCCACTCGACGCTGGATTTCCAGGAGGTCGTGCACATCGTCCTCGAGATCATCATCAACCTCATCGGCGCCGAGGTCTTCTGCATCATGCTGCTGGACGAGAAGACCAACGAGCTCGGGACCATCGCCCAGGAGGGCCACGAGGGGTCGCCCGCCTTCCCCAACATCCGCATCGGCGAGGGCATCCTCGGCAACGTGGCCAAGACCGGCGAGCCCTACTACATCAACCAGGCGGGGACCGGCTACCAGGTGGACTACCTCCACCCCATCGCCGCCATCCCGCTCAAGATCAAAGAGAACGTCATCGGCGTCATCAGCATCTACAAGCTCCTCGTCCAGAAGGACGCCTTCACGGCCGTGGACTACGAGCTCTTCTCCCTCCTCGCCGCCCACGCGGCAACGGCCATCTTCTCGAGCAAGCTTTACTCCCAGTCCGAGCGGCGGCTCACGACGATCCAGGGCTTCCTGGACCTCCTCACCGCGCCGTCGGGCAAGAGCTAAAATAAGGGGGGACCATGGAAGGGTTGCGATTCCTCGTCGTCGAAGACTCGCCCACCATGAGGCAGCTCATCTCCTTCTCCCTGAAGCGCTTCAAGGGGTGCAAGATCGTCGAGGCCGTGGACGGCGTGGACGCCCTGAAGAAGCTCCAGCAGGAGGAGGTGGACATGATCCTGACGGACATCAACATGCCCGTCATGGACGGCCTCAAGCTCGTCTCCCTCGTCCGCCAGAACGCCAAGACCAAGGACCTCCCCATCGTCATCATCACCACCGAGGGCGCCCAGGAGGACCGCGACCGCGGCCTGGCCCTCGGCGCCAACGCTTACATCAGCAAGCCCATCCAGTCCTCCCACCTGCTCAAGGTGATCGCGGACCTCTTCGAGAGGGGCACGAAGTAGCCGGCGGGCCATGAAGCCCAGACGCCACCAGCACGCCAAGAGGGCGCCCCATCCGGAGACCGGCGGGGCGCCCGTTCCGCGTCCGGGCCAGCGGCGCCTGCGGCTCGATCTCTCTTTCCTGGGGACGCGTTTCAAGGGCTGGCAGAGCCAAACCCGAGGCGTCACGGTGCAGGACGTCTTCGACGACGCGCTCCGCAAGATCGCGCACCGCGGCGCGAGGGTCCTCGGGTGCAGCCGAACCGATGCGGGCGTCCACGCGAGGCGCTTCGCCGCCCACGTGGAGACGTCCCTCGACCGTCCCCTCCCCGCCATCCTCAAGGGCCTGAACGCCAACCTCCCGCCCGAGGTGCGCGTCTACCGCGCGGGCTGGGCGAGCGCCGACTTCCACGCGCGGTACTCGAGCACGGGCAAGGCCTACCGCTACCACCTCTACGAGGCCCTCGTCCTGCCCCCAGCCCTCGCGCCCTTCGTCTGGCAGTGGCACGGCGAACTCGACGAGGCGGCCATGGCCGACGCCGCGCGTCTCTTCCTCGGCGAGCACGACTTCTCGGCCTTCACCACGGGGGACGGGCGGGAGAAGAACACCCTCCGCACCGTCTCCGAGTGCCGGTGGGAGCGCCGCGGGCCCCTCCTCGTCCTGCACGTGTCGGGTCCGTCCTTCCTCCACAGGATGGTGCGGTGCATCGCGGGCATGCTGGTGGCGGTGGGGAGCGGGCGCCTGTCGCAGGCCGACGTCCGGCATGCGCTCTCGGGCGCCCTCGACGGCCCTCAGATTCCGGCCCTCCCCGCGCAGGGCCTCACGCTCTGGCGCGTGGACTACCCCAAAAACCTCGAGCCCTCCGAGGTCGCCGGCTCCTA